>CADCSY010000107.1 GCA_902805555.1 uncultured Acidimicrobiales bacterium | reverse complement strand
CTCGACGTGACGGCCAGACGACCTGCGGCACACCGCTCGACCCGCTGAGAGCTGCTGCCTTCCGGCCCTGACTCGGTTCACGGGGAGCCGTTGCACAGGGCCCGGCCGCCACGTCCAACGACGGGCTCCTGCCAGACTACCCTGCTCCCGGCCGCGGAGGGATGCGAGAGCGGCCGAATCGGCACGCTTGGAAAGCGTGTGTGGGGCAACTCACCGTGGGTTCGAATCCCACTCCCTCCGCCACACGCTCCAGGGGCCCAGGGCCGACGGCCGCCCACGTGTCGAGGCGGCGGACCTAGCGTCCGGGGTCGTGACCGACGACGAGGCCATGGCCGTCGCCCTCGAGGAGGCCGCCTCGGCCGCCGCGGCAGGCGACGTGCCGGTCGGGGCGGTGGTGCTCGGCGCCGAGGGGCAGCTGCTGTCGCGGGGCCGCAACGAGCGCGAGCTCCTCGGCGACCCGACCGCCCACGCCGAGGTCCTGGCGGTGCGCCGGGCTGCGTCGGCTCTCGGCTCCTGGCGACTCGCCGGCACCACCGTCGTGGTGACCCTCGAGCCCTGCCCCATGTGCGCCGGGGCCCTCGTGGCGGCCCGGGTGGCCCGCGTCGTGTTCGGCGCGCCCGACCCGAAGGCGGGGGCGTGCGGCTCGCTCTACAACCTGTGCGCCGATCCCCGCCTGAACCACGAGGTGTCGGTCACCGCCGGGCTGCAGGCCCGGGCCTGCGGCGAGGTCCTCACGACCTTCTTCGCCTCGAGGCGCCTCCGCTAACCTCGGCTCCCCCAGGAGGGATGCCAGAGCGGACGAATGGGACAGTCTCGAAAATTGTTGTGGGTTTCGGCTCACCGTGGGTTCGAATCCCACTCCCTCCGCCACCTGTAAGCCGGTAATCGCAGGTTCACCCGTACGCTGGCGCCGTGCACCAGTGGGGCCCTCCGACCACCGCCTACCGGCGGGCAGGCAAGGAGAGCGCCCTGCCGAGCGGTGTCGACCGGGCGCTGCTGCGCCGGGTCTGGGCCTTCGCCGCCCCCTACCGGCGCCGCCTCGTGATCTTCCTCGTCACGATCACCGCCGGTGCGCTCGTGGCGCTGGCGCCGCCCCTGCTCTTCCGGGAGATCATCGACCGGGCCATCCCCCAGCGTGACGGCGGGCTGGTGGCGCTGCTCGGCGTGGCCACCGTGCTCGTCGCCCTGGCCAGCACGGGCCTCGACCTGGCGCAGCGCTGGTACTCCTCCGCCATCGGCGAGGGGCTGATCTTCGACCTGCGGGCGTCGCTCTACGACCACGTCCAGCGGATGCCCCTGGCCTTCTTCACCCGCACCCAGACCGGTTCGCTCATCAGCCGGATGAACAACGACGTGATCGGCGCCCAGCGGGCCCTCACCGGCACGCTCGGGCAGGTCGTGTTCAACCTGTTCACCCTGGTCTCGACCCTGGTGGTCATGGCTGCGCTCGAGTGGCGCCTCACCCTGCTCTCCCTCGTGATCCTGCCCGCCTTCATCATCCCCGCGAAGCGGGTCGGGGCGAAGCTGCAGGACCTCACCCGGCAGGGCATGGACGTCAACGCCTCGATGAACGCCACGATGGCGGAGCGGCTGAACGTGTCCGGGGCGATGCTCGTCAAGCTCTTCGGCCGCCACGACGACGAGGTGGCCTCGTTCTCCCGCTCCGCCGGCGAGGTGCGCGACCTCGGGATCAAGAGCGCGCTCTACGGCCGCATCTTCTTCGCGGCGCTCGGCCTGGTGGCGGCCATCGGCACCGCCCTCGTGTACTGGCTCGGCGCCCAGATGGTCATCTCGGGCGACCTGAGCCTCGGCGACCTCACGGCGCTCGCCCTGCTGGTGACGCGCATCTACGGCCCGCTCACGAGCCTCACCAACGCCCGGGTCGACGTGCTGCTGGCGCTCGTCTCCTTCGAGCGGGTGTTCGAGCTGCTCGACACCGAGCGGATGATCGACGACGCCCCCGACGCCCGTGTGCTGCGGGACCCGGTCGGGCTGGTCGAGCTCGACGGCGTGACCTTCCGCTACCCGTCGGCGGCCGAGGTCTCGGTCGCCTCCCTGGAGGGGGAGGGGGCGGCGGCCCTGCCCCTCGACGCCCGGGTCGGGGTCGACGTGCTCCACGACGTGTCGCTCACCGCCAGGCCGGGCTCGATGATCGCCCTCGTCGGTCCGTCGGGAGCGGGCAAGTCCACCCTCGCTGCGCTCGTGCCGCGGCTGTACGACGCGAGCGAAGGCGCGGTGCTGATCGACGGCCACGACGTGCGGTCCCTCACGCAGGCCTCCCTCCGGGCGGCCGTCGGCGTGGTCAGCCAGGACCCGCACCTGTTCCACGACACGGTGGGCAACAACCTCCGCTACGCACGACCCGACGCCACCGATGCGGAGCTCGAGGCGGCCTGTCGCGCCGCACAGGTGCACCACGTGATCGACTCGCTGCCCGACGGCTACGACACCATGGTCGGCGAGCGCGGCTACCGGCTGTCGGGCGGGGAGAAGCAGCGCCTGGCCATCGCCCGGGTGCTGTTGAAGGACCCCGCGGTGGTGATCCTGGACGAAGCCACCAGCCACCTCGACGCCGAGAACGAGCACCTCGTGCAGCAGGCCCTGGCCACCGCGCTCGCAGGGCGCACCTCGCTGGTGATCGCCCACCGCCTGTCGACGGTCCAGGACGCCGACGAGATCGTGGTGCTCGACGACGGCCGCATCGTCGAACGTGGCACCCACCCCGAGCTGGTGGCAGCCGGAGGGCTCTACGCCGAGCTCTACCGGACACTGGTCAGGGACGCGCCGCTGACGAGGGGCGCCCCCGCCGCCTGAGGCGACGCC
>CADCSY010000106.1 GCA_902805555.1 uncultured Acidimicrobiales bacterium | reverse complement strand
AGCGGTGCGCATGCCGGCGCCCACCACCTCGCCGGCGTCGTCGGTGACGACCAGCCACCAGCGCGGGTGGTCGACCTCTGGCTCGTAGAGGCCGTCCTCGATCTCGACAGCCAGCCGCTCGGAGTACGTCGCCACGACGGTGTTGACCACCGGGTCCCGGCGCAGGTGCGCGTCGGCACGGGCGAGGAACGCGCGGGGGTCGTCGAAGAACGTCAGCTCCACCATGCCGGGACGCTAGTCGGCGAACCGCGGCGCAGCGAGGCGAATACTGCGTTAGGGGCCGGGCACCGTCGCCCATAAACTCACCCCCATGACCCAGACCCAGAGCCCCGACCTGTCCCCGACGACGCCGCCCGGACCCTCGGTCCGCAGCGACGTCGTCGTACCGGACAAGCCGGCCCTGGAGGGCCTGGAGGAGAAGTGGTCGGCGCGGTGGAAGGCCGACGACACCTACGCCTTCGACCGCACCCAGCCGCGCGAGAACGTCTACTCCATCGACACCCCACCGCCCACGGTGAGCGGCAGCCTGCACGTCGGGCACGTCTTCTCCTACACCCACCCCGACCTGATCGCGCGCTACCAGCGGATGCGGGGCAAGAGCGTCTTCTACCCCATGGGCTGGGACGACAACGGCCTGCCCACCGAGCGCCGCGTGCAGAACTACTACGGCGTCCGGTGCGACCCGACCCTGCCGTACGACGCGGACTTCACGCCCCCGGGGAAGCCCGACCCGAAGAAGCAGGTGCCGATCAGCCGGCCCAACTTCGTCGAGCTGTGCGAGCAGCTGGTGATCGAGGACGAGAAGGTCTTCGAGTCGCTGTGGCGCCGTCTCGGCCTCTCGGTCGACTGGTCCCAGCACTACACCACCATCGGCCCGAAGAGCCGGGCCGTCAGCCAGCGCGCCTTCCTGCGCAACTTCGCCCGCGGCGAGGCCTACCTGCAGGAGGCGCCCACGCTCTGGGACGTCACCTTCCAGTCGGCGGTGGCCCAGGCCGAGCTCGAGGCACGGGAGTACCCCGGCGCCTACCACCGGGTGGCCTTCCACCGCCCGGGCGGCGACCCGGTGTTCATCGAGACGACGCGTCCCGAGCTCATCCCCGCCGTCGTCGCGCTGATCGCGCACCCCGACGACGAGCGCTACCAGCCGCTCTTCGGGACGACCGTGACGTCGCCGGTCTTCGGCGTGGAGGTCCCGGTCGTCGCCCATCCCCTGGCGGAGCCCGACAAGGGCGCCGGCATCGCGATGTGCTGCACCTTCGGCGACCTGACCGACGTCACCTGGTGGCGCGAGCTGCAGCTGCCGGTGCGCACCGTGATCGGCCGCGACGGCCGCCTGCACCGCGAGACGCCCGAGTGGCTGACCGGCGCCACCGCGGCCGCCGGCTGGGCCGACCTCGCCGGCAAGACGACGTTCAGCGCCCGCGAGGCGATGGTCGAGAAGCTGCGGGCCTCCGGGGACCTGGACGGCGAGCCGACCCCGACCCAGCGGATGGCCAACTTCTACGAGAAGGGCGACAAGCCCCTCGAGATCGTCGCGACCCGCCAGTGGTACATCACCAACGGCGGCCGCGACGCCGACGTCCGGCAGGACATGCTCGACCGCGGCAGCGAGATCACCTGGGTGCCGACCCACATGAGGCACCGCTACGACAACTGGGTCGGTGGCCTCAACGGCGACTGGCTCATCTCGCGCCAGCGGTTCTTCGGCGTGCCGTTCCCGGTCTGGTACCCCCTCGACGACGCCGGTGAGCCCGACTACGAGCACCCGCTGCTCCCGCGCGAGGAGCAGCTGCCCGTCGACCCCTCCACCGACGCTCCGCAGGGGTACGACGAGGCGCAGCGCGGCAGGCCGGGCGGCTTCCTCGGCGACCCCGACATCATGGACACCTGGGCGACGTCGTCGCTCACGCCCCACATCGCCGGCGGCTGGACCACCGACGAGGACCTCTTCGCCCGCGTCTTCCCGATGGACCTGTGCACCCAGGCCCACGACATCATCCGCACCTGGCTGTTCTCGCGGGTCGTCCGCTCCCACTTCGAGCAGCACGCCGCGCCCTGGAGCCACGCCCTCATCTCGGGCTTCATCCTCGACCCCGACCGCAAGAAGATGTCGAAGTCCAAGGGCAACGTGGTCGTCCCCACCGACATCCTGGAGAGGTTCGGCGCCGACGCCGTGCGCTGGCGCGCCGCCCTGGCCCGTCCGGGGATGGACTCGCCCTTCGACGAGACGCAGATGAAGGTCGGCCGCCGGCTGGCGATGAAGGTCCTCAACGCCAGCAAGTACGTCCTCGGCGTCGGGGCCACCGCGCGGGATGCCTTCGCGGTGAGCGAGCCCATCGACTATGCCCTGCTGGCGCGGCTCGCCACGGTCGTGACCCGGGCGACCGACGCCTTCGACGCCTACGACTACACCACGGCGCTGGAGGTCAGCGAGAAGTTCTTCTGGGAGTTCTGCGACGACTACCTCGAGCTGGTCAAGGAGCGCGCGTACGGCGAGGAGGGACCCGAGACCGCCTCCGCCAAGGCCACCCTGGCGATCGCGCTGCACACCCAGCTGCGGCTGCTCGCACCGTTCCTGCCGTACGTCACCGAGGAGGTCTGGTCGTGGTGGCAGGAGGGGTCGATCCACACCCAGCCGTGGCCCGCGGTCTCCGACCTCGGTGCCGCCGCGGCCGCGGACGCCGGCCTCGTCGACGCCGTCGCGACCGCGCTCACCGGCATCCGCGGGGCGAAGTCGCAGGCCAAGGTGTCGATGCGCGCCGAGCTGTCACGCGTGGAGATCTCGGGACCCGAGGCCCTGGTGCGGGCCGCCGAGCGCGCCGAGT
>CADCSY010000105.1 GCA_902805555.1 uncultured Acidimicrobiales bacterium | reverse complement strand
CCGGGAGGTCGAGGGCGGACAGGGTCAGCACGGCGTAGAGCGTCTCGCTGAACGCGCCGTAGGCGCCCTCCACGGACCTGCCGACATCGATGGCGGCGATGAGGTCGACGGGGGCACCGTCGCCCGAGGGGTCGAAGGCACGGACGTCGAAGCCGAAGGGCAGGGCCACGAGCACGGCGAGCTTGGCCGCCCGCCCGGCGGAGACGCCGTCCGGGGACTCCACCTCGTCGTCCACGGCGTCGAAGCCGTTGCGACCCGACGCCGTCTGCACGGCCTCGACCCGCGCCCTGCCGGCACCGGGGTCGAGCTGCCCAGGTGTGGCGCCGAGACCGATGGCGAGGACGGCGTCGGCGGTCTCGAAGCCGGCGAAGCCGCCGAGCTCGAAGCCGCCGTCCTCCTGCTGGCTGGCGGCGATGAAGGCGATGGCCTCGGCCAGGACGGGGTCGTCACCGGGCGCGGCGGCGGCACCCCCGACGAGCGGGGGGACGAGCAGTGACACCCCGACGACAGGAGCCGTGAGCAGGGTTGCGAGCGAGCGGCGCATGGCCATGTGTTCCTCCGGAGCCCCGTTCCACGAGGGCTGGCTGGGCCCCGTCGCCGATCGGCGGGGCGCGGTACACCGGTTGGGACCGGTGTGCCAGCGGCGGGCATCCTGGCTTGCGATCCGGGACCGGGGTCCCGTGCCGCTCACAGCTGCGGGTCAGCGCCGGACTCGCACCGGCTTCCCCCATCCCTGAAGGGACCGTCCGCACCTTCCGGGGTGCGGACGACCTCTGGCGGTTCGGTACCGTAGCAGCGCCGTGCGAACGACCGAGCAGCCGCAGGGGCGCACCTCGCACGCCACCGGCCCGGCGCCCGGCGTGGGGCCGGGCCTGTCGGCGGCCCCCGCCCTCCACGCCGCCGCATGGCTGGTGTGGGCGGTGTCGGCGGCCGCCACCGCCCAGCTGGCGTCGAGCCCGGTGTACGTGAGCCTGGTGATCGGCGCCGCACTCCTGATCGTGGCCGCCCACGGCAGGGACACGGCGCTCAGCGCTGCGTTCCCCCTGCTGCTCGGCGCCGCGGTCGCCTTCGCCGTCCTGCGAGTCGTGCTGACGGCGGCCACCACCCACGGTGTCGGTGGGGCGTGGGTCACCCTGCCGTCGGCCACGCTGCCCACGCTGCTCGGTGGCTTCACGGTGGGCGGGACCGTCGAGGGCCCGGTCG
Organism: uncultured Acidimicrobiales bacterium; assembly: GCA_902805555.1. GTDB lineage: Bacteria > Actinomycetota > Acidimicrobiia > Acidimicrobiales > CADCSY01 > CADCSY01. The sequence continues at coordinate 13,107 of CADCSY010000105.1, read as the reverse complement.
TCCTCGGCGCCGCCGCCGAGGGGTTCGCCCTCGTGGGGATCGTGGCCGCCTTCGCGGCGTTCAACGCCGTGGTCTCTCACGCGGAGCTGGTCGAGAGCGCCCCCCGCGCCTTCCACGAACCCGGGCTCGTGGTCACCGTCGCCCTCGCCTTCGTGCCCGCCACCGTCGCCGCCGTGCGCTCGATCAGGGAGGCAGACCGGGCCCGCACCGGGGGCAGGGTCGTGCGCAAGGGCAGGCTCCTGCGCCAGCTGGTGCCGTTGCTCGAGTCGGGGATGGAGAAGGGCGTCGCCCTGTCGGAGTCGATGGAGGCTCGGGGCTTCGCCCACCACGGCCCCGGTGCCGGCGAGCGGGCGGCGGGATGGGCCGGGCTCGGCTCGCTCCTCGCGCTCGGGGCCGGGTTCGTCGCGCTGGTGGGCGGCGCCGAGGTCGTGGCCCTGTTGTTCGCGGTCGCCGGGGTCGTCGCCCTCGTGGTCGCCGTGCTCGTCGCCTCCCGGGGGACGAGCCGGGTCCGGTACCGGCCGCGCCGGCTCGCCCCGACCGACGCCGCCGTCGCCCTCGCCTCGTCGCTGGCGCCGCTCGGCGTGGTCGCGCTGGGCCTCGGCGGGAACGAGACGCTTCGGTGGACCGCTGATCCCCTGGCACTGCCGGCGGTCGACGTGGTCGCCTGCCTGGCGGTGCTCCTCCTGCTCGCACCCGCCGTGGTGCCGCCCGCCCGGGCCGGCGGCGCGCCGGCCAGCGTGCAGGGCCCGAGCGGCCAGGCCGAGCGCCACGAGCCGGCGACATGAGCGTCCTGCTCTACGACGACGTCCGCTTCGCCTACCCGGGCGGCGAGCCCGCCCTCACCGGTGTCGACCTCGAGGTCGCCGCCGGCGCCGTCCTCCTCCTCGTCGGCTCGTCCGGCTCGGGCAAGTCGACCCTGCTCCGGTGCGGCAACGGCCTCGTCCCCCACGTCTCCGGTGGCCGCTTCGGGGGAGACGTGGTGGTCGCCGGCCGGTCGACGAGGACCCATCCACCGCGCGCCCTGGCGGACGTCGTCGGCTTCGTCCACCAGGACCCCGAGGCCCAGCTCGTGGTCGACGAGGTGGAGCGCGACGTGGCCTTCGTGCTCGAGAACCTCGGCATGGCCGCGGCCGCCATGCGGCGGCGGGTGGAGGAGGTGCTCGACGCGCTCGGGATCGCCCACCTGCGCCACCGCTCCCCCGCCACGCTCTCCGGCGGGGAGCGCCAGCGCTGCGCCATCGCCGGCGCCCTCGCGGCCGGCCCGTCGGTCCTGCTGCTGGACGAGCCCACCTCGCAGCTCGACCCGCAGGGCGCCGACGACGTCCTGGCCGCCGTCGGCCGCCTGAACGACGACCTCGGCACCACGGTCGTGCTGGCCGAGCACCGGCTGGAGCGGGCCGCCCCCCTGGCGACCGCGGCCGCGCTGGTCGAGGCGGGCAGGATCGTCGTCAGCGGGTCCCCGGGGCGGGTGCTCGCCGACTACCCGGGCGCGCCGACCGTGACCCGACTCGGTCGGGCGCTCGGTTGGGACCCACTGCCGCTCACCGTGCGCCAGGCCCGCTCCCTGGCCGGGGGCGCGGCTGCCGCGCTCGCCCCCGGCGACCTCGCGCGGCCGGAGCCCTTGCGGCGGGCGGGAGGGGCCGCGCTGGTGGGCGCCACCGGCGTCCGGGTCGACCTCGGGGGCAGGACCGTGCTGTCCGGGGTGGAGCTCGACGTGGTCGAGGGGGAGGTGGTGGCCGTGCTCGGTCGCAACGGGGCCGGCAAGTCGACCCTCCTCCGGGCGCTGGCAGGTCTGGTCGGGCTGCGAGGGGGCCGGGTCGTGCGGTCGGGCGCCGTCGCCTACGTCCCCCAGGACCCCGGCGCCCTCCTGTTCCGGCCGACGGTCCGCCGCGAGGTCGAGGAGACGCTCCGGCTGCTGGGCGGCACCGGTCGCGGGGCCCGCCCGGAGGTCGACCGCTGGCTCGACGCGCTCGGGCTGTCGCACCTCGAGGGACGCCACCCTCGCTCGCTCTCGGGAGGTGAGCGTCAGCGCCTGGCGGTCGCCGCCGTCGCCGTCGGCGGCGCACCCGTGCTCGCCCTGGACGAACCGACCCGGGGCATGGACGCCGCCTCCCGCACCGCCCTCGAGCGCGCCGTCCGGGCCCACGCGGCGGCGGGCGGGGCGGTCGTGCTGGCGACGCACGACGTCGAGCTCGCCGCACGCTGCGCCACGCGCGCCGTCGTGCTCGCCGACGGCGAGGTGGTGGCGCAGGGCGACGCCCGGACGGTGCTGGCGGGGTCGCTCTTCGCCCCGCAGACGCTGCGCGTGCTGCCCCCGTACCTGACCGTCGAAGAGGTCCAGGCGGCCCTGGCACGGTCCTCGTCGTGACGGTCGCGCCCGGCGCCGAGCCACGAGCCCGTCGTGACGTTTCCGGTCGGACCCGGCCGTCCCTCGTCTACCTGCTCGTCGCCGTGGTGGGGGCGGCCGCGTTCCTGTTCCCGTTCTGGGTGCCGGTCGAGGCCTCCATCGGCTCGGCCCACGCGGGCGACGCCCCGATCGTGACCGCTGCGGTCGCCTCCCTCGTCGTCGCAGCCGTCACCCTGGAGGTGCGGCGGGGGACGATGAACGGCGCAGCCATCGCCCTCCTCGGCGTCCTCTCGGCCAGCGCCGCCCTCGGCAGGTTGCTCGACCTCCCCGGCGGCGGGAGCGGCATCTTCTTCCTGGTGGTGCTGGCCGGCGCCGCCTTCGGGCCCCGCTTCGGGTTGCTGCTCGGCCTGTGCTCCATGGCGACGTCCGCCCTCCTCACCGGGGGGGTCGGCCCGTGGCTGCCGTTCCAGATGCTGGCCCTGGGGTGGCTGGGCGCCGGTGCCGGCGGGATCGGACGGCTGACGGCCAGGCTCCCGAGGCGGGTCGAGGTGGCCGCGCTGGCCGGTTACGGCTGGGGCTGGGGGTTCCTCTACGGAGCGATCATGAACCTGTGGTTCTGGCCCTACGCCATCGGGGCGGGGCCCCTGTCGTGGCAGCCCGGGCTCTCGCTGGCCGAGACGCTCAGCCACTACTGGCGCTTCTACGTCGTCACCTCGTTCCCCTGGGACGCCGCGGGCGCACTGGCCAACGCGGTCCTCATCGTCCTCACCGGCGGCGCCCTGCTGGCGTCGATGCGCCGCTTCGCCGGTCGCCTCGACCCCGTGGTCGAGCTGGAGCCGCTGGCCTCCCGGCCGGAGGCGGCCGGCGCTCAGCTCGGCTCGTGATCGCCGAGGGCGGCGTCCACGACGGCCTGCTCGGCGTCCTCGTCGGTGACCAGCTCGATCTCGAAGCCCTCGGGTGCCTGGCCGAGACGCAGCTCGCCCGCATCCCTCGGCGGTGCCGGCTCGCGGTCCTGCCACGCCGTGGTGCGAGCCCCCCTCGGTCCCGACGGGTCCCCGGGGCGCAGCTCCTTGGCGATGCGGGCGAGGAGCCCGTTGACGAACTTCCCCGAGTCGTCGGTCGAGTAGCGCTTGGCCAGCTCGACCGCCTCGGAGATCACCGCCCCGGTGGGGACGTCGTCCCGGTGGCCGAGCTCGTAGGTGGCGATCCGGAGCAGGGTCCGGTCGATCGCCGGCATGCGCTCGAGGCTCCAGCCCTTGGCGAAGCGGCGGATCAGCCCGTCCACCTCGTCCCTGTGCTCACCGACCCCGGACACCAGGTCGGCAGCGAACGCCTCGGGCGCGAGCGGCAGGGCGTCGAGGACCTCGTCGGGCGTCTGGCCCTTCGCCTCCGCCTCGTAGAGCAGCGACAGCGCACGCTCCCGTGCCTCCCTCCTGCTCCCCAGGCCTACCATCCGCTCACCCTGGCCATCCGCTCACCCTGGCCATCCGCTCACCCTGGCCATCCGGTCACACCCGGGTCATGTAGTCACCGCTGCGGGTGTCGACCTTGATCCGGTCGCCCTGGTTGACGAACAGCGGCACCTGGACCACGAGGCCCGTCTCCAGCTTCGCCTGCTTGCGGGCGCCTGAAACCCGGTCGCCCTGCACGCCCGGCTCGGTGTCGGTGATGACGAGCTCGACCGCCGCCGGCAGCTCGACGCCGACGATCTCGTCCCGCCACATGAGCAGGACGGCGTTCGACCCTGCGACCAGGTAGCTCGTGGCGCCTCCTAGGGAGCTGGGGCTGATGTTGAGCTGGTCGTACGACACGTTGTCCATGAAGACGAGGTCGGTGCCCTCGGGGTACAGGTACTGCATCTCCCGCTTGTCGATGACGGCCTGCTCGACCTTCTCCCCGGCCCGGAACGTCCGCTCGATCTGCGCCCCCGTGCGGCTGTTCTTGAGCGTCGTGCGCACGAAGGCGCCGCCCTTGCCCGGCTTGACGTGCTGGAAGTCGACGATCTGGAACAACCCCTCCGGGAGGTTGAGCGTCATGCCGTTCTTCAGGTCGTTCGTGGTGATGGCCATGCGGCGGTCGGTTCTCCTCGGGGTGCGCCCAGGGGGTGGAGCGGTGGTGCGGGCGCCTTCAGGGGGCGATGGTCTTCGGGGCCAGCGTGATGGGCCGGGATCCACCTTCGGTGACGATCACGGTGTCCTCGATGCGCACCCCGCCGTGCTCCGGGAGGTACACGCCGGGCTCGACGGTGACCACGTGGCCGGCGACGAGGGTAGCAGTGGAGGTGGTGCTCACCGCCGGGGCCTCGTGGATGTCGAGGCCGACGCCGTGGCCCGTGCCGTGGAGGAAGGCCTCCCCCCAGCCGGCGTCCGCGATCACCTCCCGGCACGCCCGGTCGACCTCGCTGCAGCGGACGCCGGGGGCCACTGCGGCGACGCCTGCAGCCTGGCTGGCGAGGACCAGGTCGAGCATCCTGCGCTGTGTGGCGCTCGGCTCCCCCACCACCAGCGTGCGGGTCATGTCCGAGTGGTAGCCGTCGACGAGGGCGCCGAAGTCGATCACGACGAGGTCCCCCGCCTCCACGAAGCGAGTGCTCGGGCGGGCGTGGGGCTTCGCCCCGTTCGGGCCGCTGCCCACGATCGTCTCGAAGCTGACGTCCTCGGCCCCGAGGCGGCGCACCTCCTGGTCGAGGGCGAGGGCGAAGGCCCGCTCGGTCGGACCGGTGGCGAGGAGGGATCTGGTGGCGGCGAGGGCGGTGTCGGCGATGGCCGCCGCCGCCTGCAGGCGGGCCACCTCCCCGTCGTCCTTGACCGCCCGCAGCCCCTCGAGGAGGCCGTCGGTGGGCACGAGGGTGGCGTCGGGGAAGGCGTCGGCGGCGTACGACCGCTGCGCCGCCCACGACACGTGGGCCGCCTGCAACCCGATCGTGGCGGCGCCCCCCAGCGCCTCGGCCAGGAGCAGGCGCTGCCCCGCCTGCGTCGGGCTGATGCTGACGACGGCGGGTGCGCCTGACGCCGCCACCTCGTCGGCGGCCTGGTCCCGGTAGCGGCCGTCGCTCACCAGCGTCGACCCGTGGGGGGCGACGGCGAGCACGCCCGCGCTGCCGGTGAAGCCGGTGAGGTAGCGGATGTCGACGAGGTTCGTCACGAGCAGGACCTCGCATCCGGCCCCCTCCAGCAGGGCGAGCAACCGCTGCGTCCTCCCCGCCACGTCCATCGGCGGGAGGTCGCTCATGCTGTCCGCTCGGGGCCTGCGGCCGGGCCGCTCGGGCCCCGCTCGCTCCGCTCGCTCATGCTGTCGCCTCCGGCCCTGCGGCCGGGCCGCTCGGGGGCCGGACCGGGTGGGGGTGGGGTTCGAGCAGGCGGTGCACGGCGGCGATCGCCAGCGGGTAGCCGTCGGCCCCGAGCCCGGCGATCGTGCCGGTGGCGACCGGGGCGACGACCGAGGTGTGGCGCCAGGCCTCACGTCGGTTCGGGTTCGAGAGGTGGAGCTCGATGACGATCCCGTCGAACGCAGCGAGGGCGTCGTGGAGGGACCAGGCGTAGTGCGTGAAGGCGCCGGGGTTCACGACGATCGCCGCGCAGCGACCGCGGGCCCCGTGCACGGCCGCCACCAGCGCCGACTCCGACGCCGACTGGAGGTCCTCGAGCTCGAGCCCCACGCGGGCGGCGGCGGCCCGGGCGGCGGCGACGTGGTCGGCCAGGGTGGCGGTGCCGTACACCTCCGGCTCGCGCTCGCCGAGCAGGTCGAGGTTCGGCCCGTGGAGGAGGAGCACCGTCCGGCGCTCGCTCATGCTGTCCGCTCCGGGCCTGCGGCCGGGCCGCTCGGGCCCCGCTCTCTCATGCTGTCCGCTCCGGGCCTGCGGCCGGGCCGCTCGGGCCCCCGTCGCTTCGCTCGCTCCGCTCGCTCACGAGCACGCCGCCAGCGTCGCTTCGATCGTGGACCGGGGGACGTCGCGGACCACCTCAACCCCGCGCGGCCCGTCGAGGACGAAGGTGATGCCGTCGATCGCCTTCTTGTCCCGGGCGAAGAGCCCGATCAGCTCGGCGGGGTCGGCACCCGGGGGGACCGTCGCCGGGAGGTCGTAGGCGGCCACGGTGGCACGGTGCTCGGCCACCCGGTCGCCATCGATGCGGCCGAGCCGCAGGGCGAGCTCGGCTGCGAAGACCAGGCCGATGGCGACGGCCTCGCCGTGGCGCAGGTCGTAGCCGCCCGCCGTCTCCAGCGCGTGCGCCAGCGTGTGGCCGTAGTTGAGGATCGCCCGTCGACCACCTTCCCGCTCGTCCCCGCCGACCACCTCGGCCTTGATGGCCACGCACCTCGCCACCCGCTCGTCGAGCGGGAGGTCGAGCAGGTCCTCGGCGCCGAGGAAGCGGTACTTCGCCATCTCGCCGAGCCCGCTGCGGTACTCCCGGGGCGGGAGGCCGCCGAGCACCTCGGTGTCGCACAGGACGGCGGCCGGCTGCCAGAAGGCGCCGACGAGGTTCTTGCCCTCCGGGAGGTTCACGCCGGTCTTGCCGCCGATGGCCGCGTCGACCTGGCCGAGGAGGGTGGTCGAGACGTGGACCACGGGGATCCCCCGGTGGTAGACGGCGGCTGCGAAGCCGGCGGTGTCGGTGACGACGCCCCCGCCGAGGGCGACCACCACGTCGGCCCGGGTGAGGCCCCAGGCGGCCCAGGCCCGGCACAGCTCCTCCACCGTCTCCAGGCTCTTGGCGGCCTCCCCCTGGCCGATGGTGAACGTCCGGTGCTCCACGCCGGGGTCGATGTCGACGCCGATGCCCGCCTGCGTGACGACCGCTGCTCGGCGCACGCCGACGGGCAGCAGCTCGGTCAGCCGGTGGCGGGCGCCATGGCCCACGAGGACGTCGTAGGAGCGCTCGCCCAGGTGCACCGGCACGGTGATCACGCGCTCACCCCGGCGCGAGCTCGACGATGCGCGCGGCGACGTCGGCCGACGTCATCTCGTCGACGTCGACGACGTGGTGGGCGACCTCCTCGTACAGGTGGCGGCGCTCCTCGGTGAGGCGGGTGAGCGTGCCGAGGGGGTCGTCGGCCAGGAGGGGGCGGTGGTCGCCGCGGGTCACCCGGGAGGCGAGGACCTCGGGCCGGGCCCGCAGCCAGACCACGGTCGCCCCCCGGCGGAGGGCCTCCCGGTTCCCGGCGTCGAGCACCACCCCGCCCGCGGCGGCGACGACCGACGGCTCCTCACCGTCGAGGGCGCTCACCAGCGCCTCGCGCTCGAGGACCCGGTAGGCGGGCTCGCCGTCGGTCTCGAAGACCTCCCGGACGGTCCGGCCGGTGGCTGCCTCGACCTGCTCGTCGCTGTCGACGAAGGGTCGACCGAGGGCTGCGGCCACCTGCCGGCCGGCGCTCGTCTTGCCCGACCCCATCATCCCCACGAGCACCAGGTGCCCCGGCTCAGCCACGGGGGGGAAGGCCGAGGGAGACGAGGTAGGCGTCCCGGTTGCGGACGAGCTCGTCGACGGAGTCGCCGCCGAACTTGCGGAGTGCCTCGGTGGCGAGCACGAGGGCCACCATCGTCTCCGCCACCACGCCCATGGCGGGCACGGCCGTGACATCGGTGCGCTCCTTGAACGACACCGTCCCCTCCTTGGTCACGGTGTCGACGGTCGCCAGCGTGGGCCGGTTCAGGGTGGCGAGCGGCTTCATCGCGGCCCTGGCCACGACCAGCTCGCCCGAGGAGATGCCGCCCTCGATGCCGCCGGCCAGGTCGGACGCCCGGGTGTAGCCGCCGCTCGCCGGGTCCCAGTGGATGGGGTCGTGGGCCTGCGAGCCCCGTCGGCCGGCAACCTCGAAGCCGTCGCCGATCTCGACGCCCTTGACGGCCTGGATGCTCATGAGGGCCTGTGCGAGCGCAGCGTCGAGCTTGCGGTCCCAGTGCACGTGGCTCCCGAGGCCGACGGGCACCCCGTAGGCGAGCACCTCCACGACGCCCCCGAGGGAGTCCCCGTCCTTGGCGGCCGCCTTGATCTCCTCGACCATGGCCTGGGCCCCCGCCTCGTCGAAGCATCGCACCTCGGAGGCGTCGACCCGCTCGAGGTCCTCCGGCCTCGGCCGCTCGGCGGACTTCGAGACGGCCCCACCCATGCGGATCACGTGGGAGAGGACCGAGACGCCGATGTGGGCCAGGAGGGCCTTGGCGCAGGTGCCGGCTGCCACCCGGGCTGCGGTCTCCCGAGCCGATGCCCGCTCGAGCACGTCCCTGGCGTCGGTGAAGCCGTACTTCTGCATGCCCGCCAGGTCGGCGTGGCCGGGCCGGGGCTGGGTGAGCGGCTCCTTCGTCTCGCCCGGGGCGGGCGACATCTCCTCGTGCCAGCGGTCGGACCGCTTCCACTCGCTGTTGCCGATGAGGATGGCGACGGGCGAGCCGAGCGTCCGACCGTGGCGGACGCCGCCGAGCAGCGTGAGCTCGTCCTGCTCGAAGCGCATGCGAGGGCCCCGCCCGTAGCCGAGGCGGCGGCGGGCGAGCTCGCCGCCGATCTCCTCGACGGTGAGGGGGAGCCCGGCCGGCAGCCCCTCGACGGTGACGACCAGCCCCTGCCCGTGGGACTCACCAGCCGTCAGGTAGCGCAGCACCAGCGTGACGCTACCGCCGGCGCTGTGGCGGTCGGGCGGGCGGTCCACCGGGCCGGGTCCGCCAGGCGGGTCACACCTGGGGGATGACCACGTCCCGGGAGGGGATCTCCTTGAAGTTGCGCAGGGTCCAGTTCGACTGCTGCAGCGTGGAGATGCGGGCGTCGTACTGGACCTGGAGGTGGGGGGCGCCGTTGCACGTGTAGTCGTTGATCACCAGGGCGCCACGGATCTTGATCTTGCACCCGTTGTTCGTGGACGTGGCGCTCGGCGCGTAGAGGATGGCGTTGATCGACCCGGCGTTGCCCCCGTTCCCTCCGTCGAGGAGCCCCGCTCCGGCCAGGTTGACCCGGAACCTCGTCGGGTCGCCTCCGACGTTCACCAGGGCGTCGTCGAGAACCACGTCGGCCGTGCCGGCGGCGGGGATCACGAAGTACTCGACCTTCCCGCCGTTGTCCGAGCCGGCGCCGATGGTGGTGGTCCCCGTGAAGACGAGCTTCGACGCGCAGAAGTAGCGGCGGGGGACGATGGCCCCCGTCTGGTTGGCGCACTGGGCGGCGCTGAGCGTCGTGTACGTCGCAGCGTCGCGGCACGGTGTCGGGGGGGAGGCGGGAGGGGGCGGGCAGGGGCCGGTGATCGGGTCCTGCGGGTCGTACTCGCCGCTCAGCACCTCGTGGCGCGGGCAGCCGTTGTTGGTCCCCCCCGGGTAGGTGGCGAACTGGCCGGCGGGCGAGCCCGTGCCGGTGCAGCGCAGCGTCCCCGTGGTCCCCACCGCCGCGATCCGCGCGGGGAGGACGTTCGGCGGCTCCTGGTCGTCGACGTAGTAGACGCCCTCGCAGGGCATCTGCGCCTGGGTGCACGACGGGCCGTCGACGTTGCCCCGGAACGCCGCCGCCGAGTTGGCGAAGATGGCGAACGGGAGCTCGAGCTGGCGCACGAACTCGGCCTGGACGGCGTGGGGGACCCCGTTGACGAGGCCACGGGACTGGACCCTCACGGTGTTCAGGTCGAGCACGTCCACCCGGTACTGGACCCCGGGAGCGCCCGGCACCGCCGCCACGGTGCAGCCAGGCCCGACGCAGAACCGAGTCGGCACGCCGGTGCCGAACTGGTCGACCCGGAACAGGGCGTCGCTGACCCCTGCGTCGGCGTTGGCCAGGGCCCCGGCGTAGTCCTGGTTCTGGCGGGAGCTGTCGAGGCCGTTCGACGTCCGGGAGACCACGGCCACGCTGAGCAGCGTGGCCATGGCGATCACCGTGATGACGATGATCATCGCAGCGCCTCGCTCGTCGTCTCGTGCTCGACCCTCGACCGGGATCAACCGCATCCCACACCTCCTGGAAGTCGGTTCCTCAGCTGGACGTCGGAGACCACCGTGAACGGCTCCGGCCCCGGGTTGGAGTCGGCGGTGATGGTGACGTGGACCTGGATGGCGCAGTTGCCCACGTTCGCTGCCTGACCGGCGGCGACGAGGTCGACGCCGGACTGCGAGGTGAAGCGGAACAGCGGGACGGGAGGGCTGCGCTCGGCGTTGCGGATGTTGCGCAGGCGCACGGTCGAGCCGCTGACCGTGCCGTTGGCGGCCACCGTCTGGCGGAGCAGCGACCGGTAGGTGGGCGACGCCGGGGCGGTGTCGTACACCCAGCGCACCACCTGCTGGTTCGGGACGGCGCCCAGGGTCATCTGGACCTTCGACTGGTACTCGGTGGCCGTCGCGAACGTGTTGAGCGGGTTGGCGGCGCGCAGGTCGCGGGCCAGCGCGGTGAGGACGAACCTGGCGTCCTGCTCGTTGCCGACGAGCGCGTCGGTGCGCTGCTCGGTCTTGGTCAGGCTCAGCAGCAGGCCGAAGAAGGTCCCCATCACGAGCAGCAGGATGGCGCTGACCATCGTGACCTCGAGGATGGTGAAGCCGGCCTCCTCCCGGCCCCGCTCCCGCCAGGCCCTCAGCACGAGTTCGCGTTCGTGCTCGGCGTGCGGGTGTCGGCGCAGAACAGGAACGTCTTCTCGACGGCCGGCACCACCGGCACCCCGGCCCGCAGCACCGTCAGCGTGTGCACGCCGGCGGACCAGGCGGTGTTGCTCGCTGGGATGATCCCGTTGTCGGTGCTGCTGCCGCCTCCGGTGAGGGCGTACGGCGAGGAGGGGTCGGCCGCCCCGCTGCTCGTGAGGACGCTGCGGACCGAGAACGAGCCGTCGCACGCGCCGGCCTGGGTGACGACCAGGTTGAGCGACTCCAGCAGCCGGTCGTTGCCGTTCTGCAGGTACGTCTTCGTGCTCAGCCCCTGGTCGGCGTCGTTGCCGGTGCCGGTGACGGTCAGGCTGGTCACCGAGCACGGCTCCGGGCCGGGCGCCGGGAGGGTGGTGCCCGACGCGGTGCCGGACGGCGGGCTCGGGCGGGCCGAACCCGCGTAGGCGATGACCCGGAGGTGGTACGAGGTGCCGGAAGCCAGCCCCGTCACCTGGTAGGTGGTGGCGGTGGCCGGCTGCTCCGGGCTGCTCGAGACGCTCGACGAGAACGAGCTGCTCGTCGACCACTGCACGATGTGGTGGGTCACGGCCCCCCCGCCCACGGGGGGCGACCAGGTCACGTCGAGCTGCGATCGCCCGGCGGGGTCTGGGGGCACGACCACGGTGGTGTTGCTGGGAGCGGTGGGGGCGACCGCCGCCGGGGCCGCCGTCGTCGTGGTGCTCCCGCCGTGCGGCCCGAGACCCCCCGGGTAGACGATGGAGTCCTGCCGCAGGGTGTGGGGGCCGCTGCCGTCGGTCCAGGTGAGGATGACGACCGTCTTCTTGTAGGCCTTCGCATAGGTGGCCGATGCGTCCATCGCGGCCACCGAGACGATGTGGCGGCGGATGCTGTAGGTCACCGGCCCGACCGCCTCGGTGGCCGTGGGGACCAGCCTCGGCGTCACCCCGATCGGCGGCGTCGCGCCCAGGCTCACCGTCTCCATGCCCTCGAAGGTCGCCACCCGGCCGCTCTGGTCGTCGTAGAACCCCATCCGGGCGTAGGGGACGGCCCGGATCGCCTCGGTCTCCCGGGTGGCCAGGGCCACTGCCGAGGTGCGGGTGGCACTTGCGCTCGCCGCCTTCAGCCCGGCGAAGAACACGCCCGAGATGGCGACCATGGCGACGGCCAGGAGGGAGAGCGCCACCACCATCTCGACCATGGTGAACCCGCCCTCGTCATCCCGGGGTCGTGTGCAGGCGCGGTCCACGGAGGAGGCATCGACATCCCGGGCGCCGCACTTGAGCCGGCACCCCACGCACTGTCGCTACTTGAGGAGCTCTTCGCCCTCGCACAGGCGGAACCGGTCGTCCCCGTAGAGGAGCTGGCCGCAGCCGTCGGCGACGGAGAGCGTGACGACCTTGTAGCTCGTGGCGAAGGAGGCGCCCTCGGCCACCTCGTACACCGTGTCGTTCACACGGATGCTGGCGACGGTGACGCCTTTGGCGTCGACGAAGACCTCGAGGAGCGCCACCCGCTGCCCGCTCCTCGGCTCCGCGGCCGGTGCGGGCGCACCGAACACCGGTGCCGGGGCAGGTGCGGGCGCACCGACGACGGGTGCCGGTGCAGGTGCGGGCGCACCGAGGACGGGTGCCGGGGCCGGCGCCCCTGGCAGGGGGGCGGGGGCCCCGAAGGCCGGTGCCGGCGCGGGCGCGCCGAAGACGGGGGCAGGCGCAAGGGCACCGGTGGCCGGGACGACGACGGCCGGCGCCCCGGGGACGGCGGCGGCGACCGGCGTCGTGTCGATCAGGGGGGTGAACGGGTTCTTCGTGGAGAACACCTCGAAGGTCCGGGCCGGGTCGGCCAGGGCCCGGCCGACCGGGCCGTCCCCGGTGACCGAACCGTCGGTCGCGCCGGCGGGGGGCAGGACCACCGGCGCGGCCTCGTCGACCGGCGCCTCGTCGCCGCCCGCGAACAGGAGCTTGGGCAGGACGAGGATGAGGAGGGCGACCACCGCCGCCACCCCCAGCATGATGAAGGCGCGCTTGTTGCTGGCCGGGACGGGTGCGCCGCCGACCATCACGGGCTCGGTCATGGCTTGGCCTCCGGCGTGGTCGTGGGCGTGGTGGTGGGCGTGGTCGTGGGCGGGGTCGTGGTGGCAGCCCCGGTCGGGGTGGCCGTCGTCGGCGCCGCCCCGGGCAGTGCCTCGGGACCGGCCGTC
>CADCSY010000104.1 GCA_902805555.1 uncultured Acidimicrobiales bacterium | reverse complement strand
CCTGACCGATGATCTCGTCCTCCGGGCCGGTCACGTGCAGGACGCCGAGCGAGCGACCCATGAACGTGACCGAGACGCAGTGGGCGGACCTAGGGTCTCCCGGACGGTCGCGCAGGTGGGGACAGGCGTTGATGGCGGTGGACGTGGGGAACGTCTGCGGGCTCGCCCGCCGCACCGCCGGGCACCCGAACGGCGCCTCGACCTGGCAGCCCGGGGCACCGGCGAGCGGGTGGCGGGCCACGACGGCCAGGTGCGCCTCGCTCGAGTCTGCGAGGAGCAGCTCGGCGGGCCGGTCCACGACCGTGCCGAGCACGTGCTCGACGACGCGGGTGATCCCCGCCTCGTCCGTCGCCATCTCCAGCGCCTCGTGCAGCTCGGCGCTGAAGCGTGCGCTCTCCGCCTCGTGCTCCTGCGCCGCCTCCGTCTCGTCTAGCCAGGCGCCCTCGGCCCGCAGCGTCCGGTCGAGCGGTCGGAAGAGGAAGAGGGCGAGGATCGCGAGCACGGCGGCGGCGATCAGGGCGAGGGCGGTGTTGAAGGCCTCGAACCGCTCGAGCGCGGCCTCCGCCACAGCGACACCGCGCACGTCGTGCGTGGCGATGGCGAGCTCACGGTGGGCGTACACCCAGTTCGCAGCGAGCAGCGTCCACCCTGCGACGATCCCCCCCACCCAGCGCCGGGTGAACCGGCGTTGCAGCGATCGCAGGTGGGTGCCGCGCCTGCCCGCCGCCCTCGGCGGCCGTTCGACCTCCGTGGACCCCATCAGACCTGATCGGCTCGTCGGAGCCGCGTGTTGAGCGCTACCGGAGCGCAGTGCCACTCACCGCCTGCCCTGCGCGACCCTCGGCCTCTCCAACGTTTGCGCTTCACGCCTCCGCGGGTCAGGTGCGTGCCGAGGCGTGGCCAGTCTTCAGCCAGTGCTCACAGCCGGGGCCCACGGCGGCGTCCGTCGTTCGCGCCACCTCGTGGTCCGTCCCTGCAGTGGCATCTCGGCGGTCTCCGCCATCTGGCGGGTCGCTCGCAGCTGCGAGGCCACCCGCGGGCACTGCATCGACGTCGAGCTGATCGACCGGAGCGACGTCGACCCCCTGCTCACGGTCGCTGCGGGCTGACGACCGGCTCGGTGACGAGGGCATCGGGGGCGGCCTCGGGGTGGCCGGCGCCGGCGCGGCGCCTCCCGGTGCGGGTGAGGCCGGAGCCGCTGAGCCGGTGCAGGGTCCATCCCGCCCCGGCGACGATGAGGACGTCCCCGACGGAGAAGACGTTGTGGAGCGGGATCGGGTCCGGGACGGCGAACACGTCCCCGAGCCATGGCAGACGGGCGTCCGCGACGGCTCCCGAGTTGACGAACTCGTCGTCGTCCTGGGTGATCCCGGCGGATGCGAGCGCCTCCGGTCGGGCCGGCATCACGCCGTCGTTGGCGGCGATGGTCGTGAAGTTCAGCGTGGCCCCGAGGGCGAGGAGCCACAGCCCCCCGACACGGCGGTTGGCGTGGAGGAAGACGGCGGCGAGGCCGTAGGAGCCGAGGTGCAGCCCGACGAGGAGCGACCGGTCCGCGTGGGGGAAGACGCTCACCACCATGATCTGGGTGAGCAGGGCCGCCGGCAGCGTCCACGCCCGCTCGAGGCGGACCTCCGCCAGCTTGGACAGGCTCCCCCCGAGGAGCGGCACCGCAGCCAGCATGACGGCGAGGACGGCGAGCATGAGCACGCCCGTCCATCGGAGCGGCGGCGCACCGGGTTGAGACGGGATCGGGGCCCCCGTCCAGCGTCGCCGGCGCCGCCCGGGAATGCCCGCTCAAGGTGCCGGGGCCGTCTGCCGAACCCTGACGCACGACGAGACCCTCTCGTCGAGATCAAGGAGAAGCCATGAAGGACAAGCTGACCAAGGTCAAGCTGGGGCGCATCGCCTATCTCGTGAGCACCATCACCATGGCCGTCGCCGTCACCGGCGCCGGCTTCAAGTGGGGCTGATCGACCTCGCGCAGACGTCCCAGGTGCGGCGACCTCGGTCGGCGCGCCTGGGGCGCGGCGCCCCCTGACCCGTGATGAACCGCCTGCCTGCAAGTGCCTCCCGCTACATCGTCGGCGTCTACGCCGCGGCCGTCGCCGCGGTCGTGTGGTTCCTCCTGCCGCACGCCCCGCTGGCAGACGTCGAACCCGAGGTCCTGCTGCTCCTCGCAGTCTTCACGTTGCTGGGGGAGCTGCGCCCGATCAACGCGCCCCTCGGTCGGGAGGGCCTCGAGCTGACGACGTCGAACACGTTCGCCTTCGCGATCCTGCTGGCCGCAGGTCCTGCACTCGCCGCGCTGACGCTGGCGGCCAGCGCGATGGTCGCAGACGTCGTCGCTCGCAAGAGCTGGTGGAAGGTCCTGTTCAACGCCGCGCAGTACGTGCTGTGCATCGTGGCGGCGGGGGTGACCGTCGACCTCCTGAAGGGGCCCGTCGACGAGAGCACGACCACGATGCTGTCGTCCAACCGGGCGCTGTTCGCCGCCATCGCCGCGGCGCTGGTCTTCTTCGTCACGAACGTGTCGATCACAGGCGTCGCCCTCGCGCTGGCCCAGCGCCTGCCGCTCCTCAGCGTGTTCCGTGAGGACTTCGCCTACCAGACGATCGCCAACACCGCCCTGCTGGCCCTGGCGCCGGTGGCCGTCGTGGTCGGCAACGCCAACGTCTTGCTGCTGCCGCTGCTCCTCGTGCCGCTCGGCGTCGCCTACCGGAGCGCCACGGTGTCGCTCGAGAAGGAGCACCAGGCGCGCCACGACAGCCTGACGGGGCTCCCGAACCGGCTCCTGTTCCGCCAGCGCACCGACGATGCCATCCAGGCCGCCTCCCGCCAGGGCACCATCGCTGCGATCATGCTCATCGACCTCGACCGGTTCAAGGAGGTCAACGACACCCTCGGCCACCACGTCGGCGACAGGATCCTGCAGTGGGTCGGCCCCCGCCTGCAGGAGGCGGTGCGTCCAGGCGACACCGTGGCCCGGCTCGGCGGTGACGAGTTCGGCGTCGTCCTGCCCGGCCTGCCGAACGTGCAGACCGCGATCGACGTCGCCGGCCGCCTCCACGAGGCGCTCAGCCAGCCCATCAAGATCGACGGCTTGAGCCTGTCGACGACCGGGAGCATCGGCGTGTCGATCTACCCCGAGCACGGCGCCGACGTCGACACGCTCATGCAGCGGGCCGACGTCGCCATGTACGTGGCCAAGGACACCCACCAGCCGTCGGTGACCTACCACCCGTCGCTCGACCACAACTCGCCCAGCCGCCTGGCGCTCGTCGGCGAGCTGCAGACGGCGCTCGAGGCCGGACAGTTCGTGGTGCACTACCAGCCGAAGGTGTCGGTGGAGACGCAGGCGGCGACCGGTGCGGAGGCGCTCATCCGGTGGGAGCACCCGCGGCAGGGTGTCGTGCCACCATCCGACTTCATCCCGATCGCCGAGCAGACGGGCCTGATCCACGCCCTGACCGCCTTCGTCATCGGTCAGGCGCTGGGGGAGTGCAAGCGGTGGGCGGCCAACGGCCACGACATCTCCGTGGCGGTGAACCTCTCGCCCCGCACCCTCCTCGACCCCGAGTTCCCCGCCTTCGTCGCCGAGCAGCTCGAGGTGACCGGCGTGCAGCCGCACCGCCTGGTGCTCGAGATCACCGAGACGATGATCATGGCCGATCCGGAGCGGTCGCGGCAGGGCCTGGTCGAGCTGCGCAGGCTCGGGGTGAGGCTGTCGGTCGACGACTACGGCACCGGCCACTCGAGCCTGTCGTACCTCAAGCAGCTGCCGATCAACGAGATGAAGATCGACAAGTCGTTCATCACGAACATGACCGAGGACCACAGCGACGCCGTCATCACCCGCTCCACGGTCGACCTGGCGCACCGCCTCGGGCTGACCGTCGTGGCCGAGGGCGTGGAGACCGCCGAGACCTCGAGGCTGCTCGCCTCGATCGGCTGCGACGAGGCGCAGGGCTACTACTTCAGCCGCCCGGTCCCGGCTGCCTCGTTCCTCGCCTGGCTGGATCGGAACTCGGGCCGGGCGTGGTCGCTCGACGACGCCGATGCGGCGTTTCCGGCGGTCATCCCCGTGCGATCCAACACCTGACGTCGATCCGGCACCGACCTCGCCGCCCCGGGCCAGGACCTGCCTGAGCAGGTCAGCCCCCAGGCGTCAGGACGGGTCGAGCTCGTCCCCGCCCGGCAGGAGCAGGTCCCAGCGGTCGTGGCAGTCCCGGCAGCGGTAGGTGGCGAGGTCCCCCGGCTGCCACCCCGCCTCCGGGGGGTGGGACGTGAGCCGGCAGGGTCCGCCGCAGTCGATGCAGTCGATCTCCGCCTCCGGCTCGAGCCCCGTCGAGCGCTGGTCGAACGGGTCGCTCACGGCCGGTCGTCCTGGCGCGCTGCAGCGGTCAGGGACCCGCTCGTCACCTGGGCGACGGTACCGGCGGGCCAGGGTGCCGACCGGTCCCGCTACGGTCCGCCCGGTGCGGATCGTGGCCGGCCTGGCTCGGGGCCGGCGCCTCGTCAGCCCCGAGGGCACCGCCACCCGCCCGACGGGGGACCGTGTCCGAGAAGCCACCTTCAACGCCCTCACCAGCCTCGACGCCCTGGACGGCGCGAAGGTCGTCGACCTCTACGCCGGCTCGGGGGCGATGGGGCTCGAGGCGCTGTCCCGGGGCGCCAGGTCCGCCACCTTCGTGGACGCCGACCCGCGCGCCGTCGCCGCCATCCGGGCCAACGTCGCCGCGACAGGCTTCGCAGACGTGGCCGAGGTCGTCCGCAGCGACGTCTCCCGCTTCCTCGCCGGTCCCCCCCGACCCGTCGACCTCGCGATCCTCGACCCGCCGTACGCGCTCGCCGACGAGGGGTGGACCTCCCTGCTCACCTCGCTCCTCGCCGACGTCGCCGTGCTCGAGTCCGACCGAGAGGTGGCTGTCCCGCCCGGGTGGGAGATTGTCCGGGTCAGGCGGTACGGCACTACCGTGATCAGCCTCGCAGCTCGCCGGTAGCAGCACACCTCGACGAGGAGGCCCACGTGGCGACCGTGCTCTATCCCGGGTCCTTCGACCCCTTCCACAACGGGCACCAGGAGCTCGTGGAGACGGCCTCCTACCTGTTCGACCGGGTGGTCGTCGCCGCCATCCGCAACCCGCAGAAGTCGGGCATGCTCTTCACCCTCGAAGAGCGCCAGGAGATGATCCGCGAGTCGCTCGTCCACCTCGACAACGTCGAGGTGATCTCCATGTCGAAGCTCGTCGTCGACGTGGCGAGGGACGTCGGGGCCGACTTCATCATCAAGGGGCTGCGGGCTGTGGTCGACTTCGAGAACGAGATGGCCCAGGCCCAGACCAACCTCACCATCTCCGGCGTGCACACCCTGTTCCTCCCGTCTGCCTCGGCGCACTCGTACCTGGCGTCGAAGTTCATCCGTGACATCGCGAGGTTCGGAGGTGACGTGAGCGCGATGGTCTCGGATGCCGTGCTGCGCGGCCTCAAGGAGAAGTTCGACCAGTGACGACAGAGGACGACGAGGAGTTCGCAGCCGCGGGCGCGGGTGAGGTCGAGTCCCTGCTGCGGCAGGTGGCCGACCTCGTCGGCAACGCGCGACCGATGCCGCTGTCGTCCTCGGTGATGATCAACCGCGACGAGGTCCTCGAGCTCGTCGAGGAGGCGGCCGAGCGCCTGCCGGAGGAGCTGCGCCAGGCCCGCTGGCTGCTGCGCGAGCGCGACGAGTTCCTCGCCAAGGTCCAGCGCCAGGGGGACGACATCCTCGACCAGGCCCGCGTCCAGGCCGAGCGCATGGTGCAGCGGACCGAGGTCGTGCGCACCGCCCAGCACACGGCTCGCAGGACGGTCGAGGACGCCGAGGCGGAGTCCCGGCGACTGCGCCACGAGGCCGAGGACTACTGCGACCAGAAGCTCGCCCAGTTCGAGGTGGTCCTCGAGCGGACGAGGAAGACGGTCCAGGCCGGGAGGGCGCGCCTGCAGGGCACGGCCGACGGGTCGGCGGCGGAGCAGCCGATGGCTGCAGTGGCCGCCGACGACCCCGGGTCCTCCGACACCGACTTCTTCGACCAGGACTCCTGAGCCGTGGTCACCCCCCGGAGGCCGTTCGTGGTGAGCGTCGCCGACCTCCTGCGGCGCGCCGGCTCGTCGCGCCTGGAGGTGGTCGACGCGCCGATGGAGGAGCTGCAGGTGATCGACACCCGGATGCCCGGGGGCTCCCCCGTCCACGTCGAGGTGCGCCTCGAGTCGCTCAACGAGGGAGCGGTCGCGAAGGGCGTGGTCGAGGCGCCGTGGGCCGGCTCGTGCCGGCGCTGCCTGACGCCGATCACCGGAACGTTGCGCAGCGAGGTGCTCGAGGTGTTCGAGGCGCAGCCCACGGAGGGGGAGACGCTGCTGCTCGACGGCGACCGCATCGACCTCGAGCCGGTCGCCCGGGAGGCCGTGCTGCTCGAGCTCCCCATCGCCCCCCTGTGCAAGGACGACTGCCTCGGGCTGTGCCCCACGTGCGGGGTGGACCGCAACGAGGTCGACTGCGACTGCGGCGACGCCCCGGTCGACCCACGCTGGGGCGGTCTCGAGGGCCTCACCTTCGACGACGGGTAGCGCCGGCCGAGCCGACGTGCCGGTCGACCGGAGGTGCTGGTGGACGGCGGGGCGGTCGACGACCGGACCGTGTCGGAAGGGTCGGGCGGGGGCCGGTTTCGTCGCGCCGGTGCCAGCCGGTAGCCTCTGTCGGTCGCCCCCCGGGCCGCAGTGCGCACGCGCACCGGACGCGCCCCTCTCGGCGGGCACCGCACGACAACGACCCGCAGGAGAAGCCGGCAATGGCCGTCCCCAAGAAGAAGACGAGCAAGGCCAAGAGCCGCAGCCGGCGGGCGTCCGCCTGGACCCTCGACGCCCCGCCCCGCAGCGTCTGCCCGCAGTGCTCGTCGGCCAAGCTGCCCCACGTCGTGTGCCCGTCGTGCGGCTGGTACGGCGGCCGCCAGGCCATCGAGGTCTGAGACCGGGCCTCGTCCCTCAGGTCCCCCCGAGCCACCATGACCTGCCCTGCCACAGGCGCTGCTCTCGTGCGAGAGGTGGCGCCATGAGCGACGCCGCGCTGCCGCTCGCGCTCGACGCGATGGGCGGCGACCACGCGCCGGCCGCCATCGTCGCCGGCGCCAGGCGGGCCATCGCCGAGCTGGGCGTCGACGTGCTCCTCGTCGGCCAGCCCGAGGCCATCGCCGCCGCCGGCGGGGACGAGCTCGAGGTCCTCGCCTGCAACGAGGTGATCGGCATGCACGACGACCCCGGTGCGTCGGTGCGGACGAAGAAGGACTCCTCGCTGGTGCGGGCGGCAGAGGCGGTGCGGGACGGTCGTGCCTCGGCGATGATCAGCGCCGGCAACACCGGCGCCACGATGGCGTCTGCCCTGTTGCGCATGGGACGGATCAAGGGCGTCAAGCGCCCTGCGATCGCCACCCCCATCCCGGTCCCCGGCTCGACGCCGACGATCCTGCTCGACGCCGGCGCCAACGCCGACTGCCAGCCCGAGTGGCTGGTGCAGTTCGCCCAGATGGGCGCCGTCTTCGCCACGTCGCGCTTCGGCGTGGACGCGCCACGGGTGGGGCTGCTGTCGATCGGCGAGGAGGAGACGAAGGGCTCCACGCTGGTCAAGGAGGCGCACGGCCTGCTGGCTGCGGCAGACGGCATCCACTTCGTCGGCAACGTCGAGGGTCGAGACGTGATGGGGGACGACGTCGACGTCGTGGTCACCGACGGCTTCACCGGCAACGTCGTGCTGAAGACCCTCGAGGGCGGGATGCGCTTCATCCAGGGGAAGATCCTCGAGGCGGCGGCGTCGTCGCCCGAACGGGAGCAGGCCTTCTCGGTGCTGTGGCCCGCGCTCGAGCCGCTCGTGGAGGAGCTCGACCCCGACACCTACGGGGGTGCGATGCTCCTCGGTGTCGACGGGGTCTGCATCATCAGCCACGGATCGAGCTCCGAGCGGGCCGTGGTCAACGCCCTCGGTGTGGCCAGGGAGATGGTGGCCGCCGACCTGATCCGGGCGATCGCGGCCGCCGTCGCGGACTGAGACCGCTCCTCGGGTCACCGGCGGTCAGGTCCGGGTGGTGTACCGTCCGACCGCCCAGTTCCCGAACGCCCAGCCTCGTTCGCCCGATCCCCGTTCGTCAGAGCCCCGATTGCGAGGAGCCCCGGTGCCCGCCGAGACGCCCCCGATGGACCGAAGCGCCGTGTTCGAGATCATCCGTGACCGCCTCGCCGACATCCTCGAGATCGAGTCGTCCTCCATCTCCGAGGGGCAGTCGTTCACCGACGACCTCGAGGCCGACAGCCTTGCCCTCATCGAGCTGGTCGAGGCGATCGAGGAGGCGATGAGCGACCAGGTCGAGGGCTTCCGCATCGAGGACGACGACCTGGAGGACCTCAAGACGGTCCGCGACGCCGTCGACTACGTCTGCGCCCGCCTCCCCTGAGCGCGGCGCTGGCCCCCGCCCCCGAGCTCGAGGCGCTCACCGCCCGCCTGGGTCGCCGCTTCGCCGACGCCGAGCTCCTGGCGCGCGCCCTGGCCCACCGGTCGTGGTGCTCCGAGGTGCCGGGGAGCACCTCCAACGAGCGGCTCGAGTTCCTCGGCGACGCCGTCCTCGGCCTCGTGGTGACCGACCACGTGTTCCGCACCTACCCCCACCTCCCCGAGGGGGAGCTGGCCAAGGTCCGGGCCACCGTCGTCAGCGCTGCCGCCCTGGCCGAGGTCGCGACCGAGCTCCGGCTCGGCGACGCCGTCCTGCTCGGCAAGGGGGAGGCCCGGAGCGGCGGGCGGGAGAAGCCGTCGATCCTGGCCGACGCCCTCGAGGCGGTGATCGGGGCCACGTACCTCGACGGCGGCTGGAGCGCTGCGGCCGACCTGGTCCTCGACCTGCTCGGCACCCGCATCGCCGAGGCAGCCCTGGGGCCGGGGGGGCACGACTACAAGACCAGGCTGCAGGAGCTGGCGGCCCGTCGCTACGACGCACTGCCCGTCTACGACGTGGCCGACGACGGCCCCGACCACGCCAAGCGCTTCGTCGCCGGCGTCTCCGTCGGCGGCAGGCGGCGGGGACGTGGGGAGGGCAGGTCCAAGAAGCAGGCGGAGCAGGCTGCGGCCCGCGACGCCTGGCACGCGCTGCTCGACGCAGCGCGACGGGACGACACGGGCGGGGGACCTGATGCCTGAGCTGCCGGAGATCGAGACGCTGCGGCGCGACCTCGAGAAGGAGGTCGTGGGGCGGAAGATCAAGTCCGTCGAGGTCCTCGGTGACAAGGTCACGGCCCGTCACAAGACGGTCCCCCCGCTGGCCGAGCGCCTCGAGGGGGCGAAGGTCGACGGCATCTCCCGCAAGGGCACCTGGCTGCTCGTCCGGCTGGCGGACGACGTCCTCGCCCTGAACCTCGGCACCACCAGCCAGCTCGTCAAGGCGGCCGCCAAGGACCCGGTCACGTCCGACACCCAGCTCGTCGTCACCTTCACCGTCGGCGGCCAGCTCCGGCTGCTCGACCCCAAGGCCACAGGGGAGGCGCTGGTGGCGGGCGCCGAGGAGCTGTCCGAGCAGCTGCCCGAGCTCGACGAGATGGGCTTCGACCCCCTCGAGGACGTGATCAGCTGGAACACGTTCGGGGCGGCGCTGACGAGGCAGAGGGTCAAGCTCAAGCAGCTGCTGATGGACTCCCGGTTCATCGCCGGCATCGGCACCGTGTACTCCGACGAGATCCTGTGGGCGGCCGGCCTGCGCTACGACCGCGAGGCGTCCAGCCTCACCACCCAGGACGTGCGGCGGCTGCACCGCGCGCTGCTCGAGACGCTGCACGACGGCGTGAAGCACCGGGGCGTCTCCCAGCCCGGCGACGCGTACGTGGACTACTACGGCAAGCCGGGTGGCTTCGGCAACGAGCTCAAGGTGGTCGGGCGGGACGGCCAGCCGTGCCGTCGTTGCCGTCAGGTGGTGGTGAAGAGCCGCTTCGGCTCCAGGTTCACCTACCACTGCAGCGCCTGCCAGGTCTGAGGGTCCTGCCTCAGCCGACGGGGGCGCCCGGCCCCGCCGGCACCACCAGCGCGTCGCCGCCTCGCACCGGGATGCCGAGCGACAGGACGAAGGCCACGACGGCGACGCCGAGGGCGAGGGCGATGGGCACGGTGCTGCCGGAGCTGGTGTCGGCAAGCCACCCGGCCAGCGGGGGGCCGACGAGGCCGCCGAGGCCGGCGCCCAGGAACATCAGCCCCATCACCCCGCCGAGGCCGACCACGCCGAACAGGACGGCGGCGGCCTCGGGTCCGAGCGCCACGAAGCCGCCGTAGGCCACGCCGAGCAGGAGGGCGAAGCAGACGAGCAGCGGGTACGTGCCGCCGGCCACGAGCCACACGCCGAACGCGAGCGGCTGGGCGGCGAGGCATCCCTGGAGCAGGCGGACGGCGGGCACCTTCCCCGAGAGCACGGTGAGGCCCAGCCGGCCGACGACGCTCGAGGCGCCGATGATGCCCACGAGCAGCGCAGCCCTGCTCGACGACACGCCCTCCGCGGTCGCGAAGTCGACGACGAAGCCGAACGCGATGAAGAGCGAGATCGAGAACAGCATGCCGGTCAGGAACAGGCGCCTGAAGGCGGCGACGCCCGCCACCGCCCGCATCCGCTCCAGCGCCGGTGGTGCAGCCGGGATGGGCGGGCGGGCCACGATCGCGCCCGCCACCGTCAGCAGCGCCAGGTCGAGGGCAGCGAGCACCAGGTAGGCGGTGCGCCAGCCGTGGTCGGCGATCAGGCGCTCCGCCAGCGGGACGAGGACGAGCGTGCCGAGGCCGTTGCCGGTGGCGACCACCCCCACGGCGAGGGCCCGCCGGCGCACGAACCAGCCGCCCGCCGCTGCGTAGAGGGGCGTGATGATCATCCCGCCGCCGAGGCCGACCCCCACGCCGTAGGTGAGGTAGCCGGCGGCGACGGCGTCGACCCGGGAGGTGAGGGCCAGGCCGACCGACACCAGCAGGGCGCCACCGAGGACGAGCCGTCTCGGGCCGTACCGGTCGGCGAGCGGTCCCGACACCGCCCCGAAGCCGAAGAACAGCAGCAGGGTGACGCCGAAGACGAGGGCGGTCGATCCCCGGCCGGCGTCGAGGTCGTCGGCCATGGCGTCGAAGAAGGCGCCGAACGTGTACACGGTGCCGAAGGCGGTCCCCGACGCCAGCGCGCCGGCTGCGACGACCGCCCAGCCCCGCCGGGAGTCGAGCGCAGCGTTCGTCACCCCGCCTGCTCCGGCGCCGGCGCGAACTGCGGGTGAGGCCCCGCCGACCGACCGGCGGTCGGAGGCCGACGAGGCGCCCGCCCCTCCCGGGACCGGAGCGGCATCACGGCCATCCCGGCGGGTCCCGGGTGATGCCCGCACCCGCGACCCCTCCCAGCACCCACCGGAGCAACGACGTCGCGGGACGGCGTGCGCTCACGCGAGCCCTCCGTTCGACGAGAGGAGCTGGCCGTTGACCCATCCCCCCTCGGGGGAGCACAGGAACGACACGAGGTTCGCGACGTCGACCGGCTGGCCGACCCGTCCGAGGGGCGTGTCGGCCGCGACCTGCCTGAGCTGCTCCGGCGTCATCCAGCCCGTGTCGGTGGCACCGGGGTTGACCACGTTGGCGGTGATGCCGAGGTGGGCGAGCTCCGTCGCCGCAGCGAGCGTGATCCGGTCGAGCGCCGCCTTGCTGGAGCCGTACGGCAGGTTGTGCACGGTGTGGTCGCTCGTGAGGGCGACGATCCGACCGTCGCCGTGCGGGCCCTGGTAGCGCCGTGCCAGCTCCCGGATGAGGAGCCAGGTGGCGCGCGCGTTCACCGCGAAGTGCCGGTCGAAGCTCTCCACCGACGTGTCGAGGATGCCCGAGTCCACCGACTCGCAGTGGCAGAGGACGAGGGCGGCGACCGGGCCGAGGGCGGTCTCAACCCGGTCGAAGACCGCCGACGGGGTGGCCTGCGCCTCGAGGTCGGCCTCGACGGCGACGCTGCGGGCACCGGCGGCTGCGAGCCGCCCTCTCGTCTCGTCGACCGACCCGGGATCGGCTCCCCAGGGCATCCGCTCGTCGTAGGGGGACCACCAGGTGAAGCCGACGTCGAAGCCGTCGGTCGCCAGTCGCTCGGCCACCGCGGCGCCGATGCCGACGCGCCGACCCACGCCGGTCACGAGGGCGACCGGCCGACCCTCCTCCATCTGCGCCACGCCGACATGGTCGCACCACGGACGCAGGTCCGGGCCCATGCGAGCTCGTGCGACCCCCGTCCTCCGTCCGCAGAGGGGGCCGCGAGCCGCGGTCGGCACGGCGAACCGGCCGTTCCTCTGCGGCGGGCGTGGGCAGCGGGAGCCTGCTCCCGGGCGCGCGTCGCCTGTCGGCGCGACCGCCAGGGGTCACGCTCCGGCGCAGACCCGGCCGGTACCGTCTCGTCCGGCGTGCACCTCAAGTCCCTCACCCTCAAGGGCTTCAAGTCCTTCGCCGATGCCACCACGCTCGACCTCGAACCGGGGATCACCGTGGTCGTCGGCCCCAACGGCTCCGGCAAGTCGAACATCGTCGACGCCGTCGCCTGGGTGCTCGGCGCCCAGGGCCCGCGCACGGTGCGCAGCTCGAAGATGGACGACGTCATCTTCGCCGGCACCGGCAGCCGTCCGGCGCTCGGCCGGGCCGAGGTCAGCCTCACGATCGACAACAGCGACGGCCAGCTGCCGATCGGGTTCTCCGAGCTGACGGTCAGCCGGACCTTGTTCCGCAACGGCGACAGCGAGTACGCCCTGAACGGGGTGGCGTGCCGGCTCCTCGACGTCCAGGACCTCCTCGCCGACACCGGGGTCGGGCGCCAGCAGCACGTCATCATCGGCCAGGGTCAGCTCGACGCCATCTTGAACGCCCGCCCCGAGGACCGGCGGGCGGTGATCGAGGAGGCCGCCGGGGTCCTCAAGTTCCGGCGCCGGAAGGAGCGGGCCCAGCGCCGGCTGGAGGCGACGGAGGCGAACCTGCTCCGGCTGTCCGACCTGCTGCGGGAGCTGCGCCGCCAGCTCCGTCCGCTCGAGCGCCAGGCCGAGGCGGCCAGGAGGCACGGCGACCTGATGGCCGAGCTCCTCGCCCTGCGCCTGTTCCTCGCCGGGCAGGAGCTGGCTGCGCTGCGGGCCCGCCTCCGGACCGGTGCCGAGCGCCGCATCGAGATCGAGCGGGAGGACGTCGCGGTGAAGGCCGAGCTGGCCCGGCTCGACGCCGGCGTGCTCACCACCGAGGCCAGGTTGGGGGCGATGGGGGCCGAGGACCTCGGTGACGTCCTCGTCCGGGTGGAGCGGGCGTCGGCCCAGGCCCAGGGCCTCGCGGCCGTGCTCACCGAGCGGGAGCGCGGCCTCGAGCGCGACCTGGCGGTCGTCATCGACCGCGAGGTGGTGGCCACCCTCGAGGCGGACGGCGCCCGGTTGCGGGCCGAGCTGGACGAGGCGGAAGCGGCCGCCGAACGGCTCGTCCCGGAGGCGGCCCGGGTCGCGGACCTGGAGGCCACGCTCGCCGCCGAGCAGGCCGCCTTCGCCGACGCCTGGGGGGACGAGGTGCCCGCCGCCGGTGGGAGGGCGGCCGAGGTGAGGGGCGAGCTGACGGCCCTGCGCAGCGCTGCCGAACAGGCCGGTGGGGAGGTGGGCCGGGCGCGCGCCCGCCTCGCGTCGCTCGAGGCGAGGGTGGAGCGCCTCGACGCCGAAGCCGACCGGCTGCGCACCACCGTGGCGGCGACGGAGGCCGCGGTGCCCGACCTCGCGACCCGCCGTGAGGCAGCCGCCGCCGGGCGCGCCGACGCCGAGGCGGCACTGGAGGACGCCGAGTCCGCTCGCCGGGCGGCCGACGCCGAGCGGCACGCGTGGGCGGCCAGGGCGGAGGCGCTCGAGCAGGCGCTCGACGAGGCGCGTGCCCGAGCCGGGGCGCAGCGCCTGCAGGGGGTGGAGGGCGTCGTCGGCACCCTCCTCGACCTCGTGGAGGTGGACGACGGGTGGGAGCCGGCGGTCGAGGCCGCACTGGGCCCGGCGCTGGCCGCCGTGGTCGTCCGGGGCGGCGCGCTCGGCGCACGGCGCGCGCTCGAGGTGCTGCACGAGGCCGGGACGGGCGCCATCCTCCCCCTCGGCGTCGCCGACGAGGTCGTCAGGGCCCTGCCTCCCGGCGCAGGCGAGGCGGTGCGGGACCACGTGCGGTCGGGGGACCCCGAGGTCGACCGCGCGCTCGACGCCGTCCTCTGGTCCGCCGTGTGCGTCGAGTCGGCCCCCGGTGCGCCACCGTGGCAGGCGGCCCTCGACGTCGCCGTGCGCCATCCGCACGCCGTCGTCGTCACCCGCACCGGTGACCGGTTCGCCCCCGGAGGCTGGCGCATCGGCGCCGCCGGCGCCGGGGCCACCGGGCCCGCCCTCGAGGAGGCGAAGGCCAGGGCCCAGCACGCCGCAGCGGCCGCCGCAGGAGCGGAGGCGGTGGCCGCCCACGCCCGGGCCGCGCTCGCCGACGCGCGGGCGGAGGAGGTGCTCGCCGACCGCCAGCACGACGCCAACGACAGCTCCCGTCGCACCGCCGCCGACGGGCTCGCCCGGGTCGAGGCCGAGCGCGTGGACGTCGCCCTCGAGGCGGAGGGGCTCCGGTCCGACGTGGCGGAGCTGGCGGAGCGAGCCGGTCGCGAGCAGGGCCGCCTCTTCGCGCTCGACGCAGAGCTCCCCGCCCTCGAGGTGGCGGAGGCCGCCGCCGCCGAGCGAGCCCGTCGCATGGCGGCCGACCGGTCCCAGCTCGACGAGCGGGCAGCCGCGGTGCGGTCGTTGCGCACCGACCTCGAGGTGCGCACGCACGGCCTCGACGAGCGCCGGGCCTACCTGCGGTCGCGCCTCGACGAGGTCGACGAGCGGCTCTCCCGCAACGTCGTCGAGCGGGCCGGTGCCGAGAGCCGGCGCGTCGACCTCCAGCGCCGGCTCGGGGCGGTCCGCTCCCTGGCCGCCGTGGTGCGCGGCGAGCGTGGCTGGCTCGACGCCGCCCTCGCCGACCTCAGGGAGCGCCGTCGGGCGCAGAGCGAGGCGGTGCGCGTGGAGGCGGCCCGCCTCGACGTGCTCCGGACGGAGCGGGCCGACGCCGAGCGCCGCCTCGGCGAGCTCCGGGAGCGGGGGCAGCGGGCGGAGCTCGAGGCGCAGGAGCTCTCGCTCCGGGTGGAGGCGTCGGTCGAGTCCATCCGCCGGGAGCTCGACTCCGAGCCGGAGGCCGCGCTCGCTGCGACCTGCCCCGAGCTGCCCGAGGGGGTCAGCCCCAACGCACGCCTGCGGGAGCGGGAGCGGGAGCTGCGGCTCATGGGGCCCGTCAACCCGCTCGCGCTGGAGGAGCACGACGCCGTCAAGGAGCGGCACGCGTTCGTGGAATCGCAGCTCGAGGACGTGCGGTCCGGGCGTCGCGAGCTGGCCCGCGTCATCCGGGCCGTCGACGCCGAGATCGTCGAGACGTTCCTGGCCGCCTTCGCCGACGTCAGCGGGCACTTCACGGACCTGTTCGAGACGCTGTTCCCCGGGGGGCAGGGCCGCCTCCGCCTCACCGACCCGGACGACCCGCTCGAGACCGGCATCGAGGTCGACGCCCGGCCCTCCGGGAAGAACGTCCGCAAGCTGTCGCTGCTCTCGGGTGGGGAGCGGTCGCTGACCGCCCTGGCCTACCTCTTCGCTGTGTTCCGCAGCCGGCCGTCGCCGTTCTACCTGATGGACGAGGTGGAAGCCGCCCTCGACGACGTGAACCTCCGCCGCTTCCTCGACCTGGTCGGCCAGTTCCGCCTCGAGGCCCAGCTGCTCGTCGTCAGCCACCAGAAGCGCACCATGGAGGTCGCCGACGTGCTCTACGGCGTCACCATGCAGCCGGGTGGGTCCTCCCGGGTCGTCAGCGAGCGGGTCGCGGTGACCACCTAGCCCCGTCGGGACCACGACCGAGCCGGCTGGTGGCGGCGGGGCTCGGGCCACCCGAGGTGGGCATCCGGCGCCCGAGCGGCCGCTCGGGCCGTTCGCGGCCCTGGGTAGGCTGCGGCGGCCATGGAGATCGTCATCCTGCTGGTCGTCCTCGCCGTCGTCCTCGTCGGCTCCACCGTCGCCTTCGTGGTCACGCGCCGGGGTCGTTCGGACGGCTACCTGGAGGCGCCGCCGGCCCGGCCGGTCATCCGCCCCTCCAGCCGACCCGCGACGGGCACCGGCCCCGCCGACCCTCCGGGAGCCAGCTCGGGCGTCGGCACCCTGCCGCCGCCGGGGGAGGCGCCCAGCCTGGAGGGCGATCCTGACGTCCTCGTCCCGGAGCCCGACGAGGCGACCGTCGCCGAGATCGAGGAGGCGCTGGCCGAGGCCGAGATCGGCATCGTCGAGGAGGCGGTTCGGCCCCGCTTCCGCGACCGGCTGGCGAAGGCGCGCGGCCTGTTCTCCGGCTACGTCGGCTCGATCCTCTCCCGTTCCACGATCGACGCCGACACCTGGGACGACCTCGAGGAGGCGCTGCTCAGGGCCGACGTGGGGATCGGCCTCACCACGGAGGTGCTCGACGACCTGCGCATGGAGGTGAAGGCAAAGGGCATCACCCAGCCCGAGGCCCTGCTCGAGCAGCTGAAGGGGGACCTGAAGGTGCGGCTCCAGGTGCCCGACCGCAGCCTCACCCTCCGCCAGGGTGCGACCAACGTGTGGCTCTTCGTGGGCGTCAACGGGGTGGGGAAGACGACCACGATCGGCAAGCTGGCCAAGCTCCAGGTGGCCGAGGGTCGCAAGGTGGTGATGGCCGCAGGGGACACCTTCCGGGCGGCGGCGGCCGAGCAGCTCGGGATGTGGGCCGAGCGGGCGGGGACCGACTTCGTGCGTGGTGCGGAGGGCGGCGACCCCTCGTCGGTGATCTTCGACGCCGTCCAGCGGGCCGACGCGCGCGACGCCGACCTCGTGCTCGCCGACACCGCCGGCCGCCTCCACACCAAGACGAACCTCATGGACGAGCTGCGCAAGGTGAGACGGGTGGCCGAGAAGCCGCCGGGCGCGGTGAGCGAGGTCCTCCTCGTGCTCGACGCCACCACGGGCCAGAACGGCCTGACCCAGGCGCAGCAGTTCCTCGACGCCGTCGACGTCACCGGCGTGGTGCTGACCAAGCTGGACGGGTCCGCCAAGGGCGGCATCGTGCTCGCCATCCAGTCCGAGCTCGGCATCCCGGTCAAGCTCGTCGGCCTCGGCGAGACGATCGACGACCTGGTCGCCTTCGATCCGGACGAGTTCGTCGAAGCCCTGTTCGCGGCATGAGCCAGCCCGGCACCCGCCCGGCCCGCACCACCCGAGCCCGCACGACCCCAGCCCGCACGACCCGAGCCCGCACCACCCGAGCCCGCACCACCCCAGGACCGAGGAGCGCACGATGATCTGGTTGATGACACGTTTCGTGGTGGTACCCGTGAAGGCCGCCTTCGGCGGGGCCAAGCTCGGCTACTGGACCGGCAGGCTGGTCGGGTACCGGCGCCTCGCCGTGCTCGGCGTCGGCGTCGCCATCGGGCTGCTCGTGGCACCCGGCCCGGGCGCCCAGCTCCGGGCGCGGCTTCGCTCCAAGCTCGACGGGACCGGCGCAGCGCCGCTCACCACCAGCGCCCCACCCCACACCCCGACGCCGACGGTGGTGGTGCCCGAGCCCGTGACGGGCGGCGGCACCGGCGGGACCAGCGGCTCGACCACGGGTGCTGCGTCCGGATCTCGCGTCCCCCCGGAGGTGGTGTCCACCGCCGAGGCCGCGGTCGAGGCCACGCTCCCCGCGCCGGTCCCGGTCGCCGAGGTCCCGGTGCCGGGCGACCCCGAGCCGCTGGCGGACCCGCTCACCGTCGTCGTCGAGCAGGAGGGCGAGGCGCTGCCCGCCGTGCCGGACGCCGACCCGGCGACCGTCGACCCCGCCACCGACCCCACCACCGCCTGACGACACGACCCGCTCCCGGTCCGCCGCCGGTCCGGCTCCGTCGGTGGCCGGCCCGGGGGCAGCCCCGCGGCCGGCACGTGACCGGCTTCGAGGGTCGCAGCGGCACCGGTAGCCTCTGACCCGCATGTTCGACTCGCTGTCAGACCGCTTCGAGGGCATCTTCACGCGCCTGCGAGGCAAGGGCCGCCTCGGTGACGCAGACGTCGACGAGGTCCTCAGGGAGATCCGGACCGCCCTCCTCGAGGCCGACGTCAACTTCGTCGTGGTGCGCACGATGGTCGGCCGCATCCGGCAGCGCACCATCGGCGCCGAGCTCTCCAAGAGCCTGAGCCCTGCCCAGCAGGTCATCAAGATCGTCCACGACGAGCTCCGCCAGACCCTCGGCGGCGAGACGCTCAGGCTCACCTACGCCCCCCGGCCGCCCACGGTGGTGCTCATGGCCGGCCTCCAGGGCTCGGGCAAGACGACGAACACGGCCAAGCTCGCCCGCTGGTTCAAGCAGCAGGGCCGCCACCCGCTCCTCGTCGGCGCCGACCTCCAGCGCCCGGCCGCGGTGCAGCAGCTGCAGACCCTCGGCAGCCAGGTCGGCGTACCGGTCTTCTCAGAGCCGACCGACCCCGTCACGGTGGCGCGTCGGGGGCTCGAGCACGCCCGCGACACCGGCCGTGACGTGCTCATCGTCGACACCGCCGGGCGTCTTGCGATCGACACCGAGATGATGTCCCAGGTCCGGGAGATCTCGGACGCGGTCGAGCCGGACTACACGTTCCTCGTCGTCGACGCGATGACCGGCCAGGACGCGGTCACCGTGGCCGAGGCCTTCCACGCCACGCTCGCGATCGACGGCGTGATCCTCACCAAGCTCGACGGCGACGCCCGAGGTGGCGCAGCCCTCTCCGTGAAGGAGGTGATCGGCAGGCCGATCGCCTTCGCCTCCACGGGCGAGAAGGTCGCCGACTTCGAGCAGTTCCACCCCGACCGGATGGCCGACCGCATCCTCGGCATGGGCGACGTGCTCACCCTCATCGAGAAGGTCGAGCAGGAGTACGACCAGGACGTCGCGGCGAAGGCCGAGGCCGCCCTGCTCGAGGGGTCCTTCACGCTCGAGGACTTCCTCGAGCAGATGCAGCAGATCCGCAAGATGGGGCCGCTCCAGGGGATCATCGGTATGATGCCGGGCGTCCCGAAGGAGCTCAAGAACGCCGACATCGGCGAGAAGGAGCTCGGTCGGGTCGAGGCGATCATCCGGTCCATGACGACCGAGGAGCGGCGCAAGCCGGACCTCATCAACGGGAGTCGCAAGACCCGCATCGCCGCCGGCAGCGGCACCTCCACGTCGGAGGTCAACCTGCTGCTCAAGCAGTTCAAGGACGTCTCGAAGATGATGAAGCGCTTCGGTGGCGTGGCCAAGCAGGGCAAGAAGAAGGGCAAGCGGCGGGGCGGTCCCGCGCTGCCGAACCTCAAGCAGCTCCAGGCGATGCAGGAGCAGCAGGGGCAGGGAGGGCAGGAGAGCGCCCTCGACATCCTGCGCCGCAGCTGAGCCGACCAGCCCAGCACAGGCACCGAAGCGCAGCTCCCGCCACCGGGCGGGGCAGAACAGGGAGAGCAACACCGTGGCCGTCAAGCTCCGCCTCATGCGGATGGGCAAGAAGAAGCAGCCGACCTACCGGGTGGTCGCGGCCGACAGCCGCTCCCCCCGCAACGGGCGGTTCATCGAGATCCTCGGCACCTACGAGCCCCGCCTCGAGCCGTCCGGCGTGAAGATCGACAACGACAAGGCGGTGGACTGGCTCCGCAAGGGTGCCCAGCCCACCGACCGGGTCGAGCTGCTCCTGCGCCAGACCGGTGCGTGGGACGAGTTCAAGGCCGGCGCCACCTCGTGAGCGACGACGTGGTCGAAGGCGTGGCCGACGAGCTCGACGACGACGAGGCGCCGGCGCCCACCGCCGAGGACGTCCTCGCCTACCTGGTCGAGTCGCTGGTCGATGATCCCGACAGCGTCGAGATCGACTCGGTCGAGGGTCGCAGGGGCGTCAGCCTCGAGGTGCGGGTCGCCGCCGGCGACATGGGCCGGGTCATCGGCCGACGGGGCCGGATGGCCAACGCCATCCGCACCGTCGTCCGCGCCGCAGCGGTCAAGGACGGTGTGGCGACCGACGTCGACTTCGTCGACTGACCTGTCGATGACCCCGGAGGGTGCGGGAGGCCGGCACGACCGGCGCGCCCGCCGCCCCCGTCGGCCGTTCGACGCCGCCGTGACCGACGAAGAGCGGGAGTCGCCAGGCCGGCCCGGCGCCACCCCGTCGGACGAGACCACGCTCCTCGAGGTCGGGCGCATCGCCAAGCCGCACGGCCTCCGGGGGGAGGTCAACGTGCTCCTGACCACCGACCGCCTCGAGCGGCTCGCGCCCGGCACGGTGCTGCACACGGCACGGGGCCCGCTGGAGGTCGTGTCGTCCCGCCCGCACCAGGGGGGCCACCTCGTCACCTTCGCCGGTGTGGCCGACCGAGACGCCGCTGAGGCGCTGCGGGGCCTGGTCCTGCAGGCGCCTCCGCTCGACGACCCGGACGAGCTCTGGGTGCACGAGCTCGTCGGTCTCGAGGTCGTCGAGGTCGACGGCACGGCGAGGGGCCGGGTCGTCGCGCTCGAGGTCAACCCGGCGAGCGACCTCCTCGTGCTCGACGGCGGCGCGCTCGTCCCCCTGAGCTTCGTGGTCGACGCGGCGGCGGGGCGGGTCGTCGTCGACGTGCCCGAGGGGCTCTTCGACCTCTGACGCCCGGGACCGTTCCCGGCGCCTGTGCCACCCTTGGCACCGGTGCGGATCGACGTCTTCACGATCTTCCCGGA
This sequence comes from uncultured Acidimicrobiales bacterium, assembly GCA_902805555.1. Classification (GTDB taxonomy): domain Bacteria; phylum Actinomycetota; class Acidimicrobiia; order Acidimicrobiales; family CADCSY01; genus CADCSY01. The sequence goes on along the minus strand of CADCSY010000104.1, from coordinate 23,540 downwards.
CATGGTGTCCGGCTTCGCAGGACAGGCACTGCTCGGTCGCGCCCAGGTGCGGGGTCTGCTCGACGTCCGGGCCCACGACCTGCGGGCCGCCACCACCGACCCGCACCGGAGCGTGGACGCATCGCCCATGGGCGGGGGCGCCGGGATGGTGCTCATGCCCGAGCCCGTCTTCGCCGCCGTCGAGGCGGTGGACCCGCACCGACCGCTGCTGCTCCTCGGCCCGGGCGGCCGGACGTTCGACCAGGCGCACGCTCGGGAGCTGGCCGCCGGTGATGGCTTCTCCCTCCTGTGCGGCCGGTACGAGGGCGTCGACGAGCGGGTGCGTGCCCACCTCGTCGACGGCGAGCTCTCGATCGGCGACTACGTCCTCGCCGGCGGGGAGGTGGCGGCGATGGTGGTGCTGGAGGCGGTCGGGCGACTCGTGCCCGGGGTCATGGGCAACGACGGCTCCGCCGCGGAGGAGAGCTTCGCCGACGGCCTGCTCGAGTACCCCCACTACACGAGGCCTGCCTCGTTCCGGGGGTGGGAGGCGCCCGCCGTCCTGCGCTCGGGGGACCACGGCAGGGTCGCCCGGTGGCGCCGGGCGATGGCGCTCGCACGCACGGTCGCACAGCGACCGGACCTCCTCGCCCGCCGAGGCGGGCTGGACGAGGACGAGCGTCGGCTGCTGGAGGAGCACGGGCTCGGCGACGCCGCCGCCTTGGATGCCGAGGGCGGGCTGCCCTACGATGCAGGGTCCCCCAGCAGCACCTGAGCCAAGGATCGCCTCGCCATGAACCCCACCGATCTCGTCGACCGCGCCAGCCTGCGGGACGACGTCCCGAGCTTCGGTCCAGGCGACACGCTCAAGGTGCACGTGCGGGTCGTCGAGGGCACCCGCGAGCGCGTCCAGGTCTTCCAGGGCGTCGTCATCCGCCGCCAGGGCTCTGGGGTCCGGGAGTCGTTCACGGTCCGCAAGCTCAGCTTCGGCGTGGGCGTCGAGCGCACCTTCCCGGTCCACTCGCCGATCATCCAGCGCATCGAGCCGATGGTCGTGGGCGATGTCCGCCGGGCGAAGCTCTACTACCTGCGAGACCGGGTCGGCAAGGCCGCCAAGATCAAGGAGAAGCGCGCCGTCCGCTAGGCCGACAGGCGACGGGGGACTGCGCGCTCGGCCCCGTCCCACCGGGCCCCCGTCACACGCGGCACGTAGGATGCGCCGATGAGCACGGACGACCTCGAGCGCTACGAAGCCGAGATCGAGCTCCAGCTCTACAAGGAGTACAAGGACGTCTGCCCGATGTTCACCCACGTGGTGGAGACCGAGCGGCGCTTCTACCTCGCCAACCACGTGCAGCAGACGGTGCGGGGGGAGGGCGGGCGCAGCTGGATCGAGCTCGAGCTGCGGGACGCCTGGGTGTGGGACATGTACCGCCAGAGCCGCTTCGTGGCCTCGGTCCGCATCGTGACGTTCAAGGACGTCAACATCGAGGAGCTCCCCAGGAAGGACGTCCTCTAGCCGTGGCCTCCACGGCCCGAGCTGGTGCTCAGGAGCGGGTCGCCGCCCGCCGGGCGCTCGGGGTCGCCGGCGAGGACCGCGCCGCCGCCTGGTACACCGCGCAGGGCTACGAGGTGGTGGCCCGCAACTGGCGCTGCCGGGACGGTGAGCTCGACCTCATCGTCCGTCGGGGGCGCCTGCACGTCTTCTGCGAGGTGAAGTCCCGCTCGTCGGCGGCCTTCGGCTCGCCGCTCGAGGCCGTCGACCGCGACAAGCGCCGGCGCATCCGACACCTGGCGGCCTGCTGGCTCGAGGCCGCGCCGCAGCCGGCGGGTGAGATCCGCTTCGACGTCGTCGGCATCCTCGGCGAGGAGCTCGAGGTGGTCCAAGCGGCGTTCTGAGCCTCGGTCAGCCGCCCGGCTCAGGGGGCGGGGGCGGGGGCGGTCGACCCCATCCGGGCGTCGGCGGCGGCGTCCGCCGCGATCACGTCGATCTCGGTGGTGTCGAAGCCCGCCATCTCCCGGAACCGGCGGGCCAGGCGGATGGCCGAGTCGGCCTCCTCCCCCCGGCGTCCACGGAAGTTGAACAGCTTGTCCACCGTGCGCTGGTACTCGAGGGCAGCGGCCCGCCGCTCGGGCTGGCCCTCGGTCACCGCCCGGAGCCAGGTCGAGCCCATCTTCACGTGGGTGACCTCGTCCGCCAGCATCCAGTCCTCGCAGAACTCGAGGGTCGGGTCGGACATGTCCTGGGCGAAGTCGCGCATGGTGGTGAACACGTCGATGGCGAGACCCTCGAGCGCCCGGTTCACGCCGGCGAGGCGGAACACCGCGTCCTCGTGGCAGGCGGCCTCGAACAGCGTCGTGCTCTCGGCGTACTCACCGATCCGGCTGCCCATGTGGTCACCGAGCTTCACCGAGATCTCGCAGTGCCGAGCCTCGTCCCAGCACTGGCGGGCCATGTCCAGCTTCAGCTCGAGGGGGACCTCGCCCGGCGACTCGTAGTCGAAGCACGTGCGCCCTGCGCCCTCGAGCGCCTGGATCTCGCCGACGAAGATGCCGTGCATCTGCTGGCGGGCCCGGTCGGGCACGTCCTCGGCGGACCGGTCGAGCTTCCGCTCCTCGCCGGAGCCGGCCCGCGGGTCGCGGAACCGCTCCTCGAGCGACACCCGGACGAAGCGGTCGTCCCTGGCGAGCTGGTCGGGTGAGAGCTGCTTCTGCATGTCGACCCCCGGTTCGGCTGCTGGTCCCAGCCTAGGGCGGTGTGTCTGTCGTCACACCGCCGACGTCAGGCCCTTCCCGCTCCCCGTCGGGACCGTGCCGACCAGCACGGCCGGTGCCAGTGACGGCGCAGGTCGGGGGCGTCGAGCGGGACAGCCACGAGGTGGCCGGTGCCGGGCTCGATGCGGTGCCCGCAGCCGGGGCACGTGTAGCCCTTCGTGGCCTGGAAGGGCTGCACCTGCCGGACCTCCACGACGCCCTGGGCGGAGGGGTCCAGCTGGCGCTCGCGGTCAGAGCGCACCGGCTGCCCACGCCAGCGCGAGGAGGCAGACGGCGATGCCGGCGGCCACGAAGGCCAGGTCCGCCGGGCGGCGGCGGTGCGGCCGCATCGGGTTGAAGCCCATGGGACCAGCATCGCAGCCCGCCGCCCGCTTCGTGTCCGGGTGGGACCCCACCGTTTAGCGTCGGTCGCCATGGAGACCCTGGAGCTGACGCGGGCGGGTGGGGTGGCCACGGTCACCCTGGACCGCCCCGCCAAGAAGAACGCCATCAACGACGCCATGTGGACCGAGCTCCGCCAGGTCCTCGACGAGGTGGCCATCACGAGCCAGGACCGGGTGCTCGTGATCACCGGGGCCGGGGGTGCCTTCTGCTCCGGGGCCGACCTCTCGGATGGGGGCGGTGGCGAGCGCCACCAGCTGGAGAAGATGCGCGACATCGCCGACGTCGCCCTGCGCCTGCACCGCCTCGCCAAGCCGACGATCGCCAAGGTGGGGGGGGTGGCCGCCGGCGCCGGTTGCAACCTCGCCCTCGGGTGCGACCTGATCGTGGCCAGCGAGGAGGCCCGCTTCAGCGAGATCTTCGCCAAGCGGGGCCTGAGCATCGACTTCGGCGGGTCCTACGTCCTGCCCCGCCTCGTCGGGCTGCACAAGGCGAAGGAGCTGGCGTTCTTCGCCGACATCATCTCGGCGCAGGAGGCGGCCGAGCTCGGTCTGGTGAACCGGGTTGTGCCGGCCGACGAGCTCGACGCCTTCGTCGACGCCTGGGCCGCCCGCCTGGCGGCGGGGCCGCCCCTCGCGCTGTCGATGACCAAGACGATGCTGAACAACGCCTACGCCGTGTCGATGGACCAGGCCCTCGAGGACGAGGGGCGCTGCCAGACCGTGAACTTCGGGACCGGCGACACGATGGAGGCGATGCGCGCCTTCACCGAGAAGCGCGAGCCGAGGTTCGAGGGCCGCTGAGCACGTCGGGCCGCAGGTCGGCTGTCACAGCCCCCCGGTAGGTTCCCCTCGTCCCGCTCGAGTGCCGGCGCACGGCCTCCTCTCGCACCCTGTCGAAGAGGAGCGTGCCCCGTGCTCGCCATCGTCCCGTCCGCCACGTTGCTCGGTGTCGAGGGCAGACCGGTCTCGGTCGAGGTCCACGTCTCGAACGGGCTGCCCGGCTACACCGTCGTGGGCCTTCCCGACACCGCCTGCCGGGAGTCGAGGGACCGCGTCCGGGCCGCCCTCCTCTCGAGCGGGGTCGCCTGGCCGATGAAGCGGGTCACGGTCAACCTGGCGCCTTCGGACCTCCGCAAGACGGGCGCTGGGCTCGACCTCGCCATCGCCGTCGGCCTGCTGGTCGCGTCCGGCCTCCTCGAGGGGTCGTCGGTGGCGGGCTGCGGCTTCCTCGGCGAGCTCGGCCTCGACGGGTCGCTCCGACGGGTGCCGGGCATGGTGCCGCTGGTCGCCGCCCTGCCGGGTGAGGTGGCGGTGGTGCCCTCCTCCTGCACGGTGGAGGCCGAGCTGGTCGGTCGGCACAAGGTCCGGCCCGTCCCCACCCTGGCCGAGCTGGTGCTCGCCCTGCGGGGCGACGCACCGTGGCCGGACCCGCCCCCGCCGGGGGAGGACCCGCCGGAGGAGTGCGAGCCCGACCTCGCCGACGTCCGAGGGCACCGCCTCGTCCGCACCGCGCTGGAGCTGGCCGCCGCCGGCGGCCACCACCTGCTCATGGTGGGACCGCCCGGCTCGGGCAAGACGATGCTGGCCCGGCGCCTGCCGAGCATCCTCCCCGACCTCACGGCCGACGAGGCGCTCGAGGCCACCATCGTCCACTCGGCGGCCGGGAGGGTGCTCCCGTCTGGCGGCCTCGTCCGCCGCCCGCCGCTGCGGGCACCGCACCACGGCGCCTCGGCGGTGTCGCTCATCGGCGGGGGCACGGCCCAGCTCCGCCCCGGAGAGGTGTCCCTCGCGACGAACGGCGTCCTCTTCCTCGACGAGCTCGGCGAGTTCCCGGGCGTCGTCCTCGACTCCCTGCGCCAGCCGCTGGAGGAGGGCGTGGTGCGCGTCTGCCGTGCCGCGGCGGCGGTGTCCTACCCCGCCCGGTTCCTGCTGGTGGGGGCGATGAACCCCTGCCCGTGCGGGGAGGCCACGACGCCCGGCTCGTGCCGCTGCTCCGACGCCTCGAGGCTCCGCTACCAGCGCCGGTTGTCGGCACCGCTGCTCGACCGGTTCGACCTCCGCCTCGAGGTGTGCCGACCAGATCCCCGCGACCTGCTGGCCGGGCCACCGGGCGAACCGTCGGCGGTCGTGGCCAGCCGGGTGGCGGGCGCCAGGGCGCTGGCCGCCGAGCGGGGCGTGCGCTGCAACGCCGCCATCCCGGGCGCCCGCCTCGACGAGCTGGCGCCGCTCGAGCCGGCGGCGGCCGCCTTCCTCGAGCACGGGCTCCGGGTGGGCAACCTGACGGCGAGGGGCCTGCACCGCGTCAGGCGGGTGGCCCGCACCATCGCCGACCTCGCAGACCGGTCCGGGCCCGTCACCGCCGAGGACGTGAGCCTCGCCCTCAACCTGCGCTGTGAGCCCGATCGCCTGGGGATGGCGTCGTGAGCCCGGCGTCACTCGGCGGAGCCGATCGGGGCGGGCAGGGCGCAGCGTTCGTCGTCGCCCTCGCCGGGCTGCCTCGGATGGGACCGGTCCGACTCGGCGCGGTGCTGGCGACGTGGACCCCGGAGGAGGCGTGGGGGCGGGTGCAGGAGGGCGGGCTGCACCTGGTGGCCGCCGTGGCCGAACGCAGCCGTGGGCTCTCCGAAGACGTCGACCGGGCCTGGTCCAGCGCAGCGAGGGCGACCGATGTCGGCGACCTGTGGCGCCGCCACGTCGAGGAGGGGGTCGGTGTCCTCCTCCCCGGTGATTCCGCCTGGCCGGCGTCACTCGAGGACGATCCCGAGCCTCCAGCCGTGCTCTTCGTGCGTGGCGATCCCTCGGTCCTGGCCCGCCCGACGGCTGCCCTCGTCGGCACCCGTCGCTGCACGCCGACGGGCAGGGCGGTGGCAGAGGAGCTTGGACGTGACCTCGCTGCGGCCGGGGTGTGCGTCGTCTCGGGACTGGCGCTCGGCATCGACGGCGCCGCCCACCGAGGCGCGCTCGCAGCCGCCGGCGCCGCGCCGGCGGCAGTCGTCGGCACGGGGCTCCACGACACCTACCCGCGCGCCCACGCCGGTCTCGCTGCGCGGGTGGCGGGTGCCGGGGTCGTCGTGACCGAGTACCCGCTCGGGACCCCGCCGGCCGCCTGGCGCTTCCCGGCCCGCAACCGCATCGTCGCTGCGTTCGCCCGGGTGGTGGTGGTCGTCGAGAGCGGCGCGCATGGCGGTTCGATGCACACCGTCGACGCAGCCCTCGAGCGGGACCGGATCGTGCTCGCCGTGCCGGGCTCGGTGCGCAACCCGGCGGCGGCCGGGAGCAACGGCCTCCTCCTGGCCGGGTGTGGTCCGGCCCTCGACGCCACCGACGTCCTCGTCGCCCTTGGCCTCGGCGGTGGCGCGTCGCGCGACCGACCGGCTGCGGAGCCCGCCGCGGTCACGGCCGACCAGGCGCTGGTCCTCGACGCACTCGGCTGGGACGCGAGCACCCTCGAGCAGGTGGCGGACCGCCTCGAGGAGCCCCTCGGCCCCGTGGCCCTCCACCTGGCGGAGCTCGAGCGCCTCGGTCACGTGGCGCGCAGCGGCGCCTGGTACAGCCGCCTGGCCGCGCCACCGCCCGACCCCGACCCGGACCTGCGCCCTCCGCACCACCCGCCGTGATCCCTTGCGCACAGGTAGCGTTGCACGGGTGGGATGGGAGGTGGACGCCTTCTCGACCTCGCTCACCTCGGCGTCGCCGGCGACGGTGACCGCCTATCGCAGCGACGTGAGCGCCTTCGTCGAGTGGGCGGGCCGGGCGGGCATCGCCGAGCCACACCTGGTCGACCGCCTCGTGCTCCGGCGGTACCTCGCCTACCTGGCCACCAGGCGCTATGCCCGTCGGACGGTGGCCCGCAAGGCCTCCTCGCTCCGCCGGTACTTCGCCTGGGCGGCGCGGACGGGACGGCTCCCGGTCGATCCGGCCGCAGGCCTCGGGGCACCATCCGGTGGAGGGCGGCTGCCGAGGGTGCTGCGGGCCGAGGAGCTCGAGCACCTGCTCGACGACCCTCCCGTCGTCTTCGATGCCGACCCCCCCGCGATCCGCCTGCGCGACGACGCGGTGCTCGAGCTGCTCTACGGCAGCGGGTTGCGGGTGGCCGAGCTGTGCGGCCTCCGGCCCGGCGACCTCGACCTCGACCGCCGGCTGGTCACCGTGTGGGGGAAGGGCTCGAAGCAGCGGCAGGTGCCACTGAGCGACCCTGCGGCGGAGGCCGTCGAAGGCTGGATCGAGGCCGGCCGGGCCCAGCTGGCCAACGACCGGACACCGCCGGACGCGCTGCTCCTCAACCGCCTCGGCCGCCGCCTCGGGCCTCGCGACGTGCGCCGCATCCTCGACCGCCGGGCGGCGGCGCCCACCAACCCGCACGCGCTGCGCCACACCTACGCGACTCATCTCCTCGACGGTGGTGCCGACCTGAGAGCGGTGCAGGAGCTGCTCGGCCACGCCGATCTGTCGACCACGCAGCACTACACCCACGTGAGCAAGGAGCGGCTTCGCTCCGTGCACGAGGCAACGCACCCTCGCGCTGCTCCGAGCACCGGGGAACGCTGATGGAGCCCGAGGAGCACGCCGAGGTCGACGCGCTGTGGAGCGCGTACAAGGAGTCCGCCACCGCCTCCGAGCGGGACCGACTGATCCTGCACTACTCGCCCCTCGTCAAGTACGTCGCCGGTCGAGTCGCGGTCGGACTGCCCCAGAACGTCGAGCAGAGCGACCTCGTCAGCTACGGGATCTTCGGCCTCATCGACGCCATCGAGAAGTTCGACCTCGAGCGGGGCTACAAGTTCGAGACGTACGCCATCGCCCGGATCAAGGGAGCGATCCTCGACGAGCTCCGGTCGATCGACTGGGTGCCGCGGTCGGTGCGGTCCAAGGCACGCGCGCTGGAGAAGGCCTACGCCAAGCTCGAGTCGACCCACCACCGGAGCCCGTCCGACGCAGAGCTCGCCGAGGAGCTCGACATGACCGAGGCGCAGCTCGGCAACGCGCTGAGCCAGATCAGCTTCATCGGTCTGGTGGCGCTCGACGAGATGCTCTCCGTCGGTGGCGACCGGGGTGAGTCGCTCACCCTCGGCGACACCGTGGCCGACAACGCCGACGGGCCGGTGCAGTCGTACGAGGTCGAGGAGATGCGCCAGCTCCTGGCCGAGGCGATCACCCGCATGCCCGAGCGTGAGAAGGTCGTCCTGATGCTCTACTACTACGAGGGCATGACGCTGGCCGAGATCGGCCAGGTGCTCGGCGTGACCGAGAGCCGGGTGTGCCAGATCCACACGAAGGCCGTCATCCACCTCCGCTCGAAGATGGGCGGCCCCGAGAAGCGCTGATCCACCGGGACCGGCTCTTCCCACCCGTCCGGGCGGGGGGTACCCTCCGGCGCCAGCGGCATCCACGGATGCCTCCGGCTGCTGCCAGCTCCCGCTGGCGCAGCTTCCCGCTTCCCCCAGCCGACGGGCTCGCCGGTGGCCCCGGGTCGACCCGGTGCCGCTCCGCTCGCTGGCACGGCCCCGTCGGTCCCACCGCTCGTTGCGCGCACGCGCCGGCGCCCCGGTCGCACCTCCCCTGAAGCTCCCCGCACGTCGCTGCGCCTCGCCCCAGGGGAACCACCATGCGCCTGCGCTCCAGGCCTCTGCGCCTCCGGCCCGCCATCGCGCTGCTCGTCGGCACGTGCCTCGTCCTGGCCTCGGTGCAGTGGGCCCCGGGCGCCGCAGCCGCCGACAGCTACGGCCCGCCGGTCGACGCGCCGGTGGTCGACTCCTTCCGGCCACCCCCGGGTCCCTACGGCGCCGGCAACCGAGGGCTCGACTACGCGACCGCCCCCGGGGCGGAGGTCGTCACCTCGGCTCCCGGCCGGGTCACGTTCGCCGGCCCGGTCGGGGGCCACCACCACGTCGTCGTGCTCCATGCCGACGGCCTGCGCACGAGCTACTCGTTCCTGGCGGGGGTCTCGGTGCGTCGGGGAGACGTGCTCGCGGCCGGGGCGGTGGTGGGCACGAGCGGGGGGTCGCTCCACTTCGGGGCCCGGGCGGGGGAGCGCTACGTCGACCCTGCGCTGCTCTTCGGCGGCGGCGTGGTCGACGTGCGGCTCGTGCCCGTCGAGCAGCGGGCGTCGGGGACGATCGCCGAGGAGCGCCGGGGGCTCTTGGGGCTGCTCGTCCGCACCGGCGCCCTCGGAGGCGCAGCGACGGCGGCACGGTGGCTGGCAGGCGCCGGTGCGGGAGCGGTGCGCACGACCGCCGACCTCGGGAGCGACGTGCTCGACGGTGCGGGGCGGCTCGGGCGGGCCGGCCTCCCGGCGTTGGCGCAGGCCGGTTCCCGTGTCGCCGGCACCACGGTGGCGGCCGGGGCGGTGGTGCGGGACGTGCTGCGGGCCGGCGCCGGAGGCGGGGCCCTGGTGCCGCTGCTCACCGCCACCGCCCTCGCACGCGCCCGCAGCTCGTTCGACGAGCTGCGGGCGGACCAGGCCGGCTGCACGCCCGCCGACCACCCCGTCCCGGCGCCGCCGCCCGAGCGGCGGATCGTGGTCATGGTCGGCGGCTACGGGTCGCGGGGTGGCGTGGCCGACGTGCTCGACGTCGACACCCGGGCGCTCGGCTACGCCGACGCCGACCGCGTGCAGCTCTCCTACGCCGGCGGAAGGGTTCCCGAGGTCGGCTCCCTCCCGGGCGTCCCAGCCTCCGGGTACGGTCCGGCGGACTCGATGGCCGACCTGCGGACGTCGGGGGCCCACCTGCAGCGGCTCCTGGTCGACATCGCCGAGGCGCACCCGGGCGTGCCGGTCGACGTGATCGCCCACTCCCAGGGCGGCCTGGTCGTGCGGGAGGCGCTCACACCGGCGGCGCCTGGGGAGGAGCTCCCCGTCGACCACGTCGTCACGCTCGCCTCCCCACACCAGGGGGCACCCGTCGCTGGCCTGGCCGGGACCCTCGGCCTGACCAGTGAGAGCAGCACCCTCCGCTCGGGCGTGGCGGCCGCCACCGGGGATGGGATCGACCCCGGGGCGACGTCCGTCGCACAGATGGCCGAGGGGTCCGCCTTCCTCACCGACCTGCAGGAGCGGGCACTGCCGGACCGGGTCCGGTTCACCTCCGTGGCGGGGGCGGGCGACCTGGTCGTCCCGGCCGTCTCGAGCACCGCCGTCGGTGCCACCAACGCACTGGTGGACCTGGTCGGCGCCGCCGCCCACAGCCGGCTGCCAGGGTCCCCGGAGGCCGCCCGGGAGATCGCGCTGGCGCTCGCCGACATGGCGCCCACCTGCGTCCCGACCGCCACGCTGGCTGCGGGCGTGGCGACCGCCGCGCTCGTCACCACCGCCGAGCACGCACTCGGCGGCGCAGCCCCCGCGACCATGCTCGTCGACCGGGTCGCCGGCCTCCTGCTCGGCCTGGCGGGCGCAGCCTGACGAGACGGGGGCTGCGCAGCGCCCGCCCCCCAGGGGGGCACCAGGACGGTGCCGCTATGCTCGGTGGCCGGTCCGGTGGCAGCTCGTCGCCGGTGCGAACCACCTTCCCGTGCCCATCCACGGTCGCCTCTCGAGGCGCGCGGCACGGGAGGCCCTCAACCGTGCACAAGGAGAACCATGGCCCCCGTCGTCACCATGCGACAGCTGCTCGAAGCCGGTGTCCACTTCGGGCACCAGACCCGCCGATGGGACCCGCGCATGCGGCGCTTCATCTACGGCGAGCGCAACGGCATCTACATCATCGACCTCCAGCAGACCCTCCAGCGCATCGAGACGGCGTACAGCTTCGTCCGGGACCTCGTCGCGGACGGGGGAGACATCCTCTTCATCGGCACGAAGAAGCAGGCGCAGGACCCGGTGGCCGAGGCGGCCGCGGGCTGCGGCATGCCCTACATCAACGAGCGCTGGCTCGGCGGCATGTTGACGAACTTCACCACCATGAGCGGTCGCGTCAAGAAGATGACCGAGTACCAGCGCATGCGGGCGGTCGGCGACTTCGACGTCATGCCGAAGAAGGAAGCCCTGATGAAGTCGCGCGAGCTCGAGAAGCTCGAGCGCAACCTCGGCGGCATCCGCGACATGGCGAAGCTCCCCGAGGCGGTGTTCATCATCGACACCAAGAAGGAGCACATCGGGGTCACCGAGGCCAACAAGCTGAAGATCCCGATCGTCGCGGTGGTCGACACCAACTGCAACCCCGACATCATCGACTACGTCATCCCCGGCAACGACGACGCCATCCGCTCGGGCACCCTCATGTGCCGGATCATCAGCGACGCCGTCAAGGAGGGTCGCTACATCGCCGAGCGGCGGGGGACGGCCAAGCCCAGGTCCCAGGCACCCACGCCGGAGCAGGAGGCCGACCGCGCCCGCCAGCAGGCCGAGGCCCGCAACGAGGCCGCCCGCCAGGCAGCCGAGCGCGACGCCCGGCTGGCCGCCGGTGCGACGACCCCGGCCGCCGACGACGAGGTCGACGCGGAGGTGCCTGCCCAGTCCTCACCGGCCGCCGGTCAGGAGCGGGGCGGCGTGCCGACCCCCGCCGTCGAGGCGCCGCCCTCCGACGTGGTCGAGGCCACCCCCGGCTCCATCCCCGCCGGTGACGACGAGGCCGACGTGTCCGCACGCTTCCCCCAGACGCAGCCCGGTTCTGCCGAGACGTCGCCGGTCGGCTCGCACGGCGGCGGCGCGTCGCCGGCAGCCGAAGCCGGGGCGGTTGTGCGCGAGCCCGAGCAGTCGGAGCCGGAGGCGACGCCGGACGTCGCCAACGTCGACGGTGCGTTCGCAGCCGAGGTCGACCCGGCAGCCGGAGCCGCACCGGCGCCCGGGAAGACCGACACCACCGACTGACCCGGGCCCCGCACCAGCGGCGCACCGCCAGCACCCCGCCCAGCACCGACACGCGCAGCGACGACCGTCGCCACGACCCGAAGGAAGACGATGGCAACGATCACCGCCAAGGACGTCAAGCAGCTCCGCGACGCCACCGGCGTCGGCATGATGGACGCCAAGAACGCCCTCGTGGCCACCGAGGGCGACTTCGACGCCGCCGGGAAGTGGCTGCTCGAGCGGGGCCTTGCCAAGTCGGCCGAGCGAGCCGACCGAGAGAACAGCCAGGGGTGCGTGGCGGTGGCCACGGGCGAGGTGGTGGCCACGCTCGTGCAGCTGCGCTCCGAGACGGACTTCGTCGCCAAGAGCCCCGACTTCACGGCCCTCGCCCAGGCGCTGGCCGACGCGGTCGCCGCCCGGGGGGAGGGGGCCGTGGCCGAGCTCGCCGAGCGCCTCGACGAGCTGAAGATCACGCTCAAGGAGAACATCGACGTCGGCACGGTGGTCCGCTTCGAGGCCGCCCCCGGGAACGTGCTCGACACCTACCTGCACGTCCAGGCCGAGCGGGGCGTCAACGGCGTCATCGTGGAGATCGCCGGGGGCGACGCCGAGCTCGCCCACGAGGTGGCCGTGAGCATCGCGTTCAACCGCCCGGCCTTCCTGACCCGCGAGGAGGTGCCCGCCGAGGTGGTGGCCGAGCAGCGGGCGGTCTTCGAGACCCAGACGCGCAACGAGGGCAAGCCCGAGGCGGCGATGGAGAAGATCGTCACCGGCAAGCTGACGGGCTTCTTCAAGGAGGTCGGGAAGCCCGGCTCGCCCAAGGGCGTGCTCGTCGACCAGGCCTACCCGAAGGACGACAAGCAGTCGATCCAGCAGTTCCTCGGGGGGGCCACGATCGTGCGCTTCGCCCAGGTCGAGATCGGCGCCTGAACCGGTGCCCGACAACGGCAGCGCGCCGCACCCCGGATCCGGGGCCCACACGCCGGGGACCGCCCGTTGGAAGCGGGTCGTGCTGAAGCTCTCGGGCGAGGCGTTCGCCGACGCCAGCGGCTACTCGATCGACGGCGACGTCGTCACGAGGCTCGCCGAGGAGATCGTCGACGTCCGCCGGGACCTCGGGATCGACGTGGCGGTCGTCGTCGGCGGCGGCAACATCTGGCGAGGGCTCCGGGGCGCGGGCGCCGGGATGGACCCCGCACAGGCCGACTACATGGGCATGCTCGCCACCGTCATCAACGGCCTGGCCCTCCAGGACGCGCTCGAGCGCCTCGACCAGGACACCCGCGTGCAGACCGCCCTCCAGATGGCCCAGGTGGCGGAGCCCTACATCCGGCGCCGGGCCATCCGACACCTCGAGCAGGGGCGGGTGGTGATCCTGGCAGGAGGCACCGGGAACCCGTTCTTCACCACCGACACGACCGCTGCGCTGCGGGCGGCGGAGATCGACGCCGAGGTGGTGCTGAAGGGCACCCACGGTGGCGTGGACGGGGTGTACACCGCCGACCCGAAGCTCGACCCCACGGCCACGAAGCTCGACAGCATCACCTACATGGACGTGCTCAACCGGGGCCTGCGGGTCATGGACGCGACGGCGATCACGTTCTGCATGGACCACACGCTGCCGATCGTGGTCTTCGACCTGCTCGAGCCGGGCAACATCCGCAGGGTCCTCGTCGGCGAGGAGCGTGTCGGTACGCTGGTGGGGTGATCGCAGACGTCCTGGCCGAGACGGCTGAGAAGATGCAGAAGGCGGTGAGCCACAGCCGGGAGGACTTCTCGACCATCAGGACCGGGCGGGCCAGCCCCGCCTTCGTGGAGAAGCTGACCGTCGACTACTACGGCTCCGAGGTCCCCCTCCAGCAGATCGCCGGCTTCAGCGTGCCGGAGGCGAGGACGCTCGTGATCCAGCCCTACGACAAGTCGTCGGTCGGGGCCATCGAGAAGGCGATCCGCAGCTCTGACCTGGGCCTCAACCCGAGCAGCGACGGCAACGTGCTGCGCCTCAGCTTCCCGCCCCTCACCGCCGACCGGCGCAAGGAGTACGTGAAGATGGTCCGGGCGATGGCCGAGGACGGGCGGGTGGCCATCCGCAACCTCCGGCGGGCCGCCCGCCAGCAGCTCGAGGCGCTCGAGAAGGACGGCGACATGGGGGCCGACGAGCTCGAGCGGGGCGTGAAGGACCTCGACAAGCTCACCGCCGCCCAGATCGCCGACCTCGACGTCGCACTCGAGCACAAGGAGCAGGAGCTCACCGAGGTCTGACCTCGCGCCGCCACGAGCGGCGCGCCTCGACCCGACGCACCCGGAGGACCGCATGGACGACCGCACCAGGTTGGAACGACCCGACGACCAGCTGCCCCCGGCCGGCGCCGATGCCCCGACCGAGGTGGTGCGGATGATGGGAGCCGGCGAGGTCGTCGAGCGCCCGGCTGTCGATCGCGGCGCCGCCGGATCCCGTCGGGCCGAGGGTCGGCCTCGGTACGGGGACCGGCCCGAGTCCCCGCCGGCCGGCGGCGCCCGCCCGGCCCTGCGCTTCCCGCTCACCGGTGGTGAGGGAGCTGGCGCCTCGTCCCGGACCGGCCCCCGACCTGTCGTGTCTCGCCGGTCGGCGGGCGCCACCTCCTCGACCTCGTCGAGCAGGACCCGTGCCGGGTCCACCTCGTCGGCCGACGGGCGATCGGGGGCCGGAGACGGGGACCCCGACCTGTGGTCCGGCTCGGGCACGGGGCAGGCGTGGCGTGGCGGGTCGCCCGTCGACGAGGGGGGCGGCGCCGGCCCCGACCTCCGCGGCGACGAGACCCAGACCCTCGCCACCGGGGGGCGATCCGGTCCCGACGAGCTCTTCGGCTTCGGCGACGACGGTCCGGGGGCGCCGGACGCACCCGGAGGCCCCGCCGAGGATGCCGTGGCCGAGCAGGAGCGAGCCGGCAGCGCACCGGCCGCACCCCGTCGCCAACGTCCCCGTCGCGCCACAGCTGCAGGGGGCGGCGCCCGCTCCAGCCGAGCCGCCCAGCCCGGCACGGACCGCAACCTGCCCCTCGCCATCGGGGTCGGCGTCGTCCTCGCCGTGGCAGCCATCGTGGCCATGACCCTCGGTCCCGCCTACGGGGTGGCCTTCGCCACCGTGATCGTCACGCTGTGCGCCGGCGAGCTCTTCGGTGCGCTGCGCAAGGCGGGCCACCAGCCGGCGACGCTGCTCGGCCTCGTCGCCTGCGCGTCCCTGGTCACCGCTGCGTACTGGAAGGGTGAGACCGCGCTCCCGCTCGTGCTCACGCTCACCGTGGTCTTCACCCTGCTGTGGTACCTCGTGGGCGTCTCCCGCTCGTCGCCGACCGCGAACAGCGCAGTCACCATCCTGACGGTGGCCTACGTCGGGTTGTTCGGCTCGTTCGCCGCCCTCATGCTCCGCCTCCCGAACGGGACGGGCATCCTCCTCGGCACCGTCCTCGCGGTCGTGGCCAACGACGTCGGGGCCCTCTTCGCCGGCCGCCGGTTCGGCCGCCGACCCATCGCCGCCGCCATCAGCCCGAACAAGACCATCGAGGGCGCCCTGGGCGGCGCCGCGGCCTCGGTCGTCGTCAGCTACCTGGTGCTCGACCTCATCGGCCTGCACCCGTGGGAGGCGAAGGCGGGCGCGGCCCTGGCGCTCGGGTTGCTCGTGGCCGTGCTCGCCCCGATCGGGGACCTCATCGAGTCGATGCTCAAGCGCGACCTCGAGGTGAAGGACATGGGGTCGATCCTCCCCGGCCACGGCGGGCTCATCGACCGGTTCGACGCGCTGCTGCTCGTCCTGCCTGCGGCCTACTACCTGTGCCGCCTGCTCGAGATCGCCTGACCTGGTGACGGCCGTCGCCGTCGTCGGCTCGACGGGGTCCGTCGGCACCCAGACCCTCGACGTCGTCCGGGCCGAACCGGGCCGCTACGAGGTCGTCGCGCTCGGGGCGGGGGGCGCCAACGTCGAGCTGCTCGTCGCCCAGGCCGAGGAGCACCGGCCCGAGGTCGTGGCGGTGGCCGACGGGTCGGCGGCGAAGGAGGTCGCCCGCCGCCTGCCGTGGTGCGAGGTGCGCTCCGGTGGGGCAGGAGCCGACACCGCGCTCGCCAGCCTGTGCGAGAGCGCCGACGTGGTGGTGAACGGCGTCGTCGGCTTCGCCGGGCTCCCGATCACCCTCGCCACCCTGGCCGGCGGGACCCGGCTCGCCCTCGCCAACAAGGAGTCGCTCATCGCTGCCGGGCCCCTCGTGGCCCAGGTCCGGGGGACGCCTGGCGCCGAGATCCTCCCCGTCGACTCCGAGCACTGCGCCCTCCACCAGTGCCTCCGCGCCGGCCAGGCGAGGGAGGTGGCGGCGCTCGTCCTCACCGCCAGCGGCGGCCCGTTCCGCGGCTGGAGCCGGGAGCAGCTCGCCCACGTGACGGTCGAGGAGGCCCTTTCCCACCCCACGTGGAAGATGGGCCCGAAGATCACCGTCGACTCGTCGACGTTGATGAACAAGGGACTGGAGGTCATCGAGGCCCACGAGCTCTACGGCACCGCCTACGACGACATCGACGTGGTGGTCCACCCGCAGTCGGTCGTGCACTCGATGGTCACCTTCACCGACGGCGCCACCATCGCCCAGCTGTCCATGCCCGACATGCGCCTGCCGATCTCCTACGCCCTCGCCTACCCCGAGCGCTCGCCGGTCGCGGTCGGCGCGGTCGACTGGTCCCGGCTCGGGCACCTCGACTTCGAGCCCCCCGACCGGGCCGCCTTCCCGTGCCTCGACCTCGCCTACGAGGCCGGGCGGATCGGCGGCTCGGCGCCGGCGTGGCTCAGCGCCGCCAACGAGGTGGCGGTCGAGGCGTTCCTGGCCGGCGGCCTCAGGTGGCGGTCGCTGCCCGACGTGTTGAACGAGTGCCTGGACCGCCATGATGGGACGGTGCTGGACTCCGTCGACGCCGTCATCGAGATCGACCAACGGGCTCGGGAGCAGGCCCGGGCCGTCCTCGCCGAGGTCACGACGTCGTGACCGAGATCGTCGCCCCCGACCGCGCTGCAGGAGACGACGCCGGTCCCGGGCCGGACGAGCGCGAGCGGGGGGAGGGCTCGAGCGCGCTGCGCCTGGCCCTGCTCGTGGCCGGGACCCTCGCCATCGGCATCCTCGGCTCCTTCACCACCCTGGCGGTCGTCGCCGCCCTGATCTTCATGATCTTCATGCACGAGCTCGGCCACTACATCACCGCGAAGTGGTCCGGCATGAAGGTCACCGAGTTCTTCATCGGCTTCGGGCCCCGCCTCTGGTCCTTCCGGCGTGGTGAGACGGAGTACGGCCTGAAGCTCATCCCGGCGGGCGCCTACGTCCGCATCATCGGCATGAGCAACATCGAGGAGGTGCCGCCCGAGGACGAGGGCCGCACCTACCGGCAGAAGTCCTACCCCCGCCGGCTCTCGGTGGCGGTGGCCGGCTCGGCCATGCACTTCCTCATGGCGATCGCCCTGATGTTCGGGCTCCTCGCCCTCCACGGTGAGGCCGCGCCGCTCGACAGCGACCGGTGGGCGGTCGGCGCCGTCACCCCCGACAGCCCTGCCGACGAGGCCGGCCTCGTGCCCGGCGACCGGATCGTCGCCGTCGACGGCGAGGAGGTGTCCGGCTTCCCGCAGGTGTCCGAACGCCTCCGCACCCGTCCGGGTGAGACGGTCTCGATCGACGTGGTGCGCGACGACGTCCGGACCACCCTTCGCCCCACCCTGGCCGATCAGCACCCGATCACCGGCGACGAGGTCGGCTTCCTCGGCGTGGGTCCCCGCTACGACCTCGTGCGGCTCGGCCCGCTGACCGCGGCCGTCGAGGCGGTGGAGCGGACCGGGACCACCATGTGGCAGTCGCTCACCTCGCTCGGCGCGTTCTTCTCTCCGAGCGGCATCACCGGCTACCTCGACACGATCTCGAGTGGCGCCGAGGGCGGGAGCGAGGAGTCGGAGGCCTCGGGCGAGCCTGCCGCCGACCCCGACGCCCGGCTCCTCTCGCCGGTGGGCGCCGTCCGGGTGGCCAGCCAGGCCGCCGAGGTCGGCTGGGCACCGGTGATCCTCCTGCTGTTCCTCATCAACGTGTTCGTCGGGGTCTTCAACCTGGTCCCGCTGCTCCCCCTGGACGGGGGCCACGTCGCCGTCGCGACCTACGAGCGGATCCGGAGCCGGAAGGGCAGGCGCCACTTCGCCGACGTCACCAAGCTCATGCCCCTCACCGTCGGCGTCGTCGGGGTGCTCGTGCTGGTGGGCCTGAGCGCCCTCTACCTCGACATCGCCAACCCCGCCTCGAACCCCTTCCAGTAGGTCTGCCGTGCAGTTCAGCGCCGGTCGAGCGCCACGACGGGCGACCCGTGCGGTCACCCTCGCCCACCCGAGCAACCCGGTGGTGGTCGGGGGCGACGCACCGATCTCCATCCAGTCGATGACGATCACCAAGACCGCTGACGTGGAGGGGACGCTCGCCCAGGTCTACGCGCTCGCCGCCGCCGGGGCCGACATCGTGCGCTGCACCTGCAACCGACAGGACGCAGCCGAGGGGCTGGCCCAGATCGTCCCCCGCTCCCCGGTGCCGATCGTGGCCGACGTGCACAACAACCACCTCATGGCCTTCGCCGCCCTCGAGGCCGGTGTGGCGTGCCTGCGCCTCAACCCCGGCAACATCACCGACCCGACGAAGATCAAGGACATCGCTCGCGAGGCGAAGGACCGGGGCGTGCCCATCCGCATCGGCGTGAACGGTGGCAGCCTCGACAGCGCGCTGTACGAGAAGCACGGCGGCAAGGTGACCCCGGAGGCGATGGTCGAGTCCGCCGAGCAGGAGCTCCGCTACTTCGACGAGGTCGGCTTCGACGACGTCAAGATCTCGGTCAAGGCGAGCAACGTGCCGCTCATGATCGAGGCCTACCGCCAGCTGGCCGACGTCACCGACCACCCGTTGCACCTCGGCGTCACCGAGGCCGGCCCGCCACCGGCGGGGCTCGTCAAGGCGACCGCCGGGATCGCGACCCTCCTGGCCGAGGGCATCGGCGACACGATCCGCTACAGCCTCACCGCGGATCCGGTGGAGGAGGCCCGGGCGGGACGTGTGCTGCTCGAGGCCATGGGGTTGCGCGAGCGCAAGAACGTGGACCTCATCGCCTGCCCGAGCTGCGGCCGGGCCGAGATCGACGTGATCCAGGTGGCGAAGGAGGCCATGGAGGCGTTCGCCGACCGCCAGATCCCGCTGCAGATCGCGGTCATGGGCTGCGTCGTCAACGGGCCGGGCGAGGCCCGTGACGCCGACCTCGGCATCGCCGCCGGGCGCAAGAAGGGGCACCTCTTCGTCCGGGGCCAGAACGTGGCGGTCGTGCCCGAGGACGAGATGGTCGAGTCGCTCGTCCGCTGGGCCGACCTCATCATGGAGGAGGGGGTCGACGGCGCCCTCGGCCGGGCCGAGTCCGGCGCAGCCGAGGCGGCCGAGGCAGACCGTGTGGCGCTCCTCGAGGAGCAGGGTGACGATGCCAACGCCAGCGGCGTGAAGGTCGACCTCATCCGCAAGACCATCGCCGACCACTGAGCCGCAGCGTGCCGACCGTCGTGGCGGTGACGACCGACGCCGACTGGCACGAGGTGCGCCGGCTGATCGACGAGTACCTCACGACGCTCGGCTTCGACGTCGGCTTCCAGGGCGTCGACCCGGAGCTGGCCGATCCAGCCGCCGTCTACGGTGCGCCTTCGAGCGGCGCCGCCCTGCTGGCCCTGGCCGCCGGGCGGGCGGTCGGCTTCACCGGGGTCCGCCCCTTCGGCACCGAGGGCGACGCCGAGCTGAAGCGCATGTACGTCGAGCCGGCCAGCCGGGGGCTCGGCCTCGGTCGCGCCCTGGCCGAGGCAGCGGTGGAGGCGTCGCGTCGCCTCGGGCACAGGCGCCTGCTCCTCGACACCCGCGCCTCGCTCGTGGCCGCGTGCGCGCTGTACCGCAGCCTCGGCTTCGTCGAGGTGGCGCCGTACCGGCACAACCCCTACGACGACGTCCTGTTCCTCGCCCACGACCTCGGGCACGATGCGCCGGCGGGTGAGCGCGCGTCCTGAGCGGCCCGGACCGGTGACGGCGGGGCAGGGTCCCGGCGGTGGGGTGCAGACTGCCCGCATGACCTCCGTGACGGACCTGCCGGCGCACGACATCGACCTCTCCGACCCGGCGCTGTGGGCCGCGCCCGACGCCGAGCGGGACGCCGTCTTCGCCAAGCTCCGCCGCGAGCTGCCCGTCTCCTTCCACGACGAGCTGGCGTTCGACGGCAACCCGCCGGGACCGGGCTACTGGGCCCTCACCCGCTTCGACGACGTGTGGAAGGCGAGCCGCAACCCCGAGGTCTTCATCTCGGGCAAGGGCGTGAACATCGGTGACCTGCCGGTCGAGATCAGTGAGTTCTTCGGCTCCATGATCGCCATGGACGCGCCCCGCCACTCGAAGCTGCGCTGGATCGTCCAGAAGGCGTTCACCCCGCGCAACATCGCCCAGATCGAGTCCTACATCGCCACCAAGGCGACGGAGATCGTCGACGCGGTCGCACCGAAGGGGGAGGTCGACTTCGTCACCGAGATCGCCGCGCAGCTCCCGCTCCAGGTGATCTGCGAGATGATGGGGATCCCGGCGAGCCAGCACCAGCGGGTCTTCGAGCTCACCAACGTGATCCTCGGCGTGGGCGACCCCGAGTACGCCCAGAGCCTCGAGGAGCTCATGGCGGCGGCGCTCGAGCTCTACCAGCTCGCCATGGAGCTCGGCGAGCGCCGGCTGGCGGCGCCGGTCGACGACCTCACGTCGGCGCTCATGCACGCCGAGCTCGACGGCGAGCGCATCACGACCCAGGAGTTCGGGTCGTTCTTCATCCTCCTCGTGGTCGCCGGGAACGAGACGACGCGCAACGCCATCAGCCACGGGATGAAGGCGCTGACCGACCACCCCGACCAGCGCGCCGCGTGGGCCGCCGACTTCTGGGGCGTCGCCCCGACGGCCGTCGAGGAGATCGTGCGGTGGGCGACGCCGGTGATCCACTTCCGCCGGACCGCGAGCCGCGACACCGAGCTCGGCGGCCAGCGCATCGCCGAGGGCGACAAGGTGGTGCTCTGGTACGCGTCGGCGAACCGTGACGAAGCGCACTTCGACGGCCCCTTCCGCTTCGACGTGCGGCGGGCGGGCAACGACCACGTCGGCTTCGGCGCCGGGGGCCCCCACTTCTGCCTGGGCGCCAACCTGGCGCGCCGGGAGATCACCGTCATGTTCGACGAGCTGTTCCGTCGCCTCCCGGACCTGCAGGTGACGGGGGAGCCAGCCATGCTGCAGTCGGCGTTCATCCACGGCATCAAGCGCATGCCGTGCGCGTTCACGCCGGCGCGCTGACCCGACCGTGGCGGCAGGTGGGGTGGCAACGCGCTCCGCTATGATCGCCGGGCTGTTGCGTTCGATCGACCGCGGTCCCCGGACCGGCATGACGTGGGCGCGAGCCCACGTCTTTTCTTTGTCGGCGATGACCCTTGAGTCGGAGAGGGAGAGGAGGTGCCCAAGTGACCGGTGACGAGATCCGCTCCCTCGTGGCCCCCCTCGTCGAGGCCGAGGGCCTCGAGCTCTACGACGTCGAGGACACCGGCGGCGTGCTGCGCGTCCTCGTCGACCGGCCCGGCGGGATCGACCTCGACGCCGTGGCGGCGGCCACCCGCCTCGTCTCCGACGCCATCGACGAGGTCGACGCCCTCGAGGGGCCGACCACCCTCGAGGTGTCGAGCCCGGGCCTCGAGCGCCCGCTGCGCACCCCGGCGCACTTCACACGCGCGCTCGGCACGAGGATCAACGTCAAGACCGTGCCCGCCAGCGACGGGGAGCGCCGCTTCGAGGGCACCCTCGTCGACGCCGACGAGGAGGGCATCACCGTCGAAGCAGACAGCGGGGTCAGGGCGCTCGGCTACGCCGAGATCGAACGGGCTCGCACCGTGTTCGAGTGGGGGGGCCAGCCCCGCCCCGGTGGACCCAAGCCGGGACGGTCGAAGAAGGCGGCGGGCGCCCGGACCGGCTCCGGCGGCGCGGCCCCCGGCCCGGCCACCGCCAAGAAGCAGGCATCGGCGACGCGCCCACCCGGCGACGCCCAGACGCAGGAAGGCAGGGCAGGCTCATGAGCACCGCCAGCACCGGCAACTTCGAGATGATGGAGGCCCTCCAGGCCCTCGCCCTCGACAAGGGCATCTCCGTCGACTCGCTCCTCGAGGCGCTGGCGAACGCCCTCGTCTCCGCCTACAAGCGGATGCCGGGCGCAGCCGAGGAGGCCTACGTCACCATCGACGCCGACAACCTCGACTTCCGCGTGTACGGCCAGGAGCTCGACGAGGACGGCAACGTCGCGCGGGAGTGGGACGCGACGCCGGAGAACTTCGGACGGATCGCAGCCCAGACGGCCAAGCAGGTCCTCATGCAGAAGGTGCGCGAAGCCGAGCGCGAGCTCAAGTACGAGGAGTACGCAGGTCGCGAGGGCGACATCGTGACCGGCATCATCCAGCAGACCGACAGCCGCTTCACGCTGCTCGACCTGGGCAAGGTCGAGGCGCTGCTGCCCCAGGCCGAGCAGGTGCCGTACGAGCGGCCCGAGCCGGGAACCCGGCTGAAGGCCTACATCGTGGAGGTCCGCAAGAACCCGCGCGGCCCCCAGATCGTCGTCAGCCGCACCCACCCCGGCCTCATCAAGCGCCTCTTCGAGCTCGAGGTCCCCGAGATCGCGGACGGCATCGTCATCCTCAAGGCGGTCGCCCGTGAGCCGGGTCACCGCACGAAGATCGCCGTCTGGTCGAACGACTCGAACGTCGACCCGGTGGGCGCCTGCGTCGGCGCCCGAGGCGCCCGGGTGCGGATGGTCGTGAACGAGCTGCGGGGCGAGAAGATCGACATCGTCCCCTACACCGAGGACCTCCAGGACTTCGTCATGAAGGCGCTGTCGCCGGCCAAGGTCAAGGAGGTGCGGCTCGACCACGAGTCGGGCACCGCCGAGGTGATCGTGCCCGACTACCAGCTGTCGCTCGCCATCGGCAAGGAGGGCCAGAACGCCCGCCTCGCCGCCCGCCTCACCGGATGGCGCGTCGACATCAAGTCGGAGACGCAGCTGGCCGAGGAGGAGGCCGGCTACGAGGGCGAGGAGTGGGCCGAGGGCGAGTGGCGCGAGGACGCCGACTCCGGCGAGATGGTGTGGCACGCCGCCGAGGGCGGGCCCGCGCTGTCGGCCGACCAGTGGAACGCAGGCGGCGGGAAGTCCGACGGGACCGAGGACGGCCTCCCGGACCCGGCAGAGCGGGGGCCGGCCGAGGGCGAGGAGGAGGCGGCGCCCGACGACGGGGCCGACCGGGTCGGCCACGACACCGATCCCGGCGCCGCACCCACCGGGGAGCCGCCCGCCAACGACAAGCCGCCGGTCGAGGGCGGCGACGACGCCGCGCCGGACGACGGCGCCGACCGCCCGGGCGGGGAGTCGTAGCGCCCGCCGCTCCGCTGCGCACCTGCGTCGGTTGCCGGCGCAAGGCCACCCAGGCCGAGCTCGTGCGCGTGATCCGCTCGGGAGACGGCACACTGGTGGCAGGGCGGACCCTCCCCGGGCGG
>CADCSY010000103.1 GCA_902805555.1 uncultured Acidimicrobiales bacterium | reverse complement strand
AGCCGAGGACCGACGCAACCGTCAGCAGCGCGCCCGGCAACAGCGCCCACGCCCCGAGCGCCAGGCCGTTGGCCATGACCACGCAGCCTGCACCGATGCCGAGCGGCCACACGCTGGCGTGCGGGAGGTACGCCTCCTCGGTCACCTGCCGGTTGCCGCCGATGCGGGCCGGGTCCGGCGCGCGGCGGGCCTGGTGGAGCAGGTACCCGCCGGCCAGGGCGCCGAGGCCGGCGATGAGCAGCAGCATGGTGGTGCCCGCCTCCTCGCCCGACGTCGCCGCGTAGAGGACGAACAGCACGAAGACGAAGGCGCCGATGCCGAGGAAGATGCGCGCCTCGACCCGCCCGCCGGCCCCCTCCGGCCGCCCGTCGGCGCGGGTCACGTGCAGCCACCGTCCGCGCCGGCACCTCTGGGGCGACGCCCCCCGGCCGCCGTCACCAGAGCCTCCCTGCGGGCCCTGCACCGCAGGTCGCGCCCTCCCGCCGAGCCCGACGCGCTCACCGCACCACCGGCTGGTGCCCGGCGGCCTCGGCCGTCTCCCGGTCGGACGAGAAGAGCCCGTGGCGCTCGTCGAAGACCGGCCGGTTCGACCGGATCGGTGGGAGGGGGCGGTCGAAGTTCTGCGGGGGCGGAGGTGAGGTGGTGGCCCACTCGAGGGTGTGGCCACCCCAGGGGTCGTCCCCTGCGGGCTCCCCCTTGCGCAGGGACCGGACGATGTTCCACAGCAGGAACAACGTCGAGATGCCGGTCAGGAACGCACCCGTGCTCGAGAGCACGTTCAAGGTGGTGAAGCCGTCGGCCTCGCGGTAGTCGGCGATCCGCCTCGGCATGCCCTGCATCCCGAGGAGGTGCTGCACGAGGAAGGTGAGGTGGAAGCCGACGAAGACCGTGACGAAGTGCAGCTTCCCCAGGCCCTCGGACAGCAGCCGCCCGGTCATCTTGGGGAACCACAGGTAGATCGCTGCGAACACCCCGAAGACGGACCCCCCGAACAGCACGTAGTGCATGTGGGCGACCACGAAGTACGTGTCGTGGAGCTGGAAGTCGATCGGGGGCGAGGCGAGCAGCACCCCCGTCAGACCTCCGAGCAGGAAGGTGACGAGGAAGCCCATGGCGAACAGCATCGGCGTCTGGAAGGTGAGGCGGCCGGACCACATCGTCCCGATCCAGTTGAAGAACTTGACGCCGGTGGGGACGGCGATGAGGAACGACAGGCCGCTGAAGAACGGCAGCAGCACCGCGCCGGTGGTGAACATGTGGTGCGCCCACACCCCGACCGAGAGGGCGGCGATGGCGAGCGTGGCGTAGACGATGCCCTTGTAGCCGAAGATCGGTCGCCACGAGAAGACCGGTATGACCTCGGTGATCACCCCGAAGAAGGGGAGGGCGACGATGTACACCTCGGGGTGCCCGAAGAACCAGAAGAGGTGCTGCCAGAGGATGGCGGAACCGCCACGGGACGGGTCGAAGATGTGCCCGCCGAGGTTCCGGTCGACGAAGAGCATGGCGGAGGCGGCGGTCAGGATCGGGAACGCGGTGAGCACGAGCAGGCTGACCACGACCATGTTCCAGGTGAAGACCGGCAGGCGGAACATCGTCATCCCCGGCGCCCGCATGGTGAAGACGGTGGTCACCACGTTCACCGCCGTGAAGATCCCGGAGAAGCCGGTGAGCGCGAGGCCGAGGAGGACGAGGTCGGTGCCGATGGTGGGGGTGTACGCGCCCTGGCTGAGGGGCGGGTACAGGGTCCACCCGGTCGCCGCCGGGCCGTCCGAGGTCAAGAACCCGGCGACGAGCGTGAGGCCGCCCCCCAGGAAGAGCCAGTAGCTGAGCGAGTTGAGCCGCGGGAACGACATGTCCGCCGCCCCGA
Source organism: uncultured Acidimicrobiales bacterium (assembly GCA_902805555.1). Classification (GTDB taxonomy): domain Bacteria; phylum Actinomycetota; class Acidimicrobiia; order Acidimicrobiales; family CADCSY01; genus CADCSY01. The sequence continues at coordinate 12,620 of CADCSY010000103.1, read as the reverse complement.
TGTGCAGGGGGACGAGGTAGTTGGCGAGGCCGAAGGCGAAGGGCCCGATGAACAGGAACATCATGATCGTCCCGTGCATGGTGAAGAGCTGGTTGTACTGGTTGGCCGACGTCACCTGCAGGCCGGGCTCGATCAGCTCGCTCCGCATCACCAGCGCCAGCGCCCCGCCGAGCAGGAAGAAGGCGAACGAGGTGACGAGGTAGGCGATCCCGATGCGCTTGTGGTCGGTCGTGGTGAGGAAGGCGAGGACCCCCGTCGCCCGGGGCGTCCCGTGCGGCGGCGCCGGGGGGTCCGGCGCACCGGTCGGGGGGTCGAGCAGCGCGGTCACCCGTCCCCCTCCAGGCCGCCGGCGCCCTCGTCCCCTGCGCCGCCACCGACCTCGCCGTCGGCCGCCGCCCCGGGGACGACGTCGCCGGCCTGGCGGCGCTCGTCCAGCCACGACTCGTAGCCAGCGGGCTCGGCCGCCTCGAAGGTGAAGATCATGGCGTGGTGCTCGAGGCCGCAGAACTCGGCGCAGCGCCCCGTCCACGAACCGGCGCGGGTCACCTCGACGTCGATGGCGTTCTCCACGTCGGGGAGGATGTCCCGCTTGGTCAGCAGCTCGGGGACCCAGAAGTTGTGCACGACGTCGGCGGTCTCGAGGTCGAACCGGACGGTGGCCCCGACCGGGACGACGAGGCGGGGCGGGGTGTTGCCGTCGCTCACGACCTGGACCCCCTCCTCGGGGTACGAGAAGCGCCACGACCACTGGAACGCCGTGACGTGGACGACCACGTCGGGATCGCTCGACAGCGCCGTCACCCGGTCCTGGGTCACGTAGGTGAAGCCGAACAGGACGGCCACGATCACCAGGGGGATGGCCGTGTAGGTGATCTCGATCGGGATGTTCTCCGGGCTCTGGCTGGGCAGGTCGTCGTTCCGGCGGCGGTAGCGGACCGCAGCCCACACCACGAGGCCCCACACGAGGGCCCCGACGGCCAGGGCCGCCAGGAACGAGCCCCGCCACAGCCCGAGCACCTCCTCGCCGTCCTCCGAGACCGGCTCGGGCATGCCGAAGCGGGGCCCGTCCCCGCCGCAGCCGGCGAGCAGCACGAGGCCGACCAGCAGCAGCACGAGCACGGACCACCGCCGACGCTCCGGTCGGGCGGCTGGTGACGGGCGCCCCACGGCGTGCGGTGTCGCCGGCGTCGGCGTCGTCACCATGCCGCCCGTCCGATCTCCCCCCGCCGGACCCCCGGGTGGCGGGGCGGCGAGCAGGCGGGCACGGCCGGGACCGTACCTCGCCGGCCGTGGACGCGAGCCGCCCCGGCCGCAGGGCCGGGGCGGGAGAGAGCGGACTGGCGCTGCCGGCTCCGTCAGGAGGGAGGGGCCTCCTTGCCGGCGGCGATGGCCTTCAGCTTCGAGCCGGCCGAGATCTTGACGGTCTTCGAGGCGGCCACCTCGATCGTCTCGCCCGTCTGGGGGTTGCGGCCGGTGCGGGCCGAGCGCGCACCCTGCTCGAAGCTGAGGAAGCCCGGGATCGTGATCTTCTCGTCGCCCTTGGCGACGGTGGTCGAGACGACGTCCTGGAAGCCCTTCAGCACGGCGTCGACGTCGGACTTCCCGACGCCAGCACGCTGGGAGACGGCCTCGATGAGCTCGGATCGGTTCATGGTTCCTCCAGTTCTCGGCCGGGCCCCAGGTCGGGGCCGGCGCCCGGCGGGGCAGGGCGCCACCATCCTGGTGCTCACCCCGCCGGTTCGGGTGGACCAGTCTGTCCCCTAATGCCTGACGGTCCGCAACACGCCGGCGCCCGACGCCGTCCCCGACGCATGAGGTTCCGGTCCCGTGGCGTTCAAGTCGCGCGCCGAGGCGCCGACAGGTCACCCGAGGCCGCGGGACCCCGGGCCCGAGCGACCCCCGACCCCCCGGCGGCCTGCTCCCCGCTGGGTCCCGCGGCCCGACGTCGACGGGGGATCGCGACCGTGGTCGTCGGGAGCCTGCTCCTGTGCGGCTCGGCCGTTGGCACCGACGACTGGTTCCCCCTCGGCCCCTTCCGGATGTTCACCAACCGCGCCAACCCGAGCGGCCGGGTGCGGGTGGTCACCCTCGAGGCGGTCGACGCCGCCGGCCGCGCCCGCACGATCCGGCCACCCGACGTCGGCCTCCGCCATGCGGAGCTCGAGGGCCAGCTGCCCCGGTTCCAGGCGCAGCCTGCGCTGCTCGAGGCCGTCGCCGACGCCTACGCCTCGGTCCACCCGGACCGTCCGCCCCTCGTGTCGCTCGAGCTCCGGGAGCGGGTGCGGCGGATCGAGGACAACGTGCTGTCGGACGAGGTCTCGGAGCGGACCGTCTCGACGTGGACGGTCGGGAGGTGACCGCGGCCGGCGTCCAGGCGCCCCGCTCGTTCGCCGGGAGGGCGACGGCGTGGTGGTCCGACCCGATGCCGACGGCCCGGGTGGCGTGGCTGCGGCTGCTCGTCTACCCCTTCGTCTTCCTGGACGTCCTCGTGACCACGTCGTGGGTGCGGGCCCACGGTGACGTCCCCGCCGCGCTGCACCGGCCCCTCGCCCTGGGCCGCCTGCTCGACCTCCCCGCTCCTGGACCCGTGCTCGTCCCGGTGCTGCTCGTCGGCCTGCTGGGAGCGGCAGCCGTGGCGACCACCGGCCGCTGGCCCAGGGCCGCCGGCGCCGCCGTGTTCGTGCTCTACCTCTGGTGGATGCTGGTCGCGTTCAGCTACGGCAAGGTCGACCACGACCGGTTCGCGTACCTCGTCGCCCTCGCCGTGCTGCCCACCGTCGGCCGGGCCAGCACCCGCGACCGCCAGGACTCCGAGGCGGCGGGGTGGGCGCTGCGCAGCATCCAGGTGGCGGTCGTGGCGACCTACTTCCTCAGCGCCGTCGCCAAGCTGCGCTACGTCGGGCCGGAGTGGGTGACGTCGTCGGTCCTGCTCCGGTCGATCGCCCGCCGGGGCTCGGCCGTGGCCGACCCGCTCATGGACCACCAAGGGCTGCTCGTGGCGCTCCAGGCGACCATCGTCCTCCTCGAGCTCGCCTCCCCGTTGCTGCTCAGGGCGGGCCGCACCCAGCGCATCGGCGTCGCCATGGCCGCCGTGTTCCACCTCGCGACCTTCGTCGGGGTCAGGATCATCTTCCTCCCCCACCTCGTCTGCCTCCCGGCCTTCCTGCCGCTCGAGCGGCTCCGGCGGCGTGAGCGAGGGCCGGAGGGCGACCATCCGCCACCGGCCGGGGTCCCCGGCGCTGTCACACCCCCTCCCTAGCGTCACTGCCAGCCCCATCGGCCGGGAGAGGAGGGGAAGATGGTCAGGTTCGTCCACACCGCCGACTGGCAGCTCGGCATGTCCCGCCACTTCCTCGACACCGATGCCCAGGCCCGCTTCACCGCCGCCCGCATGGATGCCGTCCGGCGCATCGGCACGCTGGCCGAGGCGCAGCGCTGCGACTTCGTGGTCGTCTGCGGCGACGTCTTCGAGAGCAACCACCTCTCCCGACAGATCGTGCTCCGCAGCCTCGAGGCCATGGCGGCGGTGCCGGTCCCCGTGTTCCTCCTGCCCGGCAACCACGATCCGCTCGACGCGTCGTCGGTCTTCCGGTCCGAGCCGTTCCGCACGCACCGACCTCCCAACGTCCACGTCCTGGTGGGGGCCGAGCCGATCGAGGTCGTCCCCGGTGTCGCCCTGGTCGGGGCGCCGTGGCGCTCCAAGCGCCCCGGGTCCGACCTGGTGGCCGCCGCCGTGGCCGAGCTCCCGGCCGACGGCACGTTGCGCGTCGTCGCCGGTCACGGCGCCGTCGACGTCATGTCCCCGGACCGGACGGACCCGGCCAGGGTCGCGCTCGGCTCGGTCGAGGCGGCGCTCGCCGACGGTCGGGTGCACTTCGTGGCCCTCGGCGACCGCCACTCCCGCACGGACGTCGGCGGCTCCGGACGGGTGTGGTACTCGGGGACCCCCGAGCCCACCGACTTCGACGAGGTCGACCCGGGCCTCGCCCTCGTCGTCGAGCTCGACGCCGGGTCCTGCGACGTCACCACCCACCGGGTCGGCACCTGGCACTTCGTCGAGCACCGGACCGAGCTCGTCGACGGTGCCGCTGTCACCCAGCTCGGGCGCTGGTTCGAGTCGCTGCCCGACAAGGAGCGGACGGCGGTCCGGCTCTCGTTGATCGGCACGCTCGGCCTCGAGGACCACAGCGCCCTGCTCGAGCTGCTCGACCACCAGGCGCAGCTCCTGGCGTCCGTCCAGCGCTGGGCCAAGCGATCCGACCTCGTCGTCCTGCCCTCGGACGACGACCTCGGGCGGCTCGACCTGCACGGCTTCGCCGCCCGTGCGTGCGACGAGCTGGTGTCGATGGCAGCCGCGGGCGGCGAGCCCGGGGCGGTGGCGGCCGACGCACTCGCGCTCCTGCACCGGCTGGCGACGGGACGGGCGGCATGAGGCTGCACCGGCTCTCGCTCCGCAGCTACCGCGGCGTGGCATCGTGCGACCTCACCTTCGCCGAGCACGGCATCACCGTCGTCGAGGGCGACAACGAGGCGGGCAAGTCGAGCGCGGCCGAGGCCCTCCACCTCCTGCTCGAGTACCGCGACGACTCCAGCCACCGGCGGGTGCAGGCCGTCAAGCCGCTGCACCACGACGCCGGCGCCGAGGTCGAGGCCGAGCTGAGTGCGGACGGGCTGCGCTTCACCTACCGGAAGCGCTGGCACCGGGACCACTCGACGCAGCTGCGCATCACCGGTCCCCGACCCGAGGTGGTCACGGGACGGGCCGCCCACGACCGGGTGCGCGAGCTCCTCGCCCAGAGCGTCGACCTCGAGCTGTGGAGAGCGCTGTCGGCCCCCCAGGGCGCCGCCCTCGAGCGGCCCGAGCTGCGAGACCACCCGAGCGTCGTCGCCGCCCTCGACCAGGCGGCGGGCGGCGCGCTCGGGACCCCCGGGGAGAGCGACCTCGTGGAGCGGGCCTCGTCGGAGGCGGGCCGGTGGGCGACCCCGCTCGGCCGCCCGAAGGCGCCGCTGGTCGACCTCAGACGACGTGCCGCCGACGCGGACCGGTCGGTGGCGGAGCACCAGGCGGCGATCGAGGCGCTCGACGCCGACGTCACCTGGTGCGCAGACCTCGAGCGCCGGGTCGCCGACCTGGCGCCCAGGTCGGAGGCGCTCGCCCTGGCTGCCTCGGTGGCGGCAGCCGAGGCCGTCGAGGTCCGGGAGCGCCACGCCGAGGTCGAGAACCTGGCGGTGGCTGCCCGCCTGGCGGCGAGCGAGGCCGTCGTCGCCGGCACCGGGGTCGCTGGTCGCGCTGCCCTGGTCGCAGGGGTGGAGGCTGCCGAGGCGGCCACCCTGCTTGCGGGGCGCGCCGTGGACGCCGCGGATCGCGCCGCCGAGGTCAGCGCCGCAGAGCTGTCCGATGCCGTGGCCGCAGCAGCAGCCGCAGCAGGGGAGGCCGAGGCCGCTGCGGCAGCGGCGGCGGCGACCGAGGCCGTCCACCTGGAGCTGCGTCGAGCGGCCGCCACCGCCCAGGTCGCCTCGCAGCTGGCCGAGCTCGAGTCGGCGCTCGGGGTCGTCGGGCGGCTGCGCGCCGACATCGCCCGGGACGAGCAGGCGCTGGCCGCCAACCCGTCGTCGCCGGACGCCCTGGCGGCGGTGCAGGAGGCGCACGACGAGGCGCTGAAGGCGGAGGCAGCCGCCGCGGCTGCCCGTCCCACCGTGCGCCTCGAGGCCCTGCGCCACCTCGACGTGCTGCTCGACGGGGAGCCCGAGGCCATCGGAGCCGGCGCGACGACGGACCACGTGGTGGCCGACCGCCTGGTCATCGAGCTGTCCGAGCACGTCCGGGTGACCGTGGCGGCCGGGGCCGCGGCCGGCGTGCTCGAGGCCCGCCACCGCCAGGCCCGCCAGGTCCTCGTGGACCGGTGCGAGCGCCTCGGGGTGGACGACCTCCAGCACGCGAGGCTGCTCGAGGACGAGCGCCGGGCGCTCGTGACCCGCCTCTCGAGCCAGCGCGCCGGCCTCGGTGACGCGCTCGGCGGTCGGCAGGTCGGCGACCTCGTCCACCTCGTCGACCAGGCGCGCCAGGAGCTGGCTGCCACCGGCTCCCCTGCGCCCGGCCCGGCACCCACCGCTGAGGCGCTCGAGGCGGCACGGGCGCGGTGGGAGGACGCCTGCCAGCGGTCGCGCCTCGCATGTCGCGCGTCGGATCGGGCGGCTGACCAGGCGGCCGTGGCGGAAGGGTCGGCCCGACGTCTCCGCCAGGCGCAGGAGCACGCGGACGCCGGTCTCGCGGTCGCCCGGGGCGACCTGCGGCAGCGACTGGACCGTCTCGGCGCAGCCCGAGCGTCGACTCCGGACGCAGCGCTGGTGGACGCGGCTGCCGCTGCGACCGTCCACGCCCGGGTGGCTGACGGAGCCTGGCGGGAGGCTGCCGCCCAGGTGGACGACGGCGAGCTGCAGCGGGCGCTGCAGACAGCGCAGCGCGCCGCGGTCGAACGGGACGGGGCGGCGCGGGCGCTCGCCGAGCTCCGGGAGGACCTCGCCGGCATCCGCTCCCGACTCCAGCTCCAGGGGGAGGGCGGGCTGCACGAGCGACTGGCCGAGGCACGACGGTTGGCGACCGCCGTGGCGGCCGAGCTCCGCTCCGCCGAGGAGCGGGCCGCCGCCTCGGCCCTGCTGCTGGCCACCCTGACCCGCCACCGGGACGAGGCGGCCCGGGCCTACGGGGCGCCGATGCGGGCCGAGCTCGAGCGGTTGGGCGCGCTCGTCTTCGGTGACGACTTCGCCGTCGAGCTCGACGACGAGCTGCGGATCAGCCGTCGCATCCTCGGCGGTGACCCGGTCCCCTGGAGCGAGCTGAGCGTGGGGGCACGGGAGCAGCTGAGCGTCCTCAGCCGCCTCGCGGCCGCCGTCATCGTGAGTGCGGACGGCGGGGTGCCCGTCGTCTTCGACGACGTCCTCGGCTTCACCGACCCCGGCAGGCTGGAGCGCATGGCCGCCGCCTTCGCAGATGCCGCCGGACGCTGCCAGATCATCGTCTTGACCTGCGAGCCCTCCCGGTACCGCCACCTGGCCCGCGCCACCACCCTCTCCCTCGCCCGCCCCCGTGGGGTGCCGGCCCGGCAGGCCGGCTGAGGGTGGCCGGGGGCCTGTCCGCCGTCAGCCGCTGATGAGGCTCGCGGTGGCCCACACGGCGGCGAGGGTGCCGATCACCACGAAGACGACGCTCCGGCCCACGGATGCCTCGGCCAGGTCACCTTCCTCCCGCTTGGCGGGCGGCCGGACGAGCGCCAGTGCGCTCCCGAGGGCCATGGCCGCACCGAAGGCGAGCACGAGCAACGGCAACAGGTCCTCACCGAGGAACATCGGACCCTCGTCGGTCGCTCCGCACGAAGCCACGGTAGCGACACCACCTCGCGTCCCAGCTGCCCTCTCCAGCCCGGCTCACGTCGTCGCCGTCAGGCGGTCGGCGCTTGGGGGCGTCGACGCGGCGGGCGAGCTGATCTGCGCCTTCGGCACCTCCGTGGCATGGCTACGCCGATCGGGCGTCTTCGTCTGGCCGAACAGCCCGGGCTCGAGCGCGCGCCTGGCCGAACGCGTCGAGCGGGGGCTGCGGGCCTGAGCGTCCCCGTAGCGGCTCTGGCCGTCACCGGGGTCGCTGTCGCTGCTCGACCCGCGCACGGCGGTGCGGCGCAGGGCCTCGGCGAGCGCGCACCTGGGCCGAACGCATCGAGCGGGGACTGCGGGCCTGAGCGTCCCCGTCCCGGCGGGGTGTCAACGACGTCACCGAGGTCAGCGAGGATGTGCCACCGCGTGAACCCGCTGTGGTCGCAAGGAAGGCGCGGGAGCCGCCCGATCGACCGGCAGAACCCTGGCGTCCGGTCGCGTCGCGGGCCGGGCCTGTCCGTGACCGGGTGGCACCGCCCCTCAGGCGGAGAGGCCGAGAGCGCCGGCGAGCTCCCGCCACTGGCGGAGCGGCAGCGCACGGAGGTCCGTGTCGACGACCTGGATGCAGACGTGGTCGGCACCGGCGTCGAAGTGGGCCTGGATCCGGGCCACGACGACGTCGGTCGTGCCCCACGCCACGATGGCGTCGACGAGGCGGTCGCTGCCCTCGCCGGCCAGGTCGTCGTCGTCGAACCCGAAGCGCCGGAGGTTGTTCGTGTAGTTCGGCAACCCGAGGTAGGTCTTCATGTGGGAGCGGGCGACCTCACGTGCGGTCGAGGGGTCGGTCTCGAGCACCACCGCCTGCTCCGGCGCCAACCGCGGGCCGGGCCCGAGGGCCTCCCGTGCGAACGCCGTGTGCTCGACGGGCACGAAGTAGGGGTGGGCCCCACCGGCGCGGTCCCGGGCCAGCTCGAGCATCTTCGGTCCGAGCGCGGCCAGCACCCGCTCCGGCTCGCTCGGCGGCTGTGCCGCGAAGAACACCGCCTCGTCCATGGCGTCGAGGTAGGCCCGCATCGTGGCGAGGGGCTTGTCGTAGGTCTGCCCCCGGAGGCCCTCGATGGCGCGCTTGTGGCTCACGCCGATGCCGAGCAGGAAGCGGTCGGGGTAGGCCGAGAGGATCGTCTTCTGACCTGCGGCCATCGACATCGCGTCGCGGGCCCACAGGTTGGCGATGCCGGTCGCGACCACGATGTGCTCCCCGCCCGCCAGCAGCAGGGCGGCGCTGCTCATCGCCTCCCGACCCACCGACTCGGGGATCCAGACAGCGCCGAAGCCCATCGCCTCGAGCTCCCCCACCGCCTCCTGCGCAGCGCCGATCTGCTGCTGGTCGAGCGTGTGGGTCCACACCCCGATGCGTCCCAGGTCCACGGCCATGCGGGTGATCCTGGCACGCCCGACCGGACGTCTGCCGCTACTGCTCCCGGCCGCTGCTCGTCCGGTCCGGGTCCACCCCACCGGGCTGCTCGGCGTCGTGCGCATCGGTCACCGGCAGGTCGACCGGGGGGACGATGCCACGGGCGCGATCCCGCTTGTCGGCTTGGAGGGAGGCGACGATCGCCACCAGGAGGACACCGAAGATCACACTGAGCGACACCGGGGTGGGCAGGTGGATCTCGAAGGGCTCGCCGATGAGGAGCATCTTGATGCCGACGAAGGCGAGGATGACGCCCAGGCCGATGTTGAGGTACCGGAACTTGCCCTGCATCCCTCCGAGGAGGAAGTAGAGCGACCGCAGGCCGAGGATGGCGAACGCGTTCGAGGCGAACACGATGAACGGCTCCCGGCTCACGGCCAGGATGGCGGGCACGGAGTCGACGGCGAAGACCACGTCGGTGGCCTCGATGAGGACGAGCACTGCGAACAACGGGGTCGCCACGCGCTTGCCGTTCTCGACGGTGAAGAGCTTCTGGCCGTCGTACCGGTCCGTCGTCGGGAACAGCTTGCGCACCGCCCTCATGGCGATGTTGTTGTTGTAGTCGACGGCGTGGCTCTCGTCGTGCCTGGCGATCTTGACCGCCGTGTAGAGCAGGAAGGCGCCGAAGATGTAGAGGACCCACTCGAAGCGCTCGATCAGGGAGACGCCGGCGAAGATGAAGATGGCACGCAGCACGAGGGCCCCGAAGATGCCCCAGAACAGGACCCTGAACTGGAACTGCCGGGGGACTGCGAAGAACGAGAAGATCACCGCCCACACGAAGACGTTGTCGATCGAGAGGCTCTTCTCGATCAGGAAGCCGGCGTAGTACTCGCCTGCCGCCTGCCCTCCGTGCCAGAAGAGCATCACGAGGCCGAAGGCGAGCCCGATCGAGATCCAGATGGCGGACTCGATCGACGCCTCCTTGATCGAGATGACGTGGGCGGTCTTGTGCACGAGCAGGAGGTCGATGACGAGCATCGCGACGATCGCCCCGATGAGCGCGACCCACGCCCACAACGGGACCTCGAAGCTGGCGAAGTTGTCCTTGGCCGAGCCCTCGGCAGCCAGGAGGAGGGGTCGGATCACGTTGGACACGGCGCCGACGATACCCGTGACCACGGAACCGACCCCCCGGCAGCGGCGAGGTCGTGCGTCACCGCCACAGCCGAGCGATCGGAGGGACCACGGTCGGCGGGAGACCGGGCCACGGGCAGGGCGCTCAGAACCCGCGGGCCATGTTGGCGAAGCGGGTGTAGTTGTCGAGCCAGGCGAGGCGGACCATCGCCGTCGGGCCCGAGCGGTGCTTCGACACGAGGATCTCCGCCTCGCCGCCGTCCGGCGAGTCCTTGTTGTAGACGCTGTCCCGGTACAGGAACATCACGACGTCGGCGTCCTGCTCGATGGCGCCCGACTCACGCAGGTCGGACAGCATCGGGCGCTTGTCGGCCCTGGCCTCGAGCTGGCGTGACAGCTGGCTGAGCGCCACCACCGGGCACTCGAGCTCGCGAGCGAGGACCTTGAGGCCGCGGCTGATCTCCGAGATCTCGACCTGGCGGTTCTCGGCGCTGCCCCGGCCCGTCATCAGCTGCAGGTAGTCGACGACGACCAGGCCGAGGTCGCCCTCCTTCGCCTTGAGCCGTCGCGCCTTGGCCCGGATCTCCATGATCGTGAGCTGGGGGTTGTCGTCGATGAAGAGCGGTGCCTCGGCCAGGCGGCCGATGGCATGGCTGATCTTGGGCCAGTCGGCGTCGGTGAGGCGCCCGTTCCGCATGCGGACGCTGTCGACCCTGGCCTCCGAGGCGATGAGCCGGGTGGTGAGGTCGAGGTGGCTCATCTCCAGGCTGAAGAACAGCACCGGGCGGCGGGCCTGCAGGGCGGCGTGGGCCGCCATGCCCAGGGCGAAGGCCGACTTCCCCATGGCCGGGCGGGCCCCCACCACGATGAGGTTCGACGGCTGCATCCCCGAGAGGACCTCGTCGAGGTCGTCGTAGCCGGTGGGCAGGCCGGTGATGGCGTCGCCCTTCTCGAACAGGTCCTCGAGGTGGTTCAGGCTCTTCTCGAGCAGGTCCCGGATGGGGGCGAGGGAGTCGGCGCCCCTGTGCTGGGCGACGCCGAAGATCATCGCCTCGGCCTCGTCGACGGCACGGGCGACGTCGTCGGGCAGGGAGTACCCGAGCTCGGCGATCTCCCCGGCGGCGCCGATGAGCTTGCGGAGCAGCGAGTGCTCCTCGACGATCCGGGCGTAGTGCGCGGCGTTGGAGGTGGCCGGGGTCCTGGCCTGCAGCGTCAGCAGGACGGCGGGACCGCCGACGAGCTCGAGCATGCCGGACCGCCGCAGCTCGTCGGCCACGGTCACCACGTCGGCCGGCTCGCCGGCGGCGTAGAGGCGCGTGATCGCCTCGAAGACGTGGCCGTGGGCCGGCTTGTAGAAGTCCGACGCCGTGATGCGGACCTCGGCGGCAGCCGTGATGGGCGTCGCCCCGAGGAGCATGGCGCCGAGGAGCGACTCCTCGGCCTCGAGGTTGTGGGGGGGCACCCGACCCGGTGACGGTCGGAGCTGGGTCGGGGTGTCGGTCACTGCCATGGGACGATCACCTTCACCTCCGCCGCCTGGGGATCGCTAGAGGGGCAACCCTGTGACTTGCGTGTGGACGAGACGACGTCCGTGTGGACGGCGGGTGTCGACGCCGGGCGCGCGGGAGCCGGGGCCAGCGTGCGCCACCGAGGCGCGCCCGCCGCGGATCCCCCCGGGGGGGCACGCCCCGGGGCCTCTGGATGGGCCGCCGCCGTCGGCGGGGCGGCTCGGGCCTCCTGCGCTCCCCCCGACGGGTGGCTGTCAGGAGGCGGTCGGCCTCAGGACGGGCTGACCTCGACCGTGACCGGGAACTCGACGTCGCTGTGCAGCCGCACGGTGACCCGGTGCGTCCCGACGGCACGGATCGGCTCGTCGAGGTGGAGCTTGCGCCGGTCGAGCTCGATCCCGGTCTGGGCGAGGACCGCCTCGGCCACGTCCGTGGTGGTGATCGAGCCGAAGAGCTTGCCCTCGCCACCGGCTCGCGAGGTCAACCTGATGACCTGCGGCACCAGCTTGGTGGCCACCTCCTCGGCCGCCGCCCGCTCCCGGGCGTCCTTCACGTCGCGGGAGCGGCGCATCACCGTGGCCTGCTGGGCAGCGCCCTTGTCGGCCTTCATGGCGAGGCCCCGGGGGACGAGGTAGTTGCGGGCGTAGCCGTCGGCCACGTCGATCACATCACCCTTCTTCCCGAGGTCGGCGATGTCGGTGCGGAGCACGACCTGCATCATGCGTCCTCACCTCCGACGCGCACGGCCTCACCGTCGAGGGTGATGCCGGCCGGGACCTCCTCACCCGGGCTCGAGGGACCCCGGGGCGGGGGCGGGGGCGGCCCGGTCCTGCCCTCACCCTCGGGACCACGAGCGTCGTCGCGGTCGCGGGGCCCGCGGGCGCCGTCCTCGCGATCGCGGCCGCGCCCGCCACCGCGGCCACCGCCCCGGCTGCTCGTCACCTTGGTGGCGTAGGGCAGCAGGGCGAGCTCGCGGGAGAGCTTGATGGCCATGGCCACGTCGCTCTGGTGCTGCGCGCAGTTCCCGGTCGTGCGACGAGCCTTGATCTTGCTGCGGTCGGACATGAACCGCCGGAGCAGGTTGACGTCCTTGTAGTCGACGAAGTCGACGCTGTTCTTGCAGAAGATGCAGACCTTCTTCTTGATCTTCTTGCCGTTGTCCTTGGGCTTGCGCTCGGAGCGGCTCGATGTTG
>CADCSY010000102.1 GCA_902805555.1 uncultured Acidimicrobiales bacterium | reverse complement strand
GCGACCGACGGTCGGCTGGGCGGCCTGGGTGGTCTGGGTCGCCTGGCCACCACCCTGGGGGAGGCCGCTGTCCGACGGGGCCTCGCTGTAGGACATCCCGTAGTACTGGGCGAGCATGGCCTCCTCGTCCTGGCTGAGCTCCCCGTCGTCGTCGAGGTTGGGGGCGCCCTTCACCTGGTCCTTGCTGAACGGGACCTGCAGCTCGTCGCCCTGCACCGTGGCGTTGGTGATCGGGACGAACGTGCTCTTGCTGCCGAACAGGCCGGTCTTGACCAGCGCCCACTCCGGCTCACGGGTGTCCTGGTCGAAGTAGATGTCGTCGACCGTCCCGATCTTGCTGCCGTCGCTGCCGATCACGGGCCGCCCGTCGAGCCTCTCGAGTGTCATGTCGCTTGCCATGGTGGTGCGCTCCTTCTCGGCGCCTCGCGCCGGCTCTGTTGGATGGGACTTCCGCTCGTACTGGCTGGAACGCCCTCGGCGGATGCGCATTAGGCACCGGTGGACGGATGTCCGGGGCCGCCGACGAGGACGGCCTGTCAGCCGGGCTCGACCCCTGCTGCCGGCACCTCGATGTGGGCGCCCCCGGGGACGAGCTCCGCCGCCCCCTCCGGCGGCTCCGCCCCGACCTGCGTCGGGAACGCCTCGGGTGTCTCCACGAGGACCCCGTCGAAGGTCACCCGCTCGCCGGCTCGGATCTCGATCGCCGACTCGTCGTGGGTCGTGAGCTGCACCCAGATCCGCCCACCCGAGCCGTCCTGGATCCAGAAGCCCTCGTCGGCGGGCACGGACTCGATCACCGCCGAGCGGACCTGGACCGGCCGACCGGCGAGCTGGTCGGCCGGGAGGGAGCGGACATCGGCGCCGTCGACCGCCACGGGTCCGGCTGCGTCCTCCGGCGGACGCTCCGACCGGGGGGCGGCTGCCTCCACGGGCGGCGGCTCGCCTCCCTCCGGAGGCGCCGTGACGACGGCCTGTCCCACGACCAGCACGGCGGCAGCGGCAGCGGCTCCGGCTGCGGAGGCCTTCGGGTGGCGGCGCACCGCCGACGATCCGTGCTCGAGCACCCAGCGGACGGCGAGGAGCGGGACGAGCGCCACCGTGGCCCTGCTCCTGGCCAGCAGGGGCTTGCTCAGCTCGGAGCACCGGTCGCACGAACCGACGTGGCCCTCGGCGTCGAGCGCAGACTGGCGCCTGCGGTCGCCGGCGGAGAGGGCCAGGAGGACGGAGCGGCAGTGGGCGGGAAGCGGGTCCTCCCGCCTGTGCGCCAGCACGTACTCGAGCCGGAGCTTCGCCCGTGCCGCTGCCAGGCGCACGGCGATGGCCCCCGCCGACGTGCCGGCGCCGGAGGCGAGCGCCTTGGTCGAGACGTCGTGCACCTCGTGGGAGATCAGCACCTCGCGGTCCCGCTCGTTCAACCGGGTGATCGCGTGGCTCATCGACTCGCGCTCGTCCCCCCGCACCAGCTCGTCCTCCGGGAGGTCCGATGCTGCAGGATCGACGAGACGGTGCATGCCGCGGGCGCGCCTGCCCTCGGCCCGGAACGTGGACGAGACCAGGTTGGTGGCGGTGACGATCGCATACGGTCGGCGGGCGACCGGATCGACCTCGTCGCCCTGGGCCAGGACGCGGGTCAGCGTCTCCTGCACGATGTCGTCGACGAGGTGCGGGTCGCGAACCCTGGCCCGCACGACTCGCCGCACCACGGCCGTGAGCTCGTCCACCTCCTCCACGTCGAGCGGCCGAGCTCGTGATGTGGGCGTCTTCACCTCGCGGTGTTACCCACATCGGCGTGGCGCACCCGATCCCCGGCGCTCCCGCCCCGCCGCAGGGCCGCCTGGGCCCTACCTCATGGCCACCCGGCGGCGGGGCACCTCCTACCAGGCTCGGCGAGATGCTCCTGCCGTGCGACCGGAGTGCGAGGCCGCCGGGGTCGTACCTAATGGCCGGCTGGCAGCGGCGTTCCTCCCACCAGGCTCGGCGAGATGCGCCTGCCGTGCGACCAGCCCGGGTGTTCCGTGGCGGTCGTCACACCAGGAGGAGGAGAGACAGCATGGCAGAGGGACGCAACGTCGGCTCGGTGAGCGCCGGCGGACGGAACGACACGAAGAAGAAGAGGGGCCTGGGCTGGCTGTGGGCGCTGCTCGGCCTCCTCCTGCTCGCAGCCCTCGCCTTCCTCCTCATCCGCAACGCCGGTGACGACGACCCCGAGGGGGTCGGGCTGAGCGGCCAGGAGTGCCCCGAGTACGCAGGCAAGGAGGGCAAGGACGAGACCGTCGAGGTCGCCAGCGACGCAGAGCCGTTCTTCGGCTGCGAGGTCGCGATCGTCGGGCCTGTCGAGCGGGTGCTGAGCCCCGATGCCTTCCTGGTGGCCACCGAGGGCGGAGACCCGATCGTCGTCGTGCGGTCAGAGGACGCCGAGGGCGTCGAGGTCGAGGAGGGCACCGGGTACGGCGTCGAGGGGACGATCGAGGAGCAGCTCCGAATCGACGACCTCGGCGACGTCGACACCGCCGGGCTCGAGGAGTTCGAGGGCCAGCCCTACCTGAGCGCCGTCGCGACCGAGGAGTCCGACAGCTGATCCCTGGTGGCCCGGGTTGGTGGCGCGGCGCCACCGGCCCGGGCCGCCGGGTCGCCCGCCGACGGGCGGGTGGCACAGCCACGAGCCGGATGGCGCTCGGCGTCGCGCTCGTCGCCTACGGGCGGCGGGCGCGGCGCTTCCCCTCGTGCATGGCCTGCACCCGGGCCAGGGGGATCTCCCGGCCCTCCTCGACGAGGTCGGGGGGAAGCACCTCGGGGGCGGGCATCGCCTCCCTCCACGGGTCCCGTCCCGCCAGGCGCTCCACGGCGGTGAGGATGGTCAGCTCCGACGGCACCACCTCGGCCAGCTCCTCCCAGGCCAGCGGGAACGACACGGGCGCCGCGGGCCGGATCCTGGGGCTGTAGGCGGCGACGACGGTGGCGCCGCCGGTCCGGGTCGAGTCGACGAACACCTTGCCGGCCCGCTCCGCTCGGACGAAGGCCGTCGTGGCGATCTCGGGGTCGAGGCGCTCGGCGCGGGCCGCCAGCGCCCTCGTGGCAGCCGCGGTGTCCTCGAGGGTGGTCCCCTCGTCGAGCGGCACGAACACGTGCACGCCCTTCGAGCCGCTCGTCTTCAGGGCACCTGCGAGGCCCGCCTCGGCCAGGGCCTGGCGCACGAGCTCGGCAACCCGGACCACGTCGGCGAAGGGGCCGCCCTCAGGTGGGTCGAGGTCGAGCACGAGGTGCGTCGCGGCGTCCCGGTCCACGGGCACGAGCGCAGGGTGGTACTCGACGGCGCGCTGGTTCGCGAACCACAGCAGCGTCCGTCGGTCGTCGCAGAGCGCGTAGGTGACGTCGCGGTGGGACGCCTCGGCCCACATCGTGGTGGTGCGCACCCAGTCCGGCGTCGACTTCGGGACGTTCTTCTGCATGAACGGCTTCTGGCCGGGTCGGGCACGGATGACCGAGAGGGGCCTGTCCTCGAGCTCCGGGAGGATGGCGTCGGCCACGGCGTCGAGGTAGTCGACCAGATCCCGCTTCGTGGCCCCGGACCCGTCGAAGAGGGGGTCGTCGAGGTTCGTCAACGGCACGCCTGCCCGGGACGACCCCTCGCTCGGGCTCATGGGCCCCGGTGTGACGTGCTCGGGAACGGCATCGGTCCTCCCCCGTTCGGCGACGGTCAGGGTGCTCCGTCCTACCACCTCGGCCCGCCGGGTGGCGCAGCCGCGTCGTCGACTGGCGGCCGATGCGCGCAGAGGGGCGTGGTGGACGGACGCCCCCGCGTCCCTCAGGCCCGCACGGGCGCCCGGAGCAGCTCCCGCACGGCCTCCGCCACCTCTGCCCGCACCACCGCGCCCGACGGGAGCACGTCGACCATGGTGAGCGACGTGTGGATGTGGCCGCGGGCGGACACGTGCCGCACCGGGACCCCTGCAGCTGCCAGCGCCTCCGCGTACGCCACGCCCTCGTCACGGAGCGGGTCGAGCTCCCCGGTCACGATCACCGCGGCCGGGAGGTCCGACAGGTCGGCGGCTCGCAGCGGCGACGCCCGCGGGTCGGATCGGTCGGGAGGATCGGCGTACTGGTCCCAGAACCACGCCATCAGCGGGGCGGTGAGGACGTACCCCTCGCCGTTCTCCACGTACGAAGGCCGGCTCATGTCGGCGTCGGTCACCGGCATCAGCAGCACCTGGGCAGCGATGTCGGGCCCGCCCGCCTCACGGGCCTGGTGGCAGGCCACGGCGGCAAGGTTCGCCCCCGCGCTCCAACCGGCGACGGCCAGCTGTCCGGGGATCCCGCCGAGCTCGATGGTGTTGGCTGCGATCCACTGCACGGCTGCGAAGCCGTCGTCGGCGGCGGCCGGGAAGCGCGCCTCGGGGGCATGGCGGTAGTCGACCGAGACGACGACTGCGTCGCACCGCACGCACAGGTCGCGGCACAGCGGGTCGTCCGAGTCGTGGCTCCCGAGGACCCATCCGCCGCCGTGGAAGTAGGCGACGACCGGGTGGGGCCCTTCCCCCGGCGGCCGGTACAGGCGGTAGCGCAGGTCGCCTTCCGGCCCCGGCAGCACCCCGTCCACCACCTCGGCCACCTCCGGCCCGGGCGGCCGCTCCGTAGCCATCGCCTGCACGAACGCCCGGGCATCAGCGACGGAGAGCGACTCGATGGGGGGCAGCTCCATGCCGGCGAGCAGCTCGAGCACCACGGCCACGTCGGGCTGCACCCGGCGCACCACGCCGTCATGGCAGCGGGTCCCGGCGGGGCCGCTCAGGGTGAAGCCGAGGTGGTCGTCGGCCGCCACCTCGTCGCAGGCCTGGCGGTACGCGCCAACGCCCCCGACGTAGGGGAGGAACACCCGCGGCTTGCCGGGGACGTTCGCCCCCATGTACCAGGAGTTGGCCGTCGGGTAGAGCGTGAGCCGGGCGCAGTCGTCGACGTGCCTGCCCCACCCCGCCTCCGCAGCAGGGGTGGGCTCGATCGTCTCGAAGCCGGCCGTCCGCAGGTGGTCGATGCGGTCGACGACCCAGTCGACGTGCTGCTCGATGCTCACCACCATGTTGGACAGCACCGAAGGGCTGCCGGGTCCCGTGATCATGAAGAGGTTCGGGAACCCGGCGGTGGTGAGGCCGAGGTAGGTGGACGGGCCGTCGGCCCACTTCTCCTTCAACGTCAAGCCGTCGCGCCCGGTGATGTCGACCGAGACGAGCGCCCCGGTCATGGCGTCGAAGCCGGTGGCGTAGACGATGGCGTCGACCTCGAACGACTCCTGGACGGTGTCGATGCCGGTCTCGGTGACCGCCGCGATGGGCTGCTGGCGCAGGTCGACCAGGCGGACGTGGGGGAGGTTGTAGGTCTGGAAGTAGCCGGAGTCGAGGCACGGCCGCTTCGTGCCGAAGGGGTGGTCCCTGGGGCTGAGCGCCTCAGCGGTCTCGGGGTCGTCGACGATCGAGCGGATCTTCTCGCGGATCATCTCGGCCACGAGCTCGTTCGCCTCCCGGCTGACGAGGAGGTCGTTGAACGTCCCGAGGATGGCGAACAGCTCACCCGCCGCCCACGCCTCCTCGAACCGCGCACGGCGCACCTCCTCGTTCGAGGCCAGTGCGCTGTGCTCCGGCGGGTCGCCGGGGATGCCCCCCCGGGACCAACGAGCCGCCTCGCGGTAGGCGTCACGGTCGGCCGCGAGCGCGTCGACGGTCGCCGAGGCAGGCGGCCCGTTGTGGGCCGGGAGCGAGAAGTTCGGGGTGCGCTGGAACACCGTGAGCTGCGCGGCCTGGTCGGCGATGATCGGGATGGACTGGATGCCCGACGACCCGGTGCCGATCACCGCCACCCGCTTGCCGGTGAGGTCGACGCCCTCGTGGGGCCAGCGACTCGTGAGGTAGACGTCCCCCTGGAAGCGGTCGGCGCCGTCGAGGTCGAGCGACTTCGGCACGGAGAGGCACCCGCTCGCCATCACGAGGTGGCGGCAGCTGATCTCCCGGCCCCCGTCGGTGCGCACCCGCCACCTGGAGGTCGACTCGTCCCACACGGCGGCATCGACCCGTGTGGAGAGCTCGATGTCCCGCCGGAGGTCGTACCGATCGGCGACGTGTCCCAGGTAGGAGAGGATCTCGGGCTGGGTCGCGTACTTCTCGGTCCACGACCACTCCTGCTCGAGGTCGGGGTCGAAGGTGTAGGCGTAGTCGGTGGTGGGGATGTCGCAGCGCGCTCCCGGATAGCGGTTCCAGTACCAGGTGCCGCCGACGTCGCCGCCCGCCTCGAGCACGGTGGTCGACAGCCCCTGGGCCCGGAGGCGGTGCAGCAGGTACAGCCCGGCGAAGCCGGCCCCCACCACCACGACGTCGACCTCGTCCGCAGCGTCCCGTGTGACCATGTGCGCTCCCCTCACCGGGGCTGACGGCCTCGTCACCCCGCTCGGCATCCTCCCACGATCCCCGGCCGCAGGAGGTCCGCCGCAGGTGCGCCTCGGCCCGGCGGATGCTCAGCGACCCCTGAAGACCGGTGCGCGCTTCTCGACGAAGGCGGCGGCCGCCTCGCGGTGGTCCTCGGTCCCTCCGGTGCGGATGTGGTGCGTCGCCTCGAGGTCGAGGCACTCGGCCAGCCCGGCGTCCATGGCGCGGTTGAGGTTCTCCTTCATGTACCGGTAGGCGACCCGGGGCCCGTCGGCGAGGCGCCTCGCCACCTGCGCCACCTCGGCCTCGAACGCCTCGACCGGGAACACGGCGTTCACGATCCCGAGGGCGAGGCCTTCTTCAGCGGTGAGGCGCTCCGACAGGTAGTAGAGCTCCCTCGCCTTGGCCGGGCCGACGAGGCGGGTGAGGAACCACGTCCCCCCGTAGTCGCCGGCGAAGCCGACCTTGGCGAAGGCGGTGGTCAGGACCGCGCCTCGTGCTGCGTAGCGCAGGTCGCACGCCAGGGCCAGCGACAGGCCCGCCCCCGCGGCCGGTCCGGAGATCGCCGCCAGGGTCGGCTTCGGCATCTCGTGGAGCTTGCCACTCGTGGCCCGGTGCGAGAGGCGCTGCAGGTGGACCACGGCGTCGATCGAGGAGCCGCCCGAGCCGCCGGCGTCGCCCCCCGACGCCATCCCCTTGACGTCGCCGCCGGCGCAGAACGCCCCTCCCGCTCCGGTGAGGACGACGCAAGCGACGTCGTCGTCGGTCTCGAAGGCGGCGAGCGTGCGGGCCAGGGCGGTGAGCATGTCCCCGCTGAGGGCGTTGCGCCGCTCGGGCCGGTCCATCGTGATCGTCCCGACGCCGTCCTCGACCACCGCCCTCAGGTGGTCGGTCCCGGTGTCGCGCTCGCCGGTGCCGCTCACGGGACCTCCTCCAGGTGGAAGCGGACGCCGCTGACCACCGCCGTCCCGGGCGGTCCCGGGCGGGCGACGCGCACGTCGGTGATGCCCTCGTCGTCCCCCGCCACGAACGCCAGCTCCTGCGCGTCGTCGAGGGTGATGGTCGTCCCGTCGGCCTGCACGCCGAGGACCTCCGCCCACCGCGCCGCCAGGGTGTCCGGGTCGGCACTCGCCACGGTGATGCCCCTGATCCCCCCGGGCTCGCGATCCTGCGGCGGCGAACCGATCCACCGGGGCCCGGCCCAGCGCCACGACCCGGGCGGCTCGGGGCGGTCGAGCGAGACGATGGCGCCCGGCACGTCCTTGGGGTGGAGGTGGGTGCCGGCCATGTCGGTGAGGTCGGCGCGCCAGACGACCCGCACGCCGAGCCCGGGCAGCCGGTCCCTGGCCGCGACCAGGTCGTCGACCTGGAAGATGGCCATGTAGCCGGCGTCGCCGCCCCTTCGGTCGAGGTACCGGCCTGCGGTCGTGTCCGGCCGGACGGGCGAGACGACCTCGAGGAAGGTGTCACCGGCGGCGAAGACGGCGTTGGCGAGCCCGAACTCGGCGATGCCGGGATCGGCGTACGGCGCCGGGAGGCGCAGGCACCGCTGGAGGGCGTCAGTGGTGGCGCCGAGGTCCCTGGCGACCAGGGCGACCTGTCGGAGGCGGATCCCGGTGGCGATCGCCGCACCTTAGGCGCCCAGGTCGGACAGGCGCCCTGCCCGCTCGGTTCTGGCGGCTGGATCCAGGGTCTGGCAGCCGATCCGACCGCCAGTTCGGAGACGGGTGCGCGCCCGCTCCGTTCTGGCGGCTGGATCCAGGGTCTGGGACCCGATCCGACCGCCGGTTCGGCAGTGGGTGGCGCTCGCTGCCTCCTGCCACGGCCGGGCGGTAACGTTGACAGTGGTTGCTTACCGCCATACGGTCCCGGCCGTGACAGGTCCGGGGCTGGCGCCACCGCTTCGCTCCGACCTCGACGTGGGCGGCGAGAGCTACGAGCGCAACCGCGCCGACGTGCTCGAGCAGCTCGCAGTGATCGACCGGCTGCTCGACGAGGCGGAGGCCGGCGGGGGCCCCGCCTCGATGGACCGGCTGCGGTCGCGCGGCAAGCTCCCGATCCGCGAGCGGATCGCCAACGTCCTCGACCCCGACAGCCCGTTCCTCGAGATCAGCCCGCTCGCCGGCTACGGCTCGGACTACACGATGGGCGGGGGCATGATCGTCGGCATCGGCGTGATCGCCGGGACCGAGTGCGTGGTCATGGGCAACGACCCCTCCGTGCTCGGCGGCGCCCTGACCCCCTACGCCGCCAAGAAGTGGACGAGGGCGATCGAGATCGCGCGCGACAACCGGATCCCGTACGTGAGCTTCGTCGAGTCGGCGGGCGCCGACCTCCGGGTGGAGACCGGGGACGACGGCCGCCGGCGGGCGCAGACCAGCCACTTCGCCGAGAGCGGACGGCCGTTCTACGAGATGATCGAGCTGTCGAAGCTCGGGGTGCCCACGGTCTGCGTCGTGTTCGGCTCCTCGACGGCGGGAGGCGCGTATCAGCCGGGCCTCTCCGACTACGTCATCGTGGTCAAGGAGCAGTCGAAGATCTTCCTCGCCGGCCCCCCGCTCGTGAAGATGGCCACGGGCGAGGAGAGCGACGACGAGACCCTCGGGGGAGCTCGGCTGCACGCCGAGGTCTCCGGTCTCGGCGACTACTTCGCCGAGGACGAGATGGACGCCCTGCGCATCTGCCGGGAGGTCGTCTCGCACCTCAACTGGCGCAAGGCGGGCCCGGGACCGGCTCCGGCAGCGGAGCGGCCCCGGCACGAGCCCGACGAGCTCCTCGGCATCGTGAGCCGCGACCTCCGCCAGCCGGTGGACGTGCGCGAGGTGGTCGCGCGGGTGGTCGACGGCTCGCGCTTCGAGGCGTTCAAGGAGCGGTACGGCCCGACGATGGTGTGCGGCTGGGCCTCGATCCACGGCTACCCGGTCGGCATCCTCGGCAACAACGGCGTGATCCACCCCGACTCGGCGCAGAAGGCGGCCCACTTCATCCAGCTCTGCAACCAGATCGACGTGCCCCTCGTGTTCCTGCAGAACATCACCGGCTACATGGTCGGTCGGGACTTCGAGGCCGACGGGATCATCAAGAAGGGCTCGCAGATGCTCAACGCGGTGACGAGCTCCACCGTCCCCCACCTCACCGTCATCATCGGCTCCTCCTACGGCGCCGGCACCTACGGCATGTCCGGACGCGCCTTCGGCAACCGGTTCACCTTCACGTGGCCGACCGCGAAGATCGCGGTGATGGGCCCCAAGCAGATCGCCGGGGTGATGTCGCAGGTCCGCCGGGGCCAGGCCGCCCGCAGGGGCACCGCCTTCGACGAGGCCGAGGACGCACAGATCGTGGCTGCGGTGGAGAAGGCGCAGGAGGAGGGCTCGCTCGCCCTGGTGGCCACCGGCGCGATCAGCGACGACGGCATCATCGACCCGAGGGACACGAGGACCGTCCTCGGCCTGTGCCTGTCGGTCGTGCGCAACCGCGCTGTCGAAGGCACCCACGGCTACGGGGTCCTCCGCCTGTGAGCGACAGCATGAGCCCGAGCGGCCCGGCCCCAGGCCGGGAGCAGCCGTTCTCCTCGGTGCTCGTCGCCAACCGGGGCGAGATCGCCCGGCGCGTGTTCCGCACCGCCAGGGCCATGGGCATGCGCTGCGTGGCGGTGTACGTCGACGCCGACGCCGACGCCCCCTACGTGCACGACGCCGACGAAGCGGTGCGCCTCGTGACCGGGCACCTCGACGGCGCGGCGGTCGTCGCCGCCGCCCTCGCCACCGGGGCCGACGCCGTCCACCCCGGCTACGGGTTCCTCTCCGAGAGCGCCGACTTCGCCGAAGCCGTGCTGGCTGCCGGGCTCGTGTGGGTGGGCCCGCCGCCCCAGGTCATCGCGGCGATGGGAGACAAGCTGGTGGCCAAGGCGGCGGCAGTGGCCGCCGGCGTGCCCACGCTGGCGTCCTCCGACCAGCCTGACGACGACAGCGACGTCGGCTACCCCCTGCTGGTGAAGGCCGCCGGCGGCGGCGGCGGCAAGGGCATGCGGGTCGTCACCGGGCCCGCCGACCTGGGAGAGGCGGTCGCCGCTGCCCGGCGGGAGGCGGCGGGCGCCTTCGGCGACGACCGGGTCTTCCTCGAGCGATACGTCCCCCGGTCCCGCCACGTCGAGATCCAGATCCTCGGCGACCAGCACGGGGGGCTCGTGCACCTCGGCGAGCGCGAGTGCTCCATCCAGCGCCGCCACCAGAAGATCATCGAGGAGTGCCCGTCACCGGCGGTCGACGACGAGACCCGTGCAGCCATGGGCGAGGCGGCGCTGGGGTTGGCCCGGTCCATCGGCTACCAGTCGGCGGGGACGGTCGAGTTCCTCGTCGACGACACCACCGGCGAGTTCTCCTTCCTCGAGGTGAACACCCGGCTGCAGGTCGAGCACCCGGTGACCGAGGAGGTCACGGGCATCGACCTCGTGCGCGAGCAGCTGCGGGTTGCGGCAGGCGAACCGCTCGGCTACGGCCAGGAGGCGATCACGTTCTCGGGCCACGCCATCGAGGCCCGCCTCTACGCCGAGGACCCGGGGGCCGGGTTCCTGCCCGCCACCGGGACCCTCGCCGCCTTCTCCCCCGCCGACGAGCCGGCCGTGCGGTGGGACTCCGGCGTGACCGACGGGTCCGTCGTCGGCCTCGACTTCGACCCGATGCTCGCCAAGGTGGTGGCGCACGCCCCGACCCGTGCCGAGGCGGCAGGGCGGCTGGCGCTGGCGCTGGAGCGGCTGCACCTCGGCGGCGTGACCACGAACCGCGACTTCCTGGCCGCCACGCTGCGGACCGGGGCGTTCCTCGCCGGCGACACCACCACCGACTTCATCGAACGGGTGGGTCCGAGCCCCGTCCTCGTGCTGGACGACGTTGACCTCGAACGGGCGGCCCGCCTCGGTGCGCTGTGGCTCCAGGGGCGCAACCGGGCGGAGGCGGTCGTCCTCGGCGACCTCCCGAGCGGCTGGCGCAACGCCCGGCTGCCGGCGCAGCAGGTGACGATGGCTCGGGGTGACGACCTGCTCGACGTCCGCTACCGGGCCCGACGTGACGGGAGCTTCACGGTCGGCGAGACGGGTTCTGCGGTCGTCCACCGCAGCACGCACGACATGGTCGACGTCGAGCTCGACGGGCGGCGGACCCGGGCCAGGGTCACCCGGGTCGGCCAGCTGCTGCACGTGCAGGTCCCGAGGGGCACGGTCAGCTTCGAGATCCTCCCCCGCTTCGACGTGCCGGGCTCGGCGGCGCCGACGGGGGCCCTGGTGGCGCCCATGCCGGGCGCGGTGCTCGAGGTCCGCTGCGTCCCCGGTGACCAGGTGAGCCCCCGACAGGTGCTCGTCGTGCTCGAGGCGATGAAGATGGAGCACCACGTCCTGGCCCCGGCGGCGGGCGTGGTGTCGGAGGTGCGGGTGGCGGCGGGGCAACAGGTCGAGAACGGGGCGCTCCTGCTCGTGCTCGACCCGACAGACGGTGGAGGGGACGATGGCTGAGCCGCTGCGGATCGCGAACTGCTCGGGGTTCTACGGCGATCGGCTCGACGCTGCGCGCGAGATGGTCGAGGGCGGCCCGATCGACGTGCTCACCGGCGACTGGCTGGCCGAGCTCACGATGCTCATCCTCGCCAGGACCAGGGCCAAGCGCCCGGGTGGCGGCTTCGCCCGCAGCTTCGTGCAGCAGATGGAGCACGTGATGGGCTCCTGCCTGGACCGGGGCATCAAGGTCGTGTCGAACGCCGGCGGGCTCGACCCGGACGGCTGCGCCGAGGCGGTGGCCGAGGTCGCCGGCCGCCTCGGGCTGGCACCCGTGATCGCCTACGTCCAGGGCGACGACCTGCTCCCTCGCCTCGACGAGCTCAAGGCGGCCGGCATCGACCTCGCCCACCTCGAGACCGGTGAGCCGATCGGGGACACCTCCCGCTTCGTCAGCGCCAACGCCTACCTCGGGTGCTGGGGCATCGTCGAGGCCCTCGGACGGGGCGCCGACATCGTCATCACCGGCCGCACCACCGACGCCGCCATCGTGTGCGGCCCGGCCGCCTGGCACCACGGCTGGGAGCGGGACAGCTGGGACGAGCTGGCGGGTGGCGTCGTCGCCGGTCACGTCATCGAGTGCGGGACGCAGGCGAGCGGCGGCAACTACTCGTTCTTCACCGAGGTCCCCGGCATGTCCCGCACGGGCTTCCCCTGGGCCGAGGTGGCGAGCGACGGCTCCTCCGTGATCGGCAAGCACGACGCAACCGGCGGCGAGGTGTCGGTCGGCACGGTCACCTCCCAGCTCCTCTACGAGATCGGCGGCCCCTCGTACCTCGGACCCGACGTCACCGCCCGGTTCGACACGATCTCCCTCGAGCAGGTGGGGCGGGACCGGGTGCGCATCAGCGGCACGCGGGGCGAGCCGCCTCCCGCCACCCTCAAGGTCGCCATGAACGAGCTCGGCGGCTACCGCAACGAGGTCGGGGTGGGTCTCACCGGGCTCGACATCGAGGCGAAGGCGGCACTGGTCGAGGAGGCGTTCTGGCGGGCCTGCCCCCACGCCCCGGAGGACTACGAGAGCGTCACGTCGCACCTCACCCGCACCGACAAGGTCGACCCCGCCACCAACGAGGAGGCGGTCGCCGTGTGGCGGCTCACCCTCAAGGACCCCGACGAGCGCAAGGTGGGGCGGGTGGTGTTCAACGCCAACGTCGAGCTGGCGCTGGCCACCATCCCCGGCTACTTCGGCATCGGGGGCGGCGGCGGCGAGGCGAGGCCCTACGGCGTGTTCCGGCCAGCCGTCGTCCCCGCCGACCTCGTGCCGCAGCACGTCGTGGTCGGCGGCGAGCCGACCGCGGTCGACTCGGGTGCGCCGGCGGGGAACGTGGAGGTGGTGCCCGTGCCAGGGCCGGCGGCACCCGTGCCGGCGGGCCCGACCGAGCCGGTGCCGCTCGGCCGGGTCGTCGGTGCCCGCTCGGGCGACAAGGGTGGCAACGCCAACCTCGGCGTCTTCGCCCGCAGCGACGAGGCGTGGGCCTGGCTGGACGACTTCCTCACGACCGAGCGCTTCCGCCAGCTCCTCCCCGAGACCGCGCCGCTGGCCGTCGACCGCCACCGCCTGCCCGCCATCCGGTCCCTGAACTTCGTGGTCCACGGCCTCCTCCAGGAGGGGGTGGCCGCCTCGACGCGCCAGGACGGGCAGGCGAAGGGCCTCGGCGAGTGGCTGCGGGCCAGGGTCGTCGACGTCCCGTCCTCGCTGCTCGACGCGGCCCCAGTCGCAACCTCCACCACGGGAGGGTCCCCGTGACCGGCGTCGAGCCATCGTCCGCCCGGACCCCACGGCAGCGCCGGGCGCAGGGGGGAGGAGGCCGGTGACCGCAGCCACCGTCACCGACCGGACCGGCGCACAGCAGCGCCTCGAGGCCGTGCGGCGGCCCCGGCCGCTCCTCGACCGGACCAGGGAGCGGGCGCTCACCGGTCGCCAGCGCGAGCTCCTCGACGAGCTCGGGCACGTGTTCGACGACGGCTTCGCCGACCTGACGATGGCGGAGATCGCCCGGCGCCTGAACTGCTCGCTGCGCACGCTGTACGCACTGGCGCCGAGCCGGGACGAGCTCGTGCTGATCGTGGTCGACCGGAACCTGTGGCAGGTGGGTCGGGCGGCCCGGGACGCCATCGGCCCCGAGCTCGCCCCCCTCGATGCGCTGCGTGCCTACCTGGAGGCAGCGACGGTGGCCGTGAGCCACATGACCGAGGCCTTCTCGCGGGACCTGGCGGCGGTGGAGGTGGCCCAGCGGCTCGGCGACGACCACAACGAGTACCTGTTCGAGGTGACGAGGACGCTGCTCGACCTGGCCGTGGAGCACGGGGAGATCGGCGACGTCGACACCACGGCAGTGGCACGCGTCCTCGCCGGGCTCGGCAGCTCCTTCTCCCGGCCTGCGGTGATCCCGACGCTGCGGTCGTCGCCGAAGGAGGCAGCCGACGAGGTCGTCGACCTCGTGCTGCGAGGGTTGCGCACGTCGAAGGGAGGACCTGGCCGATGACCGACATCCGAGAGCTGGCAGCAGACCTGCGGGCCGAGCAGGAGGCGCTCGACGAGGTCGTCGCGCGGCTCACCCCCGAGCAGTGGGGGCGGCCGACCCCGAGCCCCGGGTGGAGCGTGGCCGACCAGATCGGCCACCTGACGTACTTCGACGGCACGGCCGCCACCGCCGTGACCGACCCCGAGGCCTTCCAGGCGTCGATCGGTGCGCTCCTGGCCGCCGAGGGGGGCGTCGACGGGCTCACGTTGCACCGCCACCTCGACCCCGGTGCGCTGCTGGCGGCGTGGCGGTCCAACCGGGCCAGCCTCCACCGGGCGGTTGCCGGGCTCGAGGAGGGCGTGCGGGTCCCCTGGTACGGCCCTTCGATGAGCGGCAAGTCGTTCCTCACGGCCCGGCTCATGGAGTGCTGGGCCCACGGCCAGGACGTCGTCGACGCGGTCGGCGCCGAGCGACCGCCGTCGGACCGGCTCCGCCACGTCGCCCAGATCGGCTTCATCACCCGCGGCTGGACCTACGTCAACCGGGGCGTCGAGGCGCCTGCCGCCACCATCAGGGTCGAGCTGGCGGCGCCCTCCGGCGGCACCTGGCACTTCGGCCCGGACGACGCCGACGAGGTGGTGGTCGGCCCTGCGGAGGACTTCTGCCTCGTGGTCACCCAGCGGCGCCACGTCGACGACACGGCGCTGCTCGCGCCGGGGGCGGCGTCCCGCGACTGGCTCGAGAAGGCGCAGGCGTTCGCCGGTCCGGCCACCGACGGGCCACTGCCCCGAGGGCGCTGATGGCCGTGGTCGAGACCGACCTCGTGGGCGGCGTGCTGACCGTCGCCCTCGCCGACGAGGCGAACCGCAACGCCCTCAGCGCCCGCCTCGTCGAGGAGCTCCTCGGCGCACTCGACGCAGCCGAGGCCGACCCCGG
The DNA here is from genome assembly GCA_902805555.1 of uncultured Acidimicrobiales bacterium. Classification (GTDB taxonomy): domain Bacteria; phylum Actinomycetota; class Acidimicrobiia; order Acidimicrobiales; family CADCSY01; genus CADCSY01. The sequence continues at coordinate 29,038 of CADCSY010000102.1, read as the reverse complement.
TGTCCGGGTGATCGTGCTGACGAACCGGGGGCGCGTCTTCTGCGCCGGCGCCGACCTCGCCGAGCGCAGCGGTCCGGCCACCCCGGCGGCGGTGCGGGCCCCCGCCGACCTGTTCGGCCGCTTCGCCCGCTCGGCCAAGCCCTACGTGGGGCGCATCGCCGGCCACTGCGTCGCCGGCGGGATGGGCCTGGCGGCGGCCGTCGACATCGCCGTGGCCGCTGACGACGCGCGCTTCGGCTTCACCGAGGTGCGCATCGGCGTGGCGCCGGCCGTCATCTCGGTCGTGTGCCTCCCGAAGCTCCGGCAGGCGGACGCCCGTGCGGCCTTCCTCCGCGGCAACCGCTTCACTGCTGCCGAGGCGGCGGAGATGGGCCTGATCCACTCGGCGGTGCCGAGGGAGCGCCTCGACGACGAGGTCGACGCCGTCGTGGGCGACCTCCTCGCCGGGAGCCCGGCGGCCATCGCTGCGTCGAAGCGGCTGCTGGCCGAGGTGCCGGGGACCCCGCTCGACGAGGCGTTCCGCTGGACGGCGGAGCTCTCCGCCGAGCTGTTCAGGAGCGACGAGGCGCGGGAAGGCATGACCGCCTTCCGCGAGAAGAGACCGGCAGCCTGGGTCCGGCCGGCACCACCACGAGGAGCGACACCATGAAGACCGCCATCACCGAGATGTTCGGGATCGACGTGCCCATCCTCGCCTTCTCCCACTGCCGGGACGTCGTCGCTGCGGTGACGAGGGCGGGCGGGATGGGGGTCCTCGGCGCCGTCGCCCACACCCCCGAGCAGCTCGAGATCGACCTCGCCTGGATCGAGGCCGAGGTCGGCGAGCTGCCCTTCGGCGTCGACCTCATCGTCCCCGCCCGCTACGCCGGCTCCGACGACGGCGGTCTCACACAGGACGCCGTCCGCCAGCTCATCCCGCCCCAGCACGAGGCGTTCCTCGAGGACATCCTCCGGCGCTACGAGGTGCCCGAGCTGCCGGACGACGACGACCGCGTCCGTCGGGGCAGCGGGACCGGCAGCGGCTTCGCCGCAATGTTCTCGGCCCAGCGGGCCGACCCCCAGCTCGAGATCGCGCTCGCCCACCGCAGCGCGCTCGTGGTCAACGCCCTCGGCCCGCCGCCGCCCCACATGATCGAGCGGGTCAAGGAGCAGGGCCGTCTCATCGGCGCACTCGCCGGTGCCGCCCAGCACGCCGAGCGCCACGTCAACGCCGGGGTCGACGTGATCGTGGCCCAGGGCTACGAGGCGGGAGGCCACACCGGCGAGATCGGCTCGATGGTCCTGATCCCCGAGATCGTCGACGCCGTCGGCGACATCCCCGTGCTCGGCGCAGGGGGGATCGGGCGGGGGCGCCAGATGGCCGCCGCCATGGCCCTCGGCGCACAGGGGGTGTGGTGCGGGTCCGTGTGGCTCACGACCGACGAGGCGGAGACCCAGCCGGTGGTGAAGGACAAGTTCCTGGCCGCCAGCTCGGCGGACACCGTCCGATCCCGCTCGCGCACGGGCAAGCCCGCCCGCCAGCTGAAGAGCGCCTGGACCGAGGAGTGGGAGGACCCGGCCACGCCGATGCCCCTCGGCATGCCGGTCCAGCCGGCGCTGGTCGACACCGCCCTCCGGAGGATCGACCGGGCCGCGAACCGCCCGGGCTCGGGGGCGGAGAAGCTGGCCAACTACTTCGTCGGCCAGATCGTGGGGACGATGAACGAGACCAAGCCGGCCGCCAGGGTCGTCTACGAGATGATCGAGGAGCTCATCGATGCCACCCAGCACCTCAACGCCCAGCTCGAGGGTTGACGGGGAGGCCGTGCGGTGACGGCCCCGGACGTCAGCCTCGGCGGCTGGTTCGCTCGACGGGCCGTGCGCTCGCCGAACCGGCGCGCCCTCACCTTCGAGGGGGCGACGCTCACCTACGGGCAGGTCCTCGACCGGGTCGACCGCCTGGCCGCCGTCCTGCGCGACGGCGGGGTGTGCCACGGCGACAGGGTCGGCTTCCTCGGCCTCAACCAGCCTGCGTTCCTCGAGACGATGCTGGCCGCGTCCCGCCTCGGCGCCATCTTCGTGCCGCTCAACTTCCGGCTGACGGGACCTGAGCTCGTCTTCATCGTGGGCGACGCCGGGGTGCACACGCTGGTCGTCGACGAGCCGCACGCAGCGCTGATCGACTCGGTGCGGGCGCAGCTGCCCGTGCGCCGGCACCTCGGCGTCGACCACGAGGGCGGGGGCTGGGAGGGCTACGAGGCGCTCGTCGCCGGCACCGAGCCCCTCGAGGCGGCCGAGGACGTGGACCCCGAGGAGGTCGCCCTCATCATGTACACGTCGGGGACGACGGGGCGCCCGAAGGGGGCGATGCTCACCCACGGGAACCTGTGGTGGAACAACACCAACGCGCTCCACATGTTCGACACCCTCGAGGACGACGTCACCCTCGTCGTCGCCCCGCTGTTCCACATCGGGGGGCTGAACGTCACGACGCTGATCGCCTGGCAGAAGGGCGCAGAGGTGGTGCTGCACCGGTCCTTCGACCCGGGCGCCTGCCTCGAGGACATCCCCCGCTACGGCGTCACCACGATGTTCGGGGTGCCGGCGATGTTCCTGTTCATGAGCCAGCACCCGGGCTTCGACGGCGGCGACCTCGCGAGCCTGCGCGGGCTGATCTGCGGGGGCGCGCCGGTGCCCGAGCCGCTCATGCGGCGCTACGACGCCCGGGGCATCCCCATCCAGCAGGGCTACGGCCTCACCGAGACCGCCCCGTCGGTGTCGTTCCTGGCACCCGAGTTCGGCCTCACGAAGCTCGGCTCCGCAGGGCAGACACCGCTGTTCACCGACGTGCGCATCGTCGACGAGGATGGCGGCGCCGTGACCGAGCCCGGCGAGCGCGGCGAGGTCTGCGTCCGCGGCCCGAACGTGATGAAGGGCTACTGGAACCGTCCGGACGCAACGGCCGCCGCGATCGACGACCGAGGCTGGTTCCACACCGGCGACATCGGCTACCTGGACGAGGACGGCTTCCTCTACATCGCCGACCGGGTCAAGGACATGGTCATCAGCGGGGGTGAGAACGTCTATCCCGCCGAGGTCGAGAGCGCGCTCTACGAGCACCCGGCCATCGGCGAGGTCGCGGTGATCGGCCTCCCCGACGATCGCTGGGGTGAGGCCGTCGTGGCGGTGGCCGTGGTGAAGCCCGACCACACCCTCACCCTCGACGAGCTGCGGGACTTCGGCGGACGCTCCCTGGCTCGCTTCAAGCTCCCGACGCGCCTCGAGTGCACCGACGTGCTGCCCCGCAACCCGGCCGGCAAGGTCCTCAAGTTCGAGCTGCGCGAGCGCTACGCCCCGACCTCCTGAGCGGGGGCGGGGGGTCCAGGCCGGCGCGGTCGTGCAGGTGCGTCCCGTGGTGACACGCGTCATACTTCGGCCAGCAAGACCTCTCCCCCCACCTCGCCCATCGGAGTCCCATGTCCACCACCCGCCCGGGCGTCGCGCCCACCGCCCGCCGCCTCAGCACGGCCGCCCTCCTCGCCCTGCTGCTGTTCGGCCTCCTCGGCGCGAGCCCCGTCGACGCCCGGACGAACGACAAGGCGAAGCCGGTGCTCTTCGTGCACGGCTACAACCCGACGTCGAGCTCGACGAACTGCGGCGGCGACTTCGACAAGATGATCGGCCAGCTGCAGAGCCAGGGCTTCACCGGCTCGATGGTGCGGGTCGGCTTCTACTCCGGAGACGTCAACTGCGACGTCAACCTCCGCTCCTACGGGAGCTTCGGCGACAGCAGCTCGTGGAAGGCGATCTCCAAGGCGCTGTCCTCCTACATCTGGAGGGAGTACACCTCGAAGGGCATCGCCGTCGACGTCGTGGGCTACTCGATGGGCGGCCTCATCGCCCGGGGCGCGGTGTTGGGCACGCAGAGGGCCGAGAGCGGTTTCGCCGCACCGATCGACGTCGAGGACGTGATCACCCTCGGCTCTCCGCACAACGGCGCGGCCTGGTACTCCAACGCCTGCCTCTGGGGACAGTGCGCCTCCCTGAAGCCTGGTTCGACCGACCTCAACTGGCTGAACCAGGACGGGAACCCGCAGGGCCGCAACGGCACCGAGTTCACCACCGTGGCCTCCGACGGCGACTGGGTGGTCCCCACGTCGTCCGGGCTCTACATGACACTGCCGTCGACCAACAAGGTGCGGTACTGCTGCGTCCCCCACACCGGCTCCACCAACTACATGCACACCTCCAGTGTGATCACCCGGTCCGGCAACGGGCTGGCCTACGCCAGCCAGTAGCCGGACCACCGACGTCCTCCGGGAAGCGACGTCCGGCGTGAGCACGCACGGACGCAGAGGTGCACCGGCCGGACCGGCCCGGGACGGGGGCGACGGTCCCCCCGCTCCGGCCGCCGCGTCCGGGGAGGCCGACCACGACCACGACCACGACCACGGCGCGCACGACCACGGCCATCCCGGGGGGCTGCGGGGGCTGCTGACCTCGCTGTTCCGCCCGCACAGCCACGACGCAGGGGCGTCCATCGACACCGCCCTCGAGACCAGCCGCGAGGGCATGCGGGCCCTGAAGGTGTCGCTCCTGGGGCTCGCCGTCACCGCCGTGTTCCAGGTGGTGATCGTGGCGGTCAGCGGGTCGGTGGCGCTGCTCGCGGACACGATCCACAACTTCTCGGACGCGCTGACCGCCGTCCCCCTCGGGGTCGCCTTCCTCCTCGGTCGCCGCCTGCCGACCCGGCGCTACACCTACGGGTACGGCAGGGCCGAGGACCTGGCCGGCATCTTCATCGTGGCCATGATCGCCCTGTCGGCAGCGGTCGCGGGCTACGAGTCGGTGCGCCGGCTCATGGACCCGCGGCCGATCACCGACGTCGGCTGGGTGGCGGCCGCCGGCGTGATCGGCTTCGTCGGCAACGAGGCCGTGGCCGAGTACCGCATGCGCGTCGGCCGCAGGATCGGGTCCGCTGCACTGGTGGCGGACGGCCTGCACGCGAGGACGGACGGCTTCACCTCCCTCGCCGTGGTCGGCGGGGCCATCGGCACGGCCACCGGCTTCGAGCTGGCGGACCCGGTCGTCGGCCTGGTCATCACCGCGGCGATCCTCGTCGTCCTGCGCGGCGCCGCCAGGGACATCTACCGGCGGCTGATGGACAGCGTCGACCCCGAGCTGGTGGACCAGATCGAGGAGGTGGTCGCAGCCGTGCCGGGGGTCGAGGCCGTGGATGCCGTGCGGGTCCGCTGGATCGGCCACGAGCTCCGCGCCGAGGCCGACATCGTGACCAGGAGCGACCTGAGCATCGGCGACGCCCACGACATCGCCGAGGAGGCCCGCCACCGCCTCCTCCACGACGTCCGCCGGCTGACCCAGGCCACCATCCACGTGAGCCCGTCCGACCACGACGGCAGGGACCCGCACGAGCGGACGTCGCACCACTTCTCCGACGGGCGGTCCTGACCGGCGGCACCCGCCCCAACCGGCGCGCCTGCCACGACGGCGTCAGACCGGCTCGACGGGTCGACCCTCCTCGGACCACCTCGTGATGCCGCCGTCCAGGTGGGCGACGTCCTCATATCCCATGTCACGCAGGGTGGCTGCGGCCAGGGCGGAGCGACCGCCGCTCGCGCAGTGGAGGATCACCCGCCTGCTCGGGTCGAGCGCCTCGTCGTGGTAGGGGCTCGTCGGATCGGCGCGGAACTCGAGCATGCCGCGTGGCACGTGGACCGAGCCCGCGATGCGGCCGTCCGCCTCGAGCTCGGGACCCTCACGCAGGTCCACGAGGACCACGTCCCCACGCTCCAGCTCGGAGGCCACCTCCTCGGGCGACAGGCCCTGCACCTTCGCCTTCGCCTCTCCGACGAGCTCGGCTGCTGATCTCACCACTGTCTCCTCCTCGTGCCGCACACCGACGAGATCGCGATCATCCCGCCGCTCGCGCCGGCTGTCGAGGGGTCGGGTCGGCGTCGAGCGCGCGTCCGCATCGACTGGCCCCGGGCCCCTGACCTTTGGTCAACTGGGGCAGGCCCGACGTGGGACGGGCCGCCCGTCGTCTCGAACCACTGGAGCACCCGATGAAGGTCACCGCCGGCCCGACCGCGCCTGACGGCACCCCGATCGACAAAGAGGCGCTGCGGCGGAAGTACCTGGAGGAGCGCGACAAGCGGCTGCGGGCCGACGGCAACGACCAGTACGTCCGCCTGACCGGCCAGCTCGCCCACTACCTCGACGACCCCTACACCCCCGTCACCGAGCGGGCGCCGAAGACCGACCACGTGACCGTGGCGTTCATCGGCGGCGGCTTCGCCGGGCTGGTGACCGGGGCCAGGTTGAAGGAGGCGGGCGTCGACGACGTCCGGATCCTGGACAAGGCCGGGGACTTCGGCGGCACCTGGTACTGGAACCGGTACCCGGGCGCGCAGTGCGACACGGCATCGTTCGTCTACATGCCGCTGCTCGAGGAGACCGGCTACATGCCGAGCGAGAAGTACGCCCACGCCCCGGAGATCCTCGAGCACTGCCGGCGCATCGGGAGGCACTTCGGCCTCTACGACAACGCCCTGTTCCACACCGAGGTCGTGGACCTCGAGTGGGACGGGTCCGCCTCCCGCTGGATCGTCCGCACGAACAGGGGTGACGCCTTCACCGCCCAGTTCGTGGCGATGGGGACCGGGCCGCTGCACGTCCCCAAGCTCCCGGGCATCCCCGGCATCGAGTCGTTCGCCGGGCACTCGTTCCACACGAGCCGGTGGGACTACGCCTACACCGGTGGCGACGCGTCGGGCGCGCCCATGGACCGGTTGGCCGACAAGCGGGTGGCGATCATCGGCACCGGCGCCACCTCCGTCCAGTGCGTGCCCCACCTCGCCCGGGCGTGCAAGGAGCTGTACGTGTTCCAGCGGACGCCGTCGTCGGTGGACGTGCGCAACAACGCGCCGACCGACCCGGAGTGGTTCGCCCAGATGGCGACGCCGGGCTGGCAGCAGCGCTGGCTCGACAACTTCACCGCCAACCAGACCGGTGGTCACGCGGACGAGGACCTGGTGATGGACGGGTGGACCGACCTCTCGCGGCGGATCCGCTCGAAGATCATGGCCCTCCCCCGCGAGGACCTCACGCCCGAGAAGATGATGGCGGCGTTCGAGGACAGCGACTTCGAGAAGATGGAGGAGATCCGTTCGAGGATCGACTCGGTCGTGGAGGACCCCGAGACCGCCCGCGGCCTCAAGGCGTGGTACCGCCAGCTGTGCAAGCGCCCCTGCTTCCACGACGAGTACCTCGACGCCTACAACGAGCCCGGCACCCACCTGGTCCACACGGACGGCAGGGGGGTGGAGCGCATCACCGCCACGGCCGTGGTCGCCGCCGGCAAGGAGTACGAGGTCGACTGCATCATCTACGCGTCGGGCTTCGAGGTGGGCACGGAGTACACCCGCAGGGCCGGCTACGACCTGACGGGCAGGGACGGCAGGAAGCTGTCGGAGCACTGGGCCGAGGGCATGCGCACCAAGCACGGCATCCACGTCCACGGCTTCCCCAACGCGTTCCTCGTGCAGCCGACCCAGGGCGCCAACCTCATCTCCAACGTCCCCCACAACCTCACCGAGTCGGGCCGGACGATCGCCACGATCATCAAGCACGCGCTCGACAACGACGTCGCCGAGGTCGAGGTGACCCCCGAAGCCGAGGAGGAGTGGGTCCAGCTGCTGCTGACCGGAGCGGGGCGCATGCTGGGAGCCCCCGACTGCACGCCCGGCTACTACAACAACGAGGGCAGGGACCCCGGCCCGGCGGCTCGGCTGAACGTCGGCCACCCGCAGGGCGCGACCGCCTACTTCCGCTACCTCGACGAGTGGCGCAGCTCGGGTGCGTTCGAGGGGCTGGAGCTCCGCTGACGGGCCGACCAGGTCGCGCTTCGTCCTGCGACCGGTCGGCGGCCCCGCCCGCGCGTGGCAGCCTGCCCCCGGGGCTCGGGTCGGGACCCGACCGGAGCGGGTCGAGCATGACCCGGGCAGCCCGGCTGCCGGACGAGCCCGACCTGACGAAGGGAGGCAGGGTGCCCGGATCCCTCGACGACATCAAGGTGCTCGAGATCGCCAGCTGGGTGGCTGCGCCCAGCTGTGCCGCGCTCATGGCCGACATGGGTGCCGACGTGGTGAAGGTCGAACCGCTCGGTGGTGACGGCATGAGGGGCAAGCTGCGGCAGCCGGCGAGCCCGGAGGGGGCGGCCGCCCACGACTACCCGTTCCAGCTCGACAACCGGGGCAAGCAGTCGATCGCCGTCGACATCGGCGACGTCCGCGGCGCCGCCCTCGTGCGGGAGCTCGCCGCCTCGGTCGACGTGGTCGTGACGAACCTCCTCCCCGGCCGGCTCGCCCGCTACGGGCTGGCGCCCGAGGAGCTGCTGGCCGACCACCCCCGGCTCGTGGTCGCCATCGTGACCGGGTACGGCAGCGTGGGCGAGGAGGCCGACCGGGGGGCGTTCGACCTCACCGCCTTCTTCGGCAGGACCGGCATCATGAGCCTCATCGGCGAGCCGGGAGCCCCTCCCCCGGCGTTCCGCCCGGGCCAGGGCGACCACCCGACCGGCCTCAGCCTGCTCGTCGCCGTCCTGGCCGCCCTGCGCTGGCGCGACCGGACGGGCGAGGGGCAGATCGTGGAGACGGCGCTGCTCCGCAACGGGGCGTGGAGCATCGGCTGCGACGTGCAGGTGGCACTCGTCGACCGGGCGCAGCCGACGAAGCGGGCCCGGGACGACGCCTTCAGCCCCATCAACACGCAGTACCGCTGCGGCGACGGGGCCTGGTTGAACCTGTCGGCGCAGGACCAGGGCCGGTGGGCCCCGTTCTGCCGGGCGGTCGACCGTCCCGACCTGGCCGAGGACGAGCGCTTCGCCACACCTGTCGGCAGGTTCCGCAACCGGGCGGAGATCATCTCCGAGCTGGACGCCATCTTCGCCTCGGCGCCGCTCGCGCACTGGGCGCCGCTGCTGGACCGGACCGGGATGATCTGGTCGCCGGTGGCCGAGCTGCCGGACCTGGTCGACGACCCCCAGGCACGGGCCATCGGGATGTTCACCGAGGTGGACCACGAGGCGGGTCCGTTCGAGACCCTGGCGGCCCCGTTCACCCTCGGCCGCTCGGAGGTGCAGGTGCGCGGTCGGGCCCCCGAGCTCGGTGAGCACACCGGCGAGATCCTCCGCCGGTTCGGCCTCGATCCGGCGCGCATCGCCGAGCTGCACGAGTCGGGGGTCGTGGCCGGCAACCGCTGACGGGGGCGGTCTCGAGATGGGAGGGGCGCAGCCGCGCCCGGGAGGGAGTGAAGGTGGAGCAGCGCAGGATCGGCGTCATGGGCGCCGGTGTCATGGGGGCGGGCATCGCCCAGGTCCTGGCGATCGCCGGGTCCGAGGTCGTCTGCTACGACGTGAGCGCGGACGCGCTCGAGGCCGGGCGTGCGGGTGTCGACGGCGGCCGCTTCGGTGTCCGCAGCGCGGTCGAGCGGGGCAAGCTGACCGCTGCGGAGGCGGACGCCGCCCTCGCCCGGCTGACCTTCACCGGCGACGTGGAGCACCTGCACGAGAGCGACGTGGTGGTGGAGGCCGTCCCCGAGCGCCTCGACCTCAAGGTCACGGTGTTCCGGGAGCTCGACGCCCACTGCCCGCAGCGGACGATCCTCGCCTCGAACTCGAGCGGCTTCCCCATCTCAGCCCTGGCCGCCGCCACCGACCGCCCCGACCGCGTGATCGGCTGGCACTGGGCCTCCCCGGCGCCGGTGATGCGGCTGGCCGAGATCGTGCGTGCACCCTCGACGTCGGATGCGACCACCGAGGCCGTCGTCGAGCTGGCCCGGGCCGCCGGCAAGAACCCGGTCGTCGTGCAGGACGCACCGACCTCGTGGGGCTACGTGGCCAACCGCGTCTACTTCGCCATGGTGCGCGAGGCGGCACAGGTCGTGCGCGAGGGCATCGCCGACCACGCCGAGGTGGACCAGCTGATGGTGGACTGCTTCCGCTGGCCGACGGGACCCTTCGCCATGACCCGGGGCGCGGGCTCCGGGTGGAGCGGGTGACGGCGGACCCACCGGCTGGTCCCAGCCGTGATGCGGCACCAGACGAGGTGCCCGGGGATCCGGAGGCTGTGACCGGTGCGCCGATCGAGGTCGGGGTGGTCGGGGCAGGTCCCTGGGCCGCCATGGTGCACGCGCCGACGTTCGCAGCAGGACCCGAGACGAGGCTGGCAGGCGTGTGGGCGCGACGACCGGAGGCCGCCGAGCGTCTGGCCTCCCGCCACCACGTCCCCGCGATCGTCGACCTCGACGAGCTCTTCGAGCGCTGCGACGCCGTCGCCTTCGCGGTGCCGCCGGACGTCCAGGCACCGCTCGCCGCACGGGCGGCCCGAGCCGGGCTGGCGGTGATCCTCGAGAAGCCGATCGCCGGGGACGTCGCCGGGGCGGTGGAGGTCGCGACGGCGGTCGAGGAGGCCGGTGTCGCCTCCCTCGTGGTCCTGTCGTGGCGCTACGCGCCGGCCGTCCGGCGGTTCCTCGACGCGGCGGCGACGACGGAGGTCAGCGGCGGCAGCGGCCGCTTCCTCAGCGGCGGCGCCCTGGCCGGGCCCTTCGCCACGCCGTGGCGCCTCGAGCGGGGCCCGCTCCTCGACCTCGGCCCCCACGTGGTGGACCTGCTCGACGCCGCCATGGGGCAGGTGACCGCCATCCACGCCTTCGGAGACCGTCATGGCTGGGTCGACCTCGTGCTCGAGCACCGCGGCGGCACCTCGAGCTCGGTGGCGCTGTGCGCCACCACCCCGATCGACCCGTCCCGCGCCGGCGTCGAGCTCTACGGGCCCGCCGGGGTGCTCGAGATCGACTGCACGGCGGCCGTCGATGGGTCCGCGTTCGCCACCCTGCGCCGCCAGCTCGTGCAGACCATGGCCGACGGGGGCGGGCACCCGCTCGACGTGCGCCGCGGCCTGCACCTGCAGCGGCTGCTGCACGACGCCGAGCAGCAGCTGCTCGCCACTGGCGGCGGCTGATTCGCGACTCGAGCCCTCCGAGGACGGAGCGCCGGCGCCGGGCGGCGGTAGGTTCTCGACCCTGACCACGGGGGGAGCCCGCATGGACCGACTGGCAGACCGCGTGGCGGTGGTCGTGGGTGCAGGACAGACCGCAGGCGAGACCACCGGCAACGGCCGCGCCACCGCCGTCACCTTCGCCCGGGAGGGTGCCCGCCTGCTGCTGGTGGACCGGGACGCCGCATCACTGGAGGAGACCGCTGCCCTCGCACGGGAGGAGGGCGCCACCGTCGCCACCGTGGTGGCCGACGTGGCGGGCGACGACGGCCCGAGCCGGATCGTCGCCGCCGCCGTCGAGGCCCACGGCGGGATCGACATCCTCCACAACAACGTCGGCATCGGCGCCGGCGACGGCCCCCCGCACCACCTGGACGACGACGTCTACGACCGCATCATGGACGTCAACCTGCGCGCCATGTGGCGCACCTGCCGCGAGGCCGTGCCCCTCCTGCGGGCCAGCTCGGCAGGCGCGATCGTGAACGTCTCGTCGCTCGCCTCCATCGCAGCCGCCGGCAACCTCACCGCCTACAAGCTCTCCAAGGCGGGCGTGAACGCGCTCACCCAGAACCTGGCGCTCACCAACGCCAGGCACGGGGTCCGGGCGAACGCCGTCCTCCCCGGCTTCATCGACACGCCCATGGCCGTGGACGCAGCCGCCCGGGCCCTCGACACCGACCGCGAGGCGGTGGCCGCGGCGCGGGCCGCCGCCGTGCCCCTGCAGCGGCAGGGGACGGCGTGGGACGTTGCCAACGCCGCGCTGTTCCTCGCCTCGGACGAGGCTGCCTTCGTCACCGGGGTCCTGCTCCTCGTCGACGGCGGCCAGGGGGCGCGGATCGGCTGACCGGCCTCTCCGCCGCCCGGCGGCCGCTACGGTCGGCCGCGTGGCAGGTGACGGCCCGGCGACGGCGGGCGGGGGCGGTCCCACCGGTCCGCCCCTCGACGACTTCGGTCCCCGCTCGTGGCTGCGACCCGAGGTGACCGGCTACGCCCGACTCCCGATGTCGACGCCGCTGCGGGGGCGCGACGCCCTGTCGCTCGACGGCACGTGGGACTTCGTCCTCCGCCGACGCCCGGAGGACGTCACCCGGGAGGACCTGACGGGGTCGACCGGGGGGTGGGCAGGGATCGAGGTCCCCGGGTGCTGGACGATGCAGGGCTTCGACACCCCGCACTACACGAACACCACCATGCCGTTCCCCGGGCCGCCGCCCCACGTCCCCGACGACAACCCGACCGGGGTGCACCGTCGACAGGTGACGGTCCCCGAGGGGTGGCGCGGGCAGCGCATCGTGCTCCACGTGGCCGGGGCCGAGAGCGTCCTCTACGTGCACGTCGACGGCGCCCCCGTCGGCATGGGCAAGGACTCGCGCCTGCCCACCGAGGTCGACCTCACCGACCTCGTCGTCCCCGGCACGCCCTTCGACCTGGCCCTGACCGTCGTGCGGTGGACCGACGCCACGTACCTCGAGGACCAGGACCACTGGTACCACGCCGGGCTCCACCGCAGCGTGGTGCTCCACGCCACCCCGCGGGTCCACATCGCCGACGTCCACGCGGTGGCCGACCACGACCCGGTGACGGGCGACGGGCACCTCGACGTCCAGGTCGTCGTGGGTGCGCCGGCGCACGGCCCTCGGGGGTGGGCGGTGGCGGTCGAGGTGGCGGGCCGCTCCGCCTCCGGCGACGTCCGCTTCGCCCACCCGACGAAGCACCACGTGAACCTGGCCGCCTACGAGGGCCCCGGTGCCACCCTCAGCCTGCACGTCCCCGGCGCGGCGCCGTGGTCGGCGGAGGTCCCGTTCCTGCACGAGCTCACCGTCACGTTGCTCGACCAGGAGGGGCGGGAGGTCGACGCCGTGTCCCTCGACGTCGGCTTCCGGCGGGTCGAGGTGCGAGGCCACGAGCTGCTGGTGAACGGTCGGGCCGTGCTCGTCAAGGGCGTCAACCGCCACGACCACGACCCCCGGCTGGGCAAGGCGGTGACGCCGGCGTCGATCGAGGCCGACATCGTGCTGATGAAGCAGCACAACCTGAACGCCGTGCGGACCTCGCACTACCCGAACGACGTCCACCTGTACGACGTGTGCGACCGGCTCGGCATGTACGTGGTGGACGAGGCGAACATCGAGTCGCACGCCTACCTGCGCAGCCTCACCAAGGACCCGAGGTGGGCGCCGGCGATCCTGGCCCGGGTCACCCGCATGGCCCAGCGGGACAAGTGCCACCCCTCCGTCATCATGTGGTCGCTCGGCAACGAGAGCGGCGTCTCGCCCGCCCACCTGGCGGCGGCGGCGTGGCTGCGGGCGTTCGACCCGTCCCGCCCGCTGCACTACGAGGGCGGGATCAGCGAGGACGTCTTCGCCGGCGTCGAGGCCGACCTGGCCGCCGTGCTCGCCCGCCCCCGGGGCGAGACCGACGTGATCGCCCCCATGTACCCGTCGGTCGAGGACCTGGTGGCGTGGGCGACCCGCTCGGTCCCCGACCGCCCCCTCGTCATGTGCGAGTACTGCCACGCCATGGGCAACTCCTGTGGCGGGCTCGACGAGTACTGGGCCGCCATCCGCACCCATCCCGGCCTGCAGGGCGGCTTCGTGTGGGACTGGGTGGACCAGGCGCTGGTGCAGGTGGTGCCCGGCGGGAGCGAGCGGCTCGCCTACGGCGGCGACTTCGGCGACGACCCCAACGACGGTCCGTTCTGCCTGAACGGCGTGGTGGCCGCCGACCGCACCCCGCACCCGTCGCTGGTCGAGCTGGCCAAGGTGGTGCAGCCGGTGCAGGTGACGGCGCTCGACGCTGCCCGGGGGGTGCTGCAGGTCACGAACGAGCACGACTTCCTCGACCTGTCGTGGCTGCGGCCGTGCTGGGCGGTGGAGGTCGACGGGGTCGAGGTGGCGGCCGGTGAGCTGGCCCCACTCGACGTCTCGCCGGGCGGGGGGGTCGTGGTCACCGTGCCCGTCACCGCCCCCGTGCTCGCGAGCGGCCAGGTGGCGCACCTCACGCTGTCGTTCCTGGCCTCCGCCGACCTCCCGTGGGCGCCCGCGGGGCACGTCGTCGCCTGGGAGCAGGTCGAGCTGGCCCGCTCCCCCGGTGCGTCCGAGGCGCCGCCCACGACCTCGGGGCCGACGTCGCTCCTCGACCGGCTCGAACCGACGATCGCACTGTGGCGGGCACCGATCGACAACGAGACGTTCACGACCCACCACGCCAGACGCTGGCGGGAGCTCGGCCTGCGGGACGGCGCGGCGGTGGCCGACCTGGCGACCGCAGCGGAGGAGCACCCTGCCGGCGGGCGGCTCGTGACCCACACCGTCGTCGTGCCGACCGGCCTCGACGACATCCCGAGGGTCGGGGTGCGCCTGCACGTGGGGCCGGGCGTGCACGGCGTCGAGTGGCTCGGCCGGGGGCCGCACGAGTGCTACTCCGACCGCCTGGCCGGGGCCCGGGTCGGCCGCTGGTCCACCACCGTTACGGACTGGAGCGTCCCCTACGTCCACCCGCAGGCCAACGGGAACCGGTCCGGGGTGCGGTGGCTGCGCCTCCTGGACGCCGCCGGGCAGGTGCTCCTCACGATCGACCACATGGACGGCCTCGACGTCACCGTGGCCAGGGTGACCGACGACGAGCTGGCCGACGCCCGCCACCTCGAGGACCTGCCGACCCGGGACGACTGCTTCGTGTGGATCGACGCCCGCCACCGGGGCGTCGGGTCGGGCGCGGTCGGCCCCGACACCGCGCCCGAGCACCGCCTCGGGCCCGGCACCTACCGCTGGTCGTACCGGCTGTCCTGACCGCCGGGGCGGGGCGAGCGCCGGAGCCTGCGCCGCACCGCCGCACCCGCCCGGTCAGCGCAGCCGCGCCCCCCCGGTCAGCGCAGCCGCGCCTTGGCCGCCTGCTTGGCCCGGGTGAGCGCCACCCGCTGCGGGTGGTCCTTGTAGAAGGGGTCGATCGGGAAGCAGCCCGAGACGAGGCCGTTCCGGGGTGCGGTGGTGCAGTCGCTGAACGTCCGGCACACGAGGCGTCCCTGCAGCGGCCGACCGGCGAGGACGTCGGCGGCGAGCTCCGGGTACGACAGCACCATCCGCCCGAGGCCGACCATCGAGGCGCCACCGGTGCGGACCACCGCCTGGCCCACCGCAGGGAGCCACTCCTGGAGGTACGAGTAGCCCGACCCGACGATGGTGAGGGCGGGGTGGCGCTGCGCCAGCTCGGCGGTCGCCGCCAGCTGGCGGGCCACGCCGACGAGCGGGTCCTCCGGCGGCTGGTAGCCGTCGGAGGGCGGGAAGTACGCCGGTCGCTGCACGTGGGGGGTGTAGTACGGGCTCCCGGCGGTGGTGCTCACGAGGCCGATGCCGAGCTCCTCGACCAGGTCGAGGAGCTCGTGCGCCTCCCGCAGGTCGACCCCGAGCCCGGAGCCGTCACCGCCGAAGGCGTAGCGGTAGGACCCCCGCCCCTCGGGCACCCCGACCCCTCCCTCCCCCGCCACGTGCGGCACGAGGTCGAAGACCGACAGCCGCACGGCCACCGCCAGGTCCGGCACCCTGGCCCGGATGCCGGCGACGACGGTGCGGAGGAACGTCGTCCTGCCCCGCAGGTCGCCGCCGTAGCGACCCGGGCGGTCGTGCGCGCTGAGCAGCTCGTGGAGGAGGTAGCCGTGGCAGTGCTTGACGTCGACGAAGTCGAAGCCGGCCTGGCGGGCCAGCACCGCAGCCTCGACGTAGCGCTCGGCCAGCTCGTCGAGCTCGTCGTCGCTCAGCACCTCGGCGGCGCCCGCACCGGTGCGCCCGTCGAGGAGAGGGTGCTCGTACGCCGTGCGGGGGGCGGGCTCGCCCTCGGGGCGGCTGTAGCGGCCGGAGTGGGTGAGCTGCAGCCCCGCCACCTGGCCGGGACGCAGCACCCCCCGGAGCGCGGCGATGTCGTCGACCGTGCCGGCGTCGAGCACGAGCTGGTTGGGGTTGGCCCGGCCGTCCGGGCGCACGGCCGTCGCCTCCCCCCACACCACGCCGCACCCGCTGGCTGCGAAGCGGTGCCAGCGGCGGCGGACGAGGTCGGTCGGGCGACCGTCGGTGGTGGCGTCCCACCCCTCCATCGGGAGCACGGCGAAGCGGTTGGCGCTGCGGAGCACGCCGGCGGAGCCGTCCCGCACCTCGACCGGCTCGGCCAGGGGTCCTCCGGGATCGACCTCGGCGTCGACGGGGATGGACACCCCGAGGCCCTCGAGGTGGGCCTGTAGGGCCTCGCCCGAGGTGAGCTTCTTCACCTGCGTGAACCTCACGCCAGCACCCCGAGGCGCTCGGCGATGCCGACCAGCAGGTCGCGCTCCCACGCGGGCCGGCGGGGCACGCCCGGAGGGGTGACGTCGCTCGAGGCCCACCCCCGCAGCTCGAAGAAGATGGCGGCGTCGTGGCGGTACGCCGGGACCGGCGGGCGGAACGTGAGGTGGCCCAGGTGCTGCAGCAGGTCGTTCAGCTCGTGGAAGGCGGGGTCCCCCTCGGCCCACAGCCGGTCCCGGCGGGCGAAGAGGTCGGGAGCGAACGTGGACAGCCCGAGGAGGTAGTCCGAGCCGTAGACGACCATGTCGATGGCGAGGTCGTTGCCGGTGAGGAGCATGAAGTCGGGGCGCACCGCGTCCCGCACCCGGAGCCGGTCCCACTCCGCCTGCCGGCTGAGCGAAGAGTGCTTCGCGCCGACGCACCGCGGGATCTCGACCATGGCGGCGAAGGCGTCGAGCGAGGGGATGCGCCCGTAGGGCACGAACATGGACCCGAGCTCGAAGCCGATGAACCGGTCGAGCTCGCCCCCGAGCTCCGACAGCGCAGCCACCCAGCCGTCGTCGTCCCGCCCGTTCAGGCCGTGCGAGGGGAAGATCACCGGTGTGCCACCCCGCTCGGCCACCGCGGACGCCTCGGCCACGTAGGCCCGCAGGTCGAAGGCGTCACCGGCTCGGTCGCCCACGAAGGCGCCGGAGACGAAGTCCCCGCCGGTCACGGAGGCGGCGAGGTCGAGCACCCGGCGCCGGTCGCCCTCACCGAGCAGCTGGACGTAGCCGGTGTCCATGTTGACCGCAGGGGTGAGACCGGCCTCGACCGTCCGGGCGACGTGGGCCTCGACCGCCTGCCAGTCGACGGCACCTTCGGCGGTGTGGGGCAGGAGGACGGCCGACATGCCGGTGATGCGCCTGCGGGGTCGCACGAGGGTGTGCACGTCCCGCACGTCGTCGTCCGCCACCGCTCCCACCTCGACCACGTCGACCTCCCGCTCGGCGTCCCCTGCTCCTCGCCACGTTGTCAGATCGGCGACCGGGGGTGGCTCCGGGAAGGGAAACGGGAGGCGACGTGACGGTGGCTCCGCGATGCTGTCGCCATGGCCGGGTTCGAAGCGTGGAACAAGCGCGCGCTCGTGCGCACTGCGCCCTACCTCCGGCCGTACCGGCGGCACCTGCTCGCCATCGTGACCTCGTCGATCATCTCCACCTCGGCCTACGTCTCGGTGCCGCTCATCGTGAAGACGGTCATCGACGGGCCGCTCCGCGAAGGCGACCGGGCCGGGGTGCTCCGGTGGGCACTGCTCGTCGGGGCGCTCGCCCTCCTCGAGCTCGTCCTCGCCTTCACCCGTCGGACGCTGCTGGCGATCGTGGCCACCAGCCTCGAGACGGCGCTGCGCGACGACCTCTACGCCCAGCTGCAGCGCCTCGACGTCGGCTTCCACGACCGTTGGCAGTCCGGTCAGCTGCTGTCCCGGGCCATGACCGACCTCGCCATCATCCGCCGCTTCGTCGCCTTCGGAGCCGTGTTCTTCGTCCTCATCAGCGTGCAGATCCTGGTCATCTTCGGCGTGCTGCTGACCTTGCACGTCCCGCTGGCGCTGCTCACCTTCGTCGCAGCGGTGCCCGTCGTCCTGCTGTGCCGGCGCTTCGAGCGGGACTACCACCAGGTGGTCAGGCGCATCCAGGACCAGACCGGCGACCTCACCACCTCGATCGAGGAGGGGGCGAGGGGGATCAGGGTGCTCAAGGCGTTCGGACGCTGGCGGGAGTCCCACGCCGCCTACGCGGTGCGCTGCCAGGAGATCCACGACAGCCAGCTCGAGCGGATCCGCCTCCACACCAAGTTCGTGTGGCTGCTCGGCACCGTGCCGAACCTGACGCTCACGGCCGTCCTGCTGGCCGGTGTCCTCGCCGTGGGCAGCGGTGGCCTGACCCTGGGGGGCCTCGTCGCCTTCGTCTCCTACGTGCTGCTCCTCGTGTTCCCGCTCGAGCTGCTCGCCTGGATCATGGCGCTCGCCGGGGAAGCCGAGAGCGCGGCCGTGCGGGTGTACGAGGTGTTCGACACCGAGCCGGCGGTGGCAGACGGGCCCGGCGCCGTGGAGCTGTCCTCGGTCCGGGGCGAGGTGCGCTTCGAGGGGGTCGGCTTCACGTACCCGGCCTCGGAGCGGACGGCCCTGGCCGGCATCGACCTCACCGTCCACCCCGGCGAGACGATGGCGGTCGTCGGTGCCACCGGCTGCGGCAAGACGACCCTCGTGACCCTCCTCACCCGACTCCACGACCCCACCGTCGGGCGCATCACCCTCGACGGCCACGACCTGCGCGACCTGACCGTGAGCAGCCTCCGGAGCAACGTCGGCTTCGCCTTCGAGGAGCCGACGCTGTTCTCCGCCTCCGTCCGGGAGAACCTGCTCATGGGTGCCCCCGACGCCGACGAGGACGAGGTCCGCCAGGCCATCGAGGTGTCCCAGGCCGGCTTCGCCTACGACCTGCCCTGGGGCCTAGACACGCGGATCGGCGAGCAGGGCCTCTCGCTCTCGGGCGGGCAGCGCCAGCGCCTGGCCCTGGCCCGGGCGATCATCGGACGCCCCGCCATCCTCGTGCTCGACGACCCGCTCTCGGCCCTCGACGTGCACACCGAGGCCCTCGTCCAGGAGGCGCTGCGTCCCCTGCTCGCCTCCAGCACGGTGTTCCTCGTCGTCCACCGGCCCTCCACGGTGGCCATGGCCGACCGGGCGCTCCTGCTCGAGGAGGGGCGCCTCGTCGCAGTCGGCAGCCACCACGACCTCCTGGCCCGGGAGCCCCGCTACCGGGCCGTCCTCAGCGAGGCGGTCGAGGACATCGACGAGGAGGTCGCGGTCCCGTGAAAGACGACCGATGGCCCGGGGTGATCTCGTGAGCGCGCCCGAACCCGACCAGGTGCACGAGGTCGACGCGGACGCACCGCTCGACCTCACCGGCGACGACCAGGTCGATGCCTGGCGGGGCGTGAAGCTCCACGACGCCGAGGAGGTGAGCGGGGGCCTGGCCGGGCTGCTGCGCAGCCGGAGCCGGGCGCTGCTCAGCGACCTCGTGCGACCGCACCGGAAGGCGGTGGCGGCCTCGGCTGCGCTGATCGCCTTGAGCATCCTCAGCCAGCTGTCGGTCCCGTGGCTGATCCAGCGGGGCATCGACGACGGTCTGCCGCCGCTGCTCGACGGCGGCAGCGGCAGCCTGCGGCCCCTGCTGACGGTGGTCGCAGGGATCGGCCTGGCGACCGTCGTCGGGGCCGTCAGCTTCAACGCCTTCCTCATCCTGCTCGGGCGGGTGGGCCAGGACATCGTGCTCGAGATCCGGCTCCGGCTCTTCGCGCACTTCCAGCAGCTGAGCACCTCGTTCCACGAGCGCTACACCTCGGGGCGCGTCATCTCCCGCCAGACCTCCGACGTCGAGGCCATCGCCGACCTTCTCGGCCACGGGCTCATCAACCTGCTCGAGTCCGGGCTGCTCATGGTCGGCATCGGGGTGGCGCTGCTGCTCCTCGACCTCGAGCTCGCGCTCGTCGTGATCGCCGCCTTCCCGGTGCTCGTCCTCATGACCAGGTGGTTCCGGAGCCACGCGGAGCGGGCCTACCGGGAGACGCGCGAGGCGGTCGCCCTCGTGATCGTCCACTTCGTCGAGAGCCTCGGGGGCATCCAGGCCGTCCACGCGTTCCGGCGGGAGCCCCGCAACTCGGAGATCTTCGAGCACCTCGACCGGCGCTACCGGGACGCCAACGTCTGGTCGCAGCGCCTGGGCGCCATCTACGGGCCCGGCGTGCAGGGGGTCGGTCGGCTGATGACCGCCATCGTGCTGCTGTACGGGAGCCACCTCGTGCTCGACGGCGACGTCACGATCGGCGTGCTCGCCGCGTTCCTGCTGTACGTGCGGCGCTTCTTCGCCCCGATGGAGGAGCTCAGCCAGTTCTACAACCTGTTCCAGGCGGCCTCGGCGGCGCTCGAGAAGCTGGCCGGCGTGCTGGACGAGGCGTCGACCGTGCCCGAGCCGACCTCGCCCGTGCCCCTCCCCCACGCCAGCGGCGGGCTCCGGTTCGAGGGCGTCCGCTTCGCCTACCGCGACCGCACCGTGCTGCACCACCTCGACCTCGACGTCGCGCCGGGCGAGACGGTGGCCATCGTCGGCGCCACCGGCGCCGGCAAGACCACCGTCGCCCGCCTGGCTGCACGCTTCTGGGACCCGACCGAGGGGCGGGTGCTCCTCGACGGCGTCGACCTGCGCGACCTGAGCGAGACCGACCTGCGACGGGCCGTGATCACCGTCACGCAGGAGGGCTTCTTGTTCTCGGGCACCGTCGCCGACAACATCCGCTTCGGGCGGCCGAGCGCCACCGCCGAGGAGGTCGAGCGTGCGGCGGCGGCGATCGGCGCCGACTCGTTCATCCGGATGCTGCCCGACGGCTACGACACCGACGTCCACCAGAAGGGGGCGCGGCTGTCCGCCGGCCAGCGCCAGCTCGTGTCGTTCGCGCGCGCCTTCCTCGCCGACCCGGCCGTGCTCATCCTCGACGAGGCGACGTCGTCGCTCGACGTCCCCTCCGAACGGCTCGTGCAGCACGCCCTGCGGACCCTGCTCAGGGAGCGGACGGCGGTGATCATCGCCCACCGCCTGACGACGGTGGAGATCGCCGACCGCGTGATCGTCCTCGACAGCGGGCGGGTGGTGGAGGACGGCCCGCCTGGCGACCTGATCGGTGGGCCCGGGCGCTACGCCGCCCTCCACGAGGCATGGGTCGACAGCCTGGCCTGAGCCATCAGGCCCCGACCGTCAGCCCACGACCGCCCGGTTCCCGCCGCCCGCGCGCTTGCAGGCGTAGAGGGCCTCGTCGGCCGCCGACAGCAGGTCGTCCGCGTTCGTCACGGTGCCCGCCAGCGCGATCCCGACCGACATGCCGACCCTCACCTCCCCGTCGGGCACCGGGAAGGGCTTGGCGACAGCGAGGAGGAGCCGGTCGGCGAGCTGGGCGGCGACGGCTGCGTCTGGCACGTTGCGCAGGAGGACGGTGAACTCGTCACCGCCGATGCGGGCGAGCTCGTCGCCCATGCGGAGCCTGCTGCGCAGGCGGGCTGCCACCTCGACGAGGACCCTGTCGCCCGCACGGTGCCCGTAGGTGTCGTTCACCGGCTTGAAGCGGTCGAGGTCGCAGAACGCGACAGCGAGGTGGTCCTCCCCGATGGCGAGCGCCCTGGCCAGGTGGGTGCGGAACGCGGCGCGGTTGGCCACCCCGGTGAGCGCGTCGTGGCCGGCGAGGTGCTGGAGCCGCTGGTGCTCGGCGGTGCGCACGAGGGCCAGGCGCACGTAGCCGGCGGTCCGGTCGAGGACGTGGCGGTGGCCGAGGAGGGGGCGCCCCGGGTTGGTCCACCAGACGGTCAGGACGCCCGGCGCCACGGCGTCGCTGGCGGGGATCGGCATGCTCCAGCAGCTCGCCGCGTCCCCGGGCCCCTCGGGGACGTCCCCGCCCTCCAGCCAGACCGGCGACATGGTTCGGGCCACGTCGCACCAGGGCGAGCCGCCCGTGGGGAGGTCGGAGCCCCCGCCCCAGGAGGGGACGGCGCCGGCGAAGCCCGTCCCGTCGAAGCCGTGGTGGACGGCGACCCCGACCGCCTCGGTGGAAGCCGCGATCGAGCGGACCAGGGGGCCCAGGACGGCATGGAGGTTGGGCTCCTCGAGCAGGGCCACGAGGAACTCGGCGAGGTGGTGCTGCGGCTCCCACGACGTGATCTTCAAGGCGATGGCATCGATCCCCGGCTGGCCGAGGAACGACGTCCCTGCGATCTCGACCCACCTGCTGCCACCGTCGGGCCGACGCAGCGCGAACACCATCGGCACCCCGGCCCCCCGCCGGCCACCCAGCTCGACCTCGGCCAGGGCCTCGTCGGCGAGGTCGAGCTGGTCCTCCCGCAGGAACTCGGTGATGTTCCTCCCGAGGAGCGCCTCCGCCTCCACCCCGACCGCCACGTCGACCAGGCCGCTCACGTGGCGGATCTGACCATGGCGGTCGATCAGGATGAACGGCGCGCCGGTCCGGTCGACGACGAGCCGATGGCTCGCGTCGGACAGCTCACCCATGCCGGGGCGCATCGGCACTGTCTCGTCGCTCGTCATCGTGTCGGCGGAACCCTAGGTGACGGACCCGCCTCCGCCTCCGCCACCGCTCGGAGGCGACACCACGCACCGGGACGGTCTGCCACCGGGGTTCGCTGGTGCGGCCGGAGCCCGTGCGACGGTCGAGCCGGCGACCGGGTGGGCCGGACGGGCCCGCTTGTAGGGTCGCCCTCCGGGGCGTTCGCCCCGGGCTCGGAGGGGACGCGATGGCAGCCGTGGGACAGGTGGAGATCGAGGAGGACGTCGTGTTCGGGACGGGCGGCGGCCGCGAGCTGCGCTGCGACGTCTACAGGCCGCCGGCACCGAGCGGGCGGGCACCCGGCGTGCTGCTCGTGCACGGGGGGAGCTGGCGCCACGGCGACCGCACCCAGCTGCGTGGCTACGGGATCCTGCTGGGCCGGGCCGGCTACGTGTGCGTGGCCTCCGAGTACCGCCTGCTGCCTGAGGCCCCCTGGCCCGCGCAGATCCACGACGTGAAGGCGGCGCTGCGATGGATGCGGGCGAACGCGGCCGAGCTCGGCATCGACCCCGAGCGCATCGCCGTCGAGGGCAACTCGGCCGGGGCCCACCTCGCCCTGCTCGCCGCGGGCACGCCCGGCAGGGCCGACTTCGAGGGTGAGGGCGGCAACCCCGACCAGCCGACGCACGTGGCGGCGGCCATCGGCGTCTACGCACCGACCCTGTTCTCCCACGGCGAGCAGCAGCGGGGCGCCATCACCCTCGCAGCGCTCATCGAGGCCGGGTCCGCCGAGGAGGCCTCGGCGGCGAGCCCGCTCACCCACGTGAACCCGTCGTTCCCGCCCACGCTCCTCATCCACGGCACCGAGGACGAGCTCGTGCCCGTCCACGCCAGCCTGGTGATGTACGAGGCCCTCGCCGAGGCGCGCGTGCCCGCCGAGCTGCACCTCTACGCCGAGCAGCTGCACGCCTTCGACGCGTCGCCGGCGTTCGGACGGCAGTGCGCGGCCGAGATGCAGCTCTTCCTGGACCGCTACGTCCGGGACCGCCTCGCACGCCCGGGCGCGTCGCAGGTGGAGGACGTCAGCGCCGCTTCCTGAGGAGGCCGAACACGCCCCGGACGACGGTGTTCACCATGGTGCGGCCCTCCCGGCTCTTGAGGTAGCCGACGACTGCGCCCTCGTCCTCGACCGGCTCCCGGGTCCGTCGGCGCCTCGGCCGGCGCACCTCCGGTACCGGTCCTCCCTCGTCCGGTGCGGGAGCTTCGTGGTCGAGCGGGGGGACGTCCGCCTCGCGCGCCGCGAGGGCGTCCGCCGCCGACGAGCGGTCCACCTGCCGGCCGTACATGGCGAAGAGCGGGTCGGCCTCGGCCGCCGCTCTTATCGCAGCGTCCCCGATGGTGTCCATGAGCGAGGCCGGCGGGCGCAGGCGGGTCCAGACGACCGGCGTCGGGGCACCGCCCTCGGACAGGATGGTGACCATCGCGTCCCCGGTCGCGAGCTGGGTCAGGTCCTCCTCGAGGTCGTAGTCCGTCGTGTTCGGATAGGTCGTCACCGCCGCCTTCAGCGCCTTCGCGTCACGAGGCGTGAACGCCCGCAGGGCGTGCTGCACCCGGTTGCCGAGCTGTGACAGCACCTTCTCGGGGACGTCGTCGGGGAGCTGGGTCACGAAGAACACGCCGACCCCCTTCGACCGGATCAGGCGCACCGTCTGCGCCACCCGGTCGACGAACGCCTCGTCGGCGTCGTCGAACAGCAGGTGGGCCTCGTCGAAGAAGAACACCAGCTTCGGCTGGTCGAGGTCACCCTCCTCGGGGAGGTCGGCGAACAGCTCGGCGAGGAGCCACATGAGGAACGTGCTGAACAGCTTCGGCTTGTCCTGCACGGCCGCGAGCTCGAGCAGGCTGACGACGCCGCGCCCGTCGTCCCGGCGCAGCAGGTCGGCCACCTCGAGCTCGGGCTCGCCGAAGAGGGCGCCGCCCCCCTGGTCCTCGAGCTCGAGGATGTCGCGCAGGAGGACGCCGGCGGTGGCGCGGGACAGCCCGCCCAGCTCCTTCAGGTCCGCCTTGCCCTCGTCACCGGTGAGGTGGGCGAGGACCGCCCGGAGGTCGTCGAGGTCGACGAGCGCGAGGTCCCGGTCCTTTGCGTAGCGGAACACGAGCGCCAACGAGGACGTCTGGGTCTCGTTCGACCCGAGCACCTTGGCCAGCAGGACCGGGCCGAACGACGAGAGCGAGGCCCGCAGCGGGACGCCCGGGCCGATGCCGCCGAGCGAGAGGAAGCTGACGGGGCTGGCGGCGGGGCCCCACTCGACCC
The DNA here is from genome assembly GCA_902805555.1 of uncultured Acidimicrobiales bacterium. Taxonomy (GTDB): domain Bacteria; phylum Actinomycetota; class Acidimicrobiia; order Acidimicrobiales; family CADCSY01; genus CADCSY01. The sequence continues at coordinate 4,304 of CADCSY010000102.1, read as the reverse complement.
CCAGCTGCGCCACCCGCTCGGCCACCCGTCCGCCATCGACGCCCGGCCTCGTGATGCCCGAGAGGTCGCCCTTCACGTCGGCGGCGAACACCGGCACCCCGAGCGCCGACAGCTGCTCGGCCAGCAGCTGGAGCGTCCTGGTCTTGCCGGTCCCGGTGGCCCCTGCGATGAGGCCGTGGCGGTTCATCATCGAGACCGGCACCCGCACCGCGGCACCCTGGCGGACCTCGCCGTCCAGCACCCCCCGCCCGAGGTCGAGGGTGGCGCCCGTCGCCGCGTAGGCGGCTGCGATGCGGCTGTCGAAGTCCGTCCCGGCCATCCGCGGACGCTACCGGGGGGCGAGGCTCAGCCGACGAGGTCCCGCCCGAGGCGACCCGAGCGGAGGAGGTGCCGGCGGCGGTCGGGCTCGCCGAGCCGGAAGCGGCGCCAGGCCCAGACGAGGATGGCGAGACCGGCGAGCTCCAGCACGACGTTCAGCGCACCCCGCTCGAGGCTCGGCAGGCGCCCCTCCCCGAGGTCGAGGCCGAACGCCGGCCACCAGAACGTCTCGGTGTCGGCCCAGGCGCCGTCGAGCACGAGGTGCAGGAAGGTCCCGATGGGCAGCGCGAGGAGCTGGCGGCGCAGCAGCCGGCGGCCCCTGGTGGCGAGCATGATCCCGAGCAGGAGCACGACGCTGGCGAGCAGGGTGTGCGCGATCCACGGCCCGCCCGAGGGGAGGTCGACGAGGTCGGGGAGGACGGCCCCGGCGACCACGAGCCGGTGGTCGATCGCGGGGTCGCGGAACACCAGCCAGACGGCCAGGAACGAGCCGCCGGCGAACCAGAGCAGCACGTCAGTCCCGCACCAGGATCCGCCCGCACTCCTCGTGGAGCACGACCTGCTCCGCCGGCGCTCGGCGGAGCTCGTCCACCTCCCGGTTCGGGAGCTCGAGGTGGCAGCCCGTGCAGCGGTGGCCGTCCAGCCTGGCGATCCCGACGCCCCCCGCCCGCTCCCTGATCCGCTCGTACTGCGAGACCAGAGCGGGGGGGACGTCGGCCAGGAGCTCGGCCCGGGAGGCCGCCACGCGCCGGAGCTCCTCGTCGATCGACCCCTCCTCGGCGGCCACGGCCGCCCGGAGGCTCGCGGCCTGCTCGTCGGCGGCTCCACCGGCCGCGGCCTGCGCACCAGCCTCGGCGACCAGCGGCTCGAGATCCTCCATCACGACCAGGATCTGGTCCTCTGCGGCGCCGACGCGCCGGCGGAGGGACGCCGCCTCGTCCTGGAGCGCCTGCAGCTCACGTGGCGACGTCACCGTCCCGCTGTAGAGCTGGCGGTCGGTGCTCGTGGCCTTGTCCTCGAGCATGGAGACCTCGTCCTCCAGCCGCTTCTGGGTCCGCTCGAGCTCGTGGACCCGAGCACCGGTCGCAGCCCGGTCCACGGCGAGGCGGGAGCGACGGGCCTCCACGGTGGCCAGCTCCGCCCGCTCGGGAAGGGTCACCCGTCGACGGGTGAGCTGGTCGGCCCGGGTGTCGAGCGCCTGGATCTCGAGGAGGGTGTGCAGGGCTGCGGCGGCCATCGGCCGACAGTCTGGCCCGCCACCGAGCGGGGCGGCTCAGTCGGACGAGCCGTTGCCGTTCCCGTTGCCGTTCCCGCCGCCATCGCCGTTCCCGCCGCCGTCGCCGGCACTGGCGCCCTCTGCCGTCGTCGGCGCAGGCTGGCTGGCCGGGGGGGCCGTGGTCGCCGGCGGCGTGGTGGCGGCCGGCGACGTGGCAGTGGTCGCCGAGCCGCTCTCCGGCGCAGTCGTGCTGGGGGCGCTGCGGCGGGCGGGGCTGGTGGTCGTGGCCCGGCGCTGGGGTGCTCGCCTCTCGGCGGCGTCGGCGACGGCCTGGGCCCAGGCCTCGGTGGGCAACCTCAGGCGCTGGGAGACCCGCGCCGGATCGGGTGCAGGGGGCTCGGGGAACGAGAGCGGCTCGTACGGCTGGAGCGTCGGGCCCATGTACGCCTGCCACATCCGAGCCGGGTAGGTGCCGCCGGTGACCCTGATGCCCCCGACGTTCGTCATCGGCGTCCGGTCGACCGGCGACCCCATCCACACCGCGGTGGAGAGCTCGGGGGTGTAGCCGACGAACCAGGCGTCGGCCGAGTCCTGGGTGGTGCCCGTCTTGCCGGCAGCCGGGCGCCCGTCGGGGAAGGCCGCCCTCGTCCCGGTGCCGCTGCGGACGTTGTCGACGAGCACCGACGTGACGGTCCTGGCGACGCCGGGGTCGAGCACCGGCTTCCCGGTCGTCGGCCCCTCGAAGAGGACGTTGCCGTCCCGGTCGGTGACCTCCTCCACGTAGTACGGCTCGAAGTGCACCCCGTCGTTGGCGAAGGTCCCGTACGCGGAGGCCATGTCGATGGGCCGGACCTCGTTCGTCCCGAGAGGAGCGGACAGCTGGACCGCGAGGTCCTGACGGGTGATGCCGAGCCGCTTCGCCGTCTCCAGCACCTTGTCGATCCCGGCGATGATCCCCAACCTGACGTACGCGCAGTTCGACGACCGCAGCGTCTGCGCCCGGAGGTCGCCCACCCCGCCCCGAGCACGCTCGAAGTTCGACACCGGGTAGGGGTCCGGCGTGCCGGCCGGGTTCGGGAAGCTGCAGGGCCCGGACCCGTCCACGGTGTCCTCCACCGTGTTCCCCTGCTCCAGGATCGACGTGAGCACGAACGGCTTGAACGACGAGCCGGCCTGGCGGCCGATGCCCTGGGTGGCGATGTTGTACTGCGCGTTGCCGAAGCCCGGGCCACCCACCATGGCCCGGACGGCGCCGCTGCGGGGATCGATGCTCACGATGGAGGCGGTGAACTGCCCGCCGGTGTCCGGCAGGACGGTCGACACCGCCTCGTCGGCGAGGCGCTGGAGCCGTGGCTCGACCGTGGTGCGGATGGTGAGCCCGCCCCGGTACAGGGCGTTGTAGCGCTCGGTCTGGGTCGAACCCAGGCGCTCGTCCTGCAGCAGGCGCTCCTTCACCTCTTCGACGAAGTAGTCCTTCGGCCGGTTCGGGATGACGTAGCCCTCGGTCGGGAGCGCCGTCGCCTTGATGAAGCGGGCGACGGGCTCCTCGATCTGGCCGACGCTGAGGAGCCGATCCACGACGTCGTCCCGGCGGGAGCGGGCGGCGGCGGGGTACCTGAAGGGGTTCCGGTCCTCGGGGTTCTGGATCAGCCCGACGAGCAACGCGGACTGGGCGACGTCGAGGTCCTTGGCTGAGACCCCGAAGTACAGCTCGGCGGCCGCCTGGACGCCGTAGGTGCTGTTGCCGAGGTACACGGTGTTCAGGTAGCGCTCGAGGATCTCGTCCTTCGTCATCTGGTCCTCGAGGCGCCGGGCCAGCACCGCCTCCTCGACCTTGCGCTCGAGGCTCTGCTCGGAGCCGACCAGCGCGTTCTTGACGAGCTGCTGGGTGATCGTCGAGCCGCCCTGCTCGACCCCTCCGGCGTTGACGTTCTCGAGCAGCGCCCGGGCCGTGGCCCGCACGTTGATGCCGTCGTGCTCGTAGAACCGCTGGTCCTCGATGGCGAGCAGCGTGTCGATGAAGGTGGGCGACACCTCCTCGAGCGGGACCGACACCCTGTTCTCCTCGACGAGGAGGTAGGTCAACAGGCTGCCGTCGGCCGCGAGCACGACCGATCGCTGCGCCAGGGGCTCGAGGTCGATCTCGTCGGCCTGGTCGACGCGGTTGGCGTCCAGGATCGTGTCGACCTGCGGCGCGAGCAGCGCGAGCGACGAGATCACGAGCAGCGCTCCGGCCAGCACGACGACGACGAACCTGATCAGCCTTCGCACAGTTCGCCCGATCCTACCGGCTCACCTTCCTGGAACCGCTGCACCCGGGGGCTCCGCTGCGGACTCCGGGCGCACGGGTACGCCGGCCGACCTGCCCGACTCCTCGTCCCTCCTCCTCCACCCGGTGCCCACGACCATGGAGGTGGACACGACGGGGTCACGTTCGGCCGCGGCCGTCCCCTGCCGCAGCGTCGAATGGCCGGTTCGAGGAGTAGAGGCCGGTGGCCGCGTCGCCGTCCCGAGGTACAAGGGCTGTGCTGCGGTAACGGACGAGGGGGACATCATGAGGAAGCTCGCAAGGGCGGTCGTCACGGCCGTCGTCGGCACCTCATTCGCATCAGGGATGGGGCCGGGTCGGCCGATCCGCCCGTAGCGGTCGAGGGCGTCCCGCCCATCACGATCGAGGCGTGCGGCACCGCCGTCACCATCACCGAGGTCGTCAACAAGGAGCGGGAGCACCGCAAGAAGGGCGAGGAGACCACCGAGATCACGGGGCGGT
>CADCSY010000101.1 GCA_902805555.1 uncultured Acidimicrobiales bacterium | reverse complement strand
GACGGGACAGCTGATGAAGGAGCGAGTGGTGGATCGGGACAAGGCACTGGACATGGCCCTCGGCCAGATCGAGAAGAACTTCGGCAAGGGCTCCATCATGAAGATGGGGGAGAAGGGGACCATGAAGGTGGAGGCGATCTCCACCGGCTCCCTGGCGGTCGACCTCGCCCTCGGCGTCGGCGGGCTGCCGCGTGGCCGGGTCGTCGAGATCTTCGGCCCGGAGTCGTCCGGCAAGTCGACCATGGCCATGCACGTGGTCGCCGAGGCGCAGCGCAACGGCGGCATCTGCGCCTACATCGACGCCGAGCACGCCATGGACCCGGCCTACGCCGCCGCCATCGGCGTCGACATCGACGAGCTGCTCATCTCCCAGCCCGACACCGGTGAGCAGGCCCTCGAGATCTGCGACATGCTCATCCGCTCCGGCGCCCTCGACGTCGTGGTGGTCGACTCCGTGGCCGCCCTCACGCCCCGGGCCGAGATCGAGGGTGAGATGGGCGACACCCACGTCGGCCTCCAGGCGCGGCTCATGTCGCAGGCGCTGCGCAAGCTCACCGCCAACCTCAACAAGTCGAACACCATCTGCATCTTCATCAACCAGCTGCGGGAGAAGATCGGGGTGATGTTCGGCTCGCCCGAGACCACCCCCGGCGGCCGGGCGCTCAAGTTCTACAGCTCCGTCCGCCTCGACATCCGGCGCATCGAGTCGCTCAAGGACGGGGTCGAGATCGTCGGCAACCGCACCCGGGTCAAGGTCGTCAAGAACAAGGTGGCCCCCCCGTTCAAGCAGGCCGAGTTCGACATCATGTACGGCAAGGGCATCAGCCGGGAGGGCTCGGTGCTCGACATCGCCGTCGACCTCGGCATCGCCAAGAAGTCGGGTGCCTGGTACACCTACGACGGCGAGCAGCTGGGCCAGGGCAGGGAGAACGCCAAGACCTTCCTCGCCGACACCCCCGAGCTCATGATGGAGATCGACGAGAAGATCCGCCGCCAGGTCGGCATCGGCCTCGGTGACGAGGTCGAGGTGCTGGTCTCCGACGACGAGCTCGATCCCGACGACCTCCCGATCAGCCTGGAGTGAGCCCGGGCACCCGGCCGCAGGTGGCCAGGCCGTAGCCTGAGGTGGTGGGAGACCCTGAGGTGGTGAGAGCGGCGCCGACCCGTGCGACCGCCTTGAGGCGCACCTACGCCGTCCGCACCTACGGGTGCCAGATGAACGTCCACGACTCGGAGCGCATCGCCGGGCTGCTCGAGTCCGACGGGCTCACCGAGGTCGCCGACGTGCAGTCGGCCGACGTCGTGGTGCTCAACACCTGCTGCATCCGGGAGAACGCCGACAACAAGCTCTACGGGCACCTCGGCGAGCTCAAGGCCCTCAAGCGGGAGCGACCTGCGATGCAGATCGCTGTCGCCGGCTGCCTGGCCCAGAAGGACCAGGCGGCCATCCAGGCCCGAGCGCCGTTCGTCGACGTGGTGTTCGGCACCCACAACGTCGGCCGGGCCGTCGAGCTCCTCCACCGGTCGGTGGAGGAGGGCCCCCTCATGGAGATCCTCGCCGAGTCCGAGGCGTTCCCGTCGGCGCTGCCCGTCCGGCGCGACCTGGCCCACTCGGCCTGGGTGACGATCCAGATCGGGTGCGACAACGCCTGCGCCTTCTGCATCGTGCCCTCGGTCCGAGGCGTCGAGATCAGCCGGCCGTTCGACGACGTGGTGGCCGAGGTGGCCCGGCTGGCCGACGCCGGCACCATCGAGGTGACCCTGCTCGGCCAGAACGTGAACTCCTACGGGCGAGACCTCAGCCTCGCCGCACGCCGACAGGGGGGAGCGGGAGGGGTCGCCCCGCAGTTCGCCGAGCTGCTCCGGGCGGTGTCCGCGGTCGAGGGCATCAGCCGGGTGCGCTACACGAGCCCCCACCCGAAGGACCTGCGGCCGGAGACGATCGCGGCGATGGCCGAGTCCCCGGCCGTCTGCGAGCACCTGCACCTGCCGCTGCAGGCCGGCAGCGACGTCACCCTGGCCGCCATGCACCGCGGCTACACCGCCGAGCGCTACCTCCAGCGCCTCGCGGCGGCCCGGGCCGCCATCCCGGACCTGGCGGTGACGACGGACCTCATCGTGGGCTTCCCCGGTGAGACCGACGACGACTTCGACCGGACGCTCGAGGTGGTGGCCGAGGCCGGGTACGACAGCGCCTACACGTTCGTCTTCAGCCCGCGCCCCGGCACCGAGGCGTTCGGCATGGCCGATGCGTTCGTGCCCGCCGACGTGGTGGCCGATCGCTTCGAGCGCCTCCGGGTGGTGGTCGAGCGCAGCGCCCTGGCCAGGCACCGGGCTCGCATCGGCCGGGTGGAGGAGGTCGTGGTGGAGGGACCGTCCCGCAAGGACGCCTCGGTCCTCACCGGGCGGACCCGACAGAACAAGCTCGTCCACTTCGCCTCGCCCGCTGCGCTCGGCGCCGGCACGGTGGCGAACGTGCTCGTCACCGCCGCCGCCCCCCACCACCTGGCCGGGGACCTCGTCGAGGTCGTCGCCAGGCCCCGGCACAAGACCCGCATCCCGGTGACCGCCGGTTGATCGACGCCTGCGGCCAACCGGCCCACGGACCGTCCTGTTGATGGCCCGGTCCACGACGCACCAGGTGCTCGCAGGAGCCCAGGCCGGCTGCGGCCGGGGTCCGCATGCGGGAGACCGGCGCCGAACCGATCGAGGGGACCGGGGCCGTGCAGCCTCCGTCTGGTTCGATGGAGCGGTGGGGCGTGGCGACCGTGCCGGGGCACCCGGCCCCGTGGCCCTCGTCGGGCCGACGGCGTCGGGGAAGTCGGCCCTCGCCCACGCGCTCGCGCTGGCGGCGGGTGACGTCGAGATCGTCACCGCCGACTCGATGCAGGTGTACCGGGGGATGGACATCGGGACGGCCAAGCCGTCCCGGTCCGCCCAGGCCGAGGTGCGCCACCACCTGCTCGACGTGGCCGACCCCTCGGAGGACTTCTCCCTCGCCCGCTTCCTCCCCCTGGCCCGCGCCGCCATGGTGGCGATCACCGGGAGGGGCCGGCGCGCCCTGCTGGTCGGGGGGACGGGCCTCTACGTGCAGGCACTGGTGGACGACCTCGACGT
>CADCSY010000100.1 GCA_902805555.1 uncultured Acidimicrobiales bacterium | reverse complement strand
TGGTCAGCGCGGCGCCGAGGAGTGGCGTCGTCTCGGGGCCGGCGGCGGTGTCGACGACGACCGTGGCCGGGCCGACGACATCCGCCGAGACGGCGCGGTGCCGCTCCTCAGCCACGAGGCCGAGCCGCTGGGCGAGCTGGTCGAGCGACTGCCCGCCTCGACGGCTCGCGACGATGGTGTGGAGGTGCTCGTCGGTGAAGCCGCCATCCGGAGCACGGAGCGCGGCGGTCGAGCCGACGACGGCGGAGACGCCGACGTCGACCCCGAGCCGGTCGCGCCACGTCGCGCGGTTCCCGGCGACCTGCTCGAGGACGGTGCTTCCGATCAGCCCGACGCCGATCTGGACAAGATGAACGCGCTTCACGGGGCACTCCTGACGAGATCGGACGCAGCGATCATCTTAGATTGCGAGGCATCGAGGCGGCGACCGCCGGGGCAGGGACGGCAGGCCACCGCCCCCTTACTCCGACCTCTACGCTTAGTCGAGCTGACATGGTCGTCGGGGAGGGCCCTGTGCCCTCCCGTGGTTCGATGTCCAACCCGATCGAAAGCGGAACAAGGATCAGCAAGCCTCCGTCGCACACCGAACCGTGGCGACGCCGGCCACCGAGGGCCGCCCCTACAACCGGACTCGGCTCGTCGAACCGCCTGGGCTCGATCCGCGCGCCCGCCGGCCGCTCATCGCCTCCCTCGAGGGCGGGCTCCCGTCCACCCCTACTCCTCCGGTCTCGGACGGCGGGCGGTCAGGCGGTCGCGCAGGGCGGTGCCGCGCTCTTGGAACTTGGGCATGTTGAGCTGCATCAGGGCGGCGCGGTGCTGGAGCTCCTGGAAGGCGGGGAACGAGGCGACCTGCGGCAGCTTCCGCTGGCGACGCTCCAGGCGGCCGCGCATGTCGTCGAGTGAGCGACCGATCGCGCCCTGCAGGTCGGACAGGTCGTGCAGCTCCCGCCAGGTGGCCTCGCTCCGGGCAGGCGTCTCGGCGCCCCGTCGGATGGTCGCGGCGATCCGCCGGTCGATCCGGCGCCCGGGGCTGTACCGCTCGAGCTCCCCGAGCATCCGGTCCAGCAGTCGGTCGAGCTCAGCGGCGCCGGCCGGCTCGCCCAGGTTGGGGACGACGGCGTCGAACAGGCCCAGGCGCAGGCAATCGGCGGCAGGGTAGGTCCGGCCGCGGTTCCCAGCCGGACAGAAGCCCGACGCGGCGGTCGCGATCGTGGCGTCCCCCGTGAAGAGCGGGGCGACCGAGCCGTCGAACGTCCCGTCGAGGACGACGACGACCGGCGTGCGGTGCCTCAGCAGGCCGTCCGCGATGGTGGGGATCATCGCCGGCTCCCCTGCCGGCGAGCACGATGTGCTGGAGAGGTGGACCACCAGCGGAAGGTCGAGCGTGTGGGAGAGGCGCTGACCGCGGACCAGGACGGGGATCGAGAGGAGGTTGAGCCCCGTCGCCTCGAGCGAGAGCAGGACGACGTTTCGACCGCCGGCCCGCTCGAGGCGAACCTTGGCGTGGTCGGTCGACTCAGCCAGGGTCAGGGCGGGCCCCTCCGCGGGCGCAGTCGAGACCGGGCGTCGGCCGAGGGTCCCGAGGATGCCCCCGAGGCGGCTGGCGAGCTCCCGGCGGGCGACCGTCGCGTCCGGTCGCAGGCCGTCCTTCGCGGCGCCGGTCTCCAGCAGGAGGATGTCCGCGAAGCTGGCCAGGCCGGTCCGGATCGAGCTCCCGGTCGGGTGGGTCACCACCGCGATCATCGGCTGGCCCGTGCGGTGGAGCTGCTGGAGCGCCCCCGCGATCCGCGCCGGCTGGAACGCGGCCAGGACGCCGTCGGTGACAGGACCGGAGCCCCCGCCGCAGATGACGACCAGCGGCAGCGACTCGGACGCTGCCCGCTCGAAGGCCGAGAGGACCTTGTCGCCGGCGACGATGCCGAGCCCGCCGGAGAGCAGCGCGGAGTCGAGCGCGACGACGAGCGAGCGCGTCCCGCCCAGGTCGAGCCGGGCGACGACGACGGCGTTCTCGAGTGCGCCGCGGTCCCGGACGTCGGAGAGGCGGTCCGGGGCCGGGAGGCGGTCGTGGTACGTCAGCGGGTCGAGCGCGGGGAGGGCGTAGGGCGGCTCGTCGACCGGCTGGCCCCCGGCCAGCATGGCGATCCGGTCGCGGGCGGAGATCCAGAAGTGGCGACCGCAGGCGCCGCACACGCTCCACGCCCGGAAGGTCTCGTCCATCGCCAGGTCGGCGTTGCAGCCGGGGCAGAGCAGGTCGACCTCGTCGGCGTCGGCGAGGTGGCTGGGGTCGTGGGGCGGCTGGTTGCCGAGGGTCATGGTGATCTCCGATGCGTGGGCCCCGTCGCGTGGTCGCTATCCTACGGGCGGGGGAACCGTGGAACAAGCGGCGCGTCGGAGACGGTTAGACGGGACGACTGAGAGACGGAAAGAGGACCGAGCTTGGGGAGAGCAGAGCGTGTGGATGCCGGTGGCGCTGGCGGCTTCTCCGTCGTCACCGGGCGGTGGGTGCTCGCGGCGACGATCCTGGGCTCCAGCATGGCCTTCATCGACGGGACCGTCGTCAACGTCGCGTTGCCGACCCTCCAGCGTGACCTCGACGCCAGTGCCGCCGCGGTCCAGTGGGTGGTCGAGGCCTACGCCCTGTTCCTAGCGGCGCTGATCCTGGTCGGCGGGTCGCTCGGGGATCGGCTCGGCCGCCGTCGGGTCTATATGGTCGGGGTGGGGCTGTTCACCGTCGCCTCCGTCGCCTGCGGGCTCTCGCAGGACGTCGGGCAGCTGATCGTCGCCCGGGCGCTGCAGGGCATCGGCGGGGCGCTCCTGGTCCCGGGCAGCCTGGCGATCATCAGCGCGACCTTCGCCGGCGAGGCGCGGGGACGGGCGATCGGGACGTGGTCCGGCTTCACGGCGATCACGTCCGTGATCGGACCGCTGCTCGGCGGTTGGCTGGTGGACCAGGGGTCGTGGCGGTGGGTCTTCCTGATCAACGTGCCGATCGCGGCGATCGTGCTCTGGATCGTCGCGTCGTTCGTGCCCGAGAGCCGTGACGAGGAGACCGCCGGCCGGATCGACCTGGTGGGCGCGCTGCTGGTGACGGTCGGGCTCGGGATGCTGGTCTTCGGGCTGATCTT
>CADCSY010000099.1 GCA_902805555.1 uncultured Acidimicrobiales bacterium | reverse complement strand
GAGAAGCGTGACCTTGCCGGCGCTGTCGCAGCCGCCGTCGGCCACCTCACCGCCCGGGCGGGCAACCGGATCGGTGCGGTCGTCACCCACGGCGGCGCCACCTTCCGCATCCCGGCCCGTCCCGGGCGGGACCACCTGTCGGCCATGCTCCACCGGCTGGCCAGCACACCCCGGGCCGACGGTGGCGGGCCCACCGACCTGGCAGGCGCACTGCGCCTCGTCGACCGCATGGCACGACGGCGGGGCGTGGTGGTGGTGGTCAGCGACTTCGTCGGCGCACCTGGGTGGGACCGGCCCCTGCGAGCCCTGGCGGCCCGCCAGGACCTCGTCGCCGTCGAGGTGGTCGACCCCCGCGACCTCTCGCTGCCCGACGTCGGCCTCCTCACCCTCGTGGACCCCGAGACGGGCAGGCACCTCGAGGTCCAGACAGCGGACCGCGGGCTGCGCGCCCGCTTCGAGGCGGCTGCGACCGCCCAGCGCGACGAGATCGCCGGTGCGCTGCGGCTCGCTGGTGCCGACCACGTCGTCGTGCGCACCGACCGTGACTGGCTCGTGGACCTCGTCCGCTTCGTCGACCGTCGGCGACGCCGCCGAGCCGCCCTCCCCTCGGGCCGTCCGGCGCTGGTCACGTGAGCCGCTGACGTGCGCTTCCTCGAACCCGGTCGCCTCGTGCTGGGCGTGGCCGTCCTGGCCCTCGCCGTCGCCTACCTCGTCCTCCAGCTCTGGGGCCGGCAGCGCTACGCCGTGCGGTTCACCAACCTCGCGCTCCTCGCCTCCGTGGCACCCCGCAGACCCGGCTGGCGGCGCCACCTCAGCGCAGCCCTGCTGCTCGTGTCCCTCGGGTGCATGGTGGTGGCCCTCGCCCGGCCCACCCGCACCGAGCGGGTCCCCCGGGAGCGGGCCACGATCATCATGGCCGTCGACGTCTCGATCTCGATGGACGCCACCGACGTCACGCCGTCCCGCCTCGAGGCGGCCAAGGCAGCGGCCACGTCGTTCACCGGGCTGCTGCCCGACCAGATCAACCTCGGTCTCGTCTCCTTCGCCGGGTCGGCTGCGGTCCTCGTGCCGCCCACCACCGATCGGGACGCCGTCTACAGCGCCCTCGACCGGCTCACCCTGGCCGAGGCGACCGCCATCGGGGAGGCGGTGGTCACCTCCCTCGCGTCCATCGCTGCGTCCCCGATCGGGGAGGAGGGGGACGAGGTGCCGGCTCACATCGTGTTGATGTCCGACGGCGAGACCACGGCCGGCACGCCCAACGAGCTGGCCGTCGAGGCGGCGACGGCGGCCGGCGTGCCCGTGACCACCATCGCCTTCGGCACGGACGCCGGGACCATCGAGTACGAGGGGGAGTCGCTCCCGGTACCCGTCAACCAGGAGGACCTGGCGGCGATCGCCGACGCCACCGGTGGGGCGACCTTCGAGGCGGCGACGGGCGAGCAGCTCCGGGGCGTCTACGAGGACATCGGCAGCTCCATCGGCTTCACCGAGGAGGAGCGTGAGGTCGGGGAGCGCTTCACCGCCGGTGCGTTCGCAGCCGCCCTCCTGGCGTCAGCCCTGTCCCTCGCCTGGTCGAGCCGCCTGCCCTGAGACGGCGGTCGGCCCGCCCCGAGGGGGCGGGCCGACCGGTTGAGATGCGTCCTGGCCCCGGCCATGGCTGGCCGAGACGGTGCTCAGGCCGAGACCGCCTGCTCCTCGAGCGCCGGGTCCGAGCCCGCCTCGCTGCTGCTGGAGCTGGCCTCGATGGTGGTGCCGGCATCACCGGTCCCGCTGATGCTGACCTTGCGGGGCTTGGCCGCCTGCGCCACCGGGATCGTCACCTGCAGCACGCCGTCCCGGTAGTCGGCGTCGATGCGGTCGGTGTCGAGGTTGTCGCCCAGCATGAGCTGGCGGGTGAAGCGGCCGGCGGGCCGCTCGGCCACGAGCCACTCGTCGCCCTCCTGGCGCTCGTGGCGACGCTCCGCGGACAAGGTGAGCTGGTTCCGCTCGACGGTCAGGTCGATCGAGGCGGCATCGACGCCTGGCAGGTCGAAGCTGACGTGCAACGTGTCCCCGCGGCGGACGGCGCTCATCGGCATCTGCCGGGCGACACCGGTGGGGGAGCTGCCGGTGGCCGCTTCGAAGAGGCGGTCGAGGTCACGGAAGGGGTCGTAGCGGAGAAGCATGTTCGCCTCCTGACTGTTCGCGTGGTGCCTTTCGGTCGATGCTCAATGTACCACGAAACCTGTTGGTCAAACACTCAACCTCAGGCCTCTGGCTCAGCCCGAGGCAGCTGCCCGGTAGGCGTCTCGCAGCGCCCGCTTGTACAGCTTCCCGTTGTCGTGGCGGGGGAGCTCGTCGGTGAAGTCGACGCTGCGAGGGCACTTGAAGCTCGCCAGCTTCTCCCGGCAGAAGGCCAGCAGCTCGTCGCCGAGCTCCGGCGACCCCACGGTCCCGGGCTGCGGCTCCACCACGGCCTTGACCTCCTCGCCCCACTCCTGGTTCGGCACCCCGATCACAGCGACGTCGCCGACGGCGGGGTGGGTGAGGAGCACGGCCTCGACCTCGGCCGGGTAGATGTTGACGCCCCCCGAGATGATCAGGTTGGCGCTGCGGTCGGTGAGGAAGAGCCAGCCGTCCTCGTCGAGGTAGCCGATGTCGCCGAGGGTGTACCAGTCCCCCCGGTAGGCACCCTCGGTCTTGCCCTCGTCCTTGAAGTAGTTGAAGCGTCCCACCGCCGGGGACTTGAGGAAGACCGTCCCCGCCTCGTTGGGCGGCAGGTCCTGACCGGCCTCGTCGAGGATCCGGATGTGGTCCTCGGTGGCCGGCTTGCCGACCGTCCCCGGCTTCTTCAACCAGTCGACCGCCTGGACGGCGGTCCCGGACCCCTCGGTCGCCGCGTAGTACTCGTAGACGATCGGACCCCACCACTCGATCAGCGCCGCCTTGACCGGCACGGGGCAGGGCGCAGCGCCGTGGATGACGAAGCGCAGCGACGACACGTCGTAGGCGTCCCGCACCTCCTGCGGCAGCGAGAGCAACCGGTGGAACATCGTCGGCACCATGTGCGAGTGGGTGATCCGGTGGCGGTCGACGAGCTCCAGGGTCTCCTTCGCGTCCCACCCGTCCATGAGCACCACGCCGACCCCGGCGTTGAGCGACGGGGCCAGCGAGAGCAGGAGGGGGGCGGCGTGGTACAGCGGCCCGGTGCACAGGTGGAGCTGGCCGGTCCCGGCCTGGTAGCCGCTGACGGTGGCCGAGGCCGCCGCGGTGAGCGCCGCCTCCGCCGCCGTGGCCGGCGGCCGGAACACGCCCTTCGGGCGGCCGGTCGTGCCTGAGGTGTAGAGCATCCTGGTGCCGAGGACGGGGTCGTCGATGTCCTCGCCGTCCTCGGCGGCGACGGCGGCGTCGTAGTCGTCGAAGCCGTCGATCGGACCACCGACGGCCAGGCGCACGGTGGCGGCGGGGGCGGCTGCGGCTGCGGCTGCGGCGGCGTCGGCGAAGCGGGCGTCGGCCACGAAGGCGACAGCCTCGCAGTCGTCGACGATGTAGCCGGCCTCCTCGCCGTTGAGGTGCCAGTTCACCGGTGTCAGGCGCAGGCCGGCGCGCTCGGCCGCCGACCACACCTCGACGAACTCGACGCGGTTGGCGCACATGAGGGCGATGCCGTCACCCGTCCCGACGCCGCGGGCCCGCAGGGCGCGCACCAGCTGGTTGGCCCGCCGGTTCAGCTGGGCGAACGTGACGGTGCGGTCGCCGACGACGACGGCTGGCTCGTCCGGGTTGCGCTCGGCGAAGTGCGACACGACCATGCCGCGGCTGAGCGCCTCGAGGCGCGGGTCGTCGGTGGCGACGCTCACGACCCTGCTCCCTGCGCGCCGGTCCCTTGCTCGCCTGCTCCCTGCGCGCCTGCTCCCTGCGCGCCTGCTCCCTGCGCGCCTGCTCCCTGCGCGCCTGCTCCCTGCGCGCCTGCCCCCTGCTCGGAGGCCGCCTGCTCCGCAGGGGCGGGCGGAGCCTTCGGCGGCGACCCCGCCATCCCTGGCTCCTTGGGGAGCCCGAGGACCCGCTCGCCGACGATGTTGCGCTGCACCTGTGCGGTGCCGCCCCAGATCGTGACGGAGCGGTTGCTCAGGAAGCCGCGCTGCACGCGGCCGAGGGCGTAGTCGCCGGCCGACCCGTCCGGCGGCCGCACCATGGCCTCGGCCCCGAGGATCCCCATCTGGATCTCCCCGAAGCGCTGCGCGTACTCCGACCAGAACATCTTGTTGATGGAGGCGCCGGGACCCGGCTCCTTGCGTGCGACCACCTCCGACAGCGTGCGGAGGCCGGCGAAGCGCATGATCTCGCAGTGCGTGTAGGCCCAGGCCAGGTCCTGGCGCACGACCGGGTCGGTCTCCTTGCCCTGCTTGCGGGCGAGCTCCACGGTGCGCCAGAAGTCCCTGGTGTAGGCCACGTGCTGGGTCGTGGCGTTGCCGCCCCGCTCGTTGCCGAGGGTCGTCATCGTCACCCGCCAGCCGTTGTTGAGCCCGCCGATCACGTTGGCGACGGGCGCCCGCGCCTCGGTGATGAACGTCTCGGTGAAGTGGCTGGCGCCGGTGATCTGCTTGATCGGTCGGAGCTCGATCCCGTTCGGCTCGCCGTCCTCGCGCCGCATGGGCAGGAGGACGTACGAGATCCCCCGGTGCTTCGGCGCGTCCGGATCGGTGCGGGCGAGGCAGAACATCATCGACGCGGACTGCGCACCCGAGGTCCACACCTTCTGCCCCGTGATGACGACCTCGTCGCCGTCGACCACACCTCTCGTCTTCAGACCGGCGAGGTCCGACCCGGCGTCCGGTTCGGAGAACCCCTGGCAGTAGGTGTCCTCACCGGAGATGATCCGGGGCAGGAACCGCGCCTTCTGCTCGTCGGTGCCGTGCACGATGATCGACGGGCCGACGAGCCACTCGCCCATCCCTCGGGTGGCGCGGGGGACGCCGGCCCGCGCGAACTCCTCGTTCATGACGGCGACCTCGACGCCGGTGAGGCCGCGTCCGCCGTACTCGACGGGCCACGACACGCAGAGGTACCCGGCCTCGGCCAGCTTCTCCGTCCAGGCGGGGATGCCTGGATGCTGCTCCCCGGGCGTGATCTCCACCCCTTCGAGCTCGCTCGGGTGGTTGGCCTCGAGCCACGCCCGCAGCTCGTCGCGGAACGCCGCGGCCTCGGGTCCGAGGTCGATCTCCAACGCCATGGTCCCCCCTCGTGTCACCGACGGTGGCGCACGGCGAGCGTGCCTCCGCCCTCGCACGCCCCCCCGGGCCCCCGCCGGCCGAGGTGGCCGACGACGAAGTATCGCACGGGACCCGGGGCGCCCCCCGCCTCGGTCGACGGCGGCGACACCGAGCTCGCGACGCGGCGCGGCACCGCTGCCGTCTGCGTCCTGGCGCGACGACGGCGGCGCCCGGCGGCGCCGCCGTCGAGATCGTCGAGGCCCGTCCCCTCCGGCGGGATCAGCCCGCGAGGCGCTTCTCCAACGACGCGAGCTCGTCCTGCAGCTCCTGGGGCAGTCGCTCCCCGACGGCGGCGAAGTGGGCCTCGATGAGCGGCAGCTCCTCACGCCACTCGTCCTCGTCCACCTGCAGCAGCTGCTGGAGCTTGACGTCGTCGAGGTCGAGCCCGGTGGTGTCGATCCCGCTCGTCGCCGGGACCCGACCGATCGGGGTGTCGACCGCCTCGCCCTCGCCGTCGACCCGCTCGAGCACCCACTTGAGGACCCGGGCGTTGTCCCCGAAGCCTGGCCACAGGAACTTCCGCTGGTCGTCCCGCCGGAACCAGTTGACCCAGAACAGCTTGGGCAGCTTGTCGGCGTCGGTGCGGGTCCCGATGGACAGCCAGTGGGCCAGGTAGTCGCCGACGTTGTACCCGGTGAACGGCAGCATGGCGATGGGGTCGAAGCGGACCTCGCCCACGGTGCCGGCCGCCGCTGCGGTCTTCTCCGAGCTCATGATCGAGCCGAGGAACACGCCGTGGTCCCAGCTGAGCGACTCGGTGACCAGGGGCACGGTCGTGGCTCGGCGCCCGCCGAAGAGGATGGCCGAGATGGGGACACCCTTGGGGTCCTCCCACTCGGGTGCGATCGACGGGCACTGCGCCGCAGGGGCCGTGAAGCGGGCGTTCGGGTGGGCGGCCGGGGTCCCCGTCTCGGGGGTCCAGGCGTTGCCCTTCCAGTCGGTCAGCGCAGCGGGCGGCTCGTCGGTGAGGTCCTCCCACCAGACGTCGCCCTCGGGGGTCTCGGCGCAGTTCGTGAAGATGCAGTTGGCGTCGAGCGTGCGCAGGGCGTTGGGGTTCGTCTCCTCGGACGTGCCGGGGGCGACGCCGAAGAAGCCGGCCTCGGGGTTGATGGCGTAGAGCCGGCCGTCGTCGCCGAACTTCATCCAGGCGATGTCGTCCCCGACGGTCTCGACCTTCCACCCCGGGAGGGTGGGGATCATCATCGCCATGTTCGTCTTGCCGCAGGCAGACGGGAACGCCGCCGCCACGTACTTCTTCTCGCCCCCCGGGGGCGTCACCCCGAGGATGAGCATGTGCTCGGCCAGCCAGCCCTCGTCGTGCGCCATGGCGCTCGCGATGCGCAGGGCGAAGCACTTCTTGCCGAGGAGGGCGTTGCCGCCGTAGCCCGAGCCGAACGACCAGATCTCGCGCGTCTCCGGGAAGTGCACGATGTACTTGTTGTCGGCGTCGCAGGGCCACGGGACGTCGGCCTGGCCCTCGTCGAGCGGGGCGCCCACGGAGTGCAGGCACGGCACGAACTCGCCGTCTCCCAGGGTGTCGAGGACCTGCTGGCCCATGCGGGTCATGAGCTTCATGTTCACGGCGACGTAGGCCGAGTCCGTGAGCTGCACCCCGATGTGGGCGATGGGCGAGCCGAGGGGCCCCATGGAGAACGGCACCACGTACATGGTGCGGCCCCGCATCGAGCCCCGGAACAGCCCGGTGAGCAGCTCCTTCATCTCGGCGGGATCCCGCCAGTTGTTCGTCGGGCCGGCGTCGCCCTCGGTCTCGGAGCAGATGAAGGTGCGGTCCTCCACGCGCGCCACGTCGCCGGGGTCGGAGCGGGCCAGGAAGCTGTTGGGACGGAGACCCTCGTCGAGCTTGGTGAAGGTGCCGGCGTCGACCAGGAGCTGGCAGTAGCGCTGGTACTCCTCCTCGGACCCGTCGCACCACTCGACAGCGTCGGGCTCGCACAGCTCCGCGACGTCGGCCACCCATGCCAGCAGGTCGGCGTTGGTGGTCCGGTCGGTCTGCGTTCCTGGTCGCATGATCACTCCGTTGTGTTCCGTCGACGGCCCCATGGGGGCGATGGCTTGGTGCCTTACCCCTGCTCGACCGCAGGGATGCGAACGCCCTCCGCCGAGTACCCGGGGGTGCCCATGTCGACCTCGGAACCGAGCCGCAGGCCGCTGGCCCGCCCGCTCGCATCGAGGTCGAACACGACCCGCTGGCCCTGTCGGAGCATCCGGAAGACCGAGCCTTCGAGGGCGCCGGGAGCGAGGTCGTACTCCGTGCGATCGAGGTCGCGCAACAGCACGCCCTGACCCGTCCCCGGGTCGTACGACTTCACCACTCCCTGCAACTGCGTCCTCCGGTCGGCGCTCGCTGCGCCTGACGTTACCGGAGGCCTCTCAGGCAGGACGAGTTGCTGCTGAGGGGCGGCGCCATGCCGCTCCCACCCTCGGCGATCCTCACGCGTCGCTCAGGCGACGGGTCGGATGCTGCGGACGGCCTTGGTGACCTTGCCCGCCTTGATGCAGGAGGTGCACACGTGGAGCCGCCTGGGCGACCCGTCGACGATGGCGCGGATGCGCTGGATGTTCGGGTTCCAGCGGCGCTTCGTGCGGACGTGGCTGTGGCTGATGCTGTTGCCGAACGACGGGTGCTTGCCGCACACCTCACACACTGCTGCCATGGGTACGCGCACCTTCGGGAACGGGGTCGATCAGGAACCGAGCGATGGTAGCAGCCGGTTCGAGAGGGCGACCAAGCCCGAGGGTTAGCATCCCCGGCCATGACCACGCTTGTGCGCCTCGAGGCCGCCCACCTCCGCGCCGTGGTCGTCGCCTTCCGGGACGCCCTGCGCCTGCACCAGGAGGCCGTCAACCGGCTGAACGTCTACCCGGTGCCCGACGGCGACACCGGCACGAACATGGCGCTCACCCTCGAGTCGGTCGTGGCCGAGCTCGACGCCGCGGCCACCGACATGGCCGCGACGTGCAAGGCGATCAGCCACGGCTCGCTGATGGGCGCCCGGGGCAACTCCGGGGTGATCCTGAGCCAGATCCTGCGGGGCATCGCCGGGGGCTTCGCCGACGACGACGGCACTGGCGTCGACGGGACCGGCGTTGCCGCCGCCCTGACCGCCGCTGCGGAGGCCGCCTACCAGGCGGTGATGCGGCCGGTGGAGGGCACCATCCTCACCGTCGTGCGCAGGTCGGCCGAGGCCGCTTCGAGCTGCGTCGCCGACGGCGCGCCCTCGCTCGTCGACGTGCTCGACGAGGCCCGGTCGGCCGGCCAGGAGGCGCTCGACGCCACGCCCGAGCAGCTCCCGGTGCTCAAGGAGGCCGGCGTGGTCGATGCCGGGGGGGCGGGCCTCCTGCTCCTGCTCGACGCCGCGCTCCACGTCGTCGACGGGCGCCCGATCCCACCGCCGCCGGCAGCGCCTGACGGGCTCGGCGAGCTCACCCCCTCGGCCGCCCACGGGATGGCGGGGGAGGGGGACCGCTCGATCGCCGACCTGCGGTACGAGGTGATGTACCTGCTCGAGGCGCCCGACGCGGCCGTCCCCGCCTTCAAGGAGGTCTGGGCGGGGATCGGTGACTCGATCGTGGTCGTCGGCGGCGACGGGATCTGGAACTGCCACATCCACACCGACGACATCGGGGCCAGCATCGAGGCCGCGACCGACATCGGCCGGCCGCGCCGCATCCGGGTGACCGACCTCCTCGAGCAGGTCGAGGAGGAGCGGTGGGTGCGGGAGGGAGCCGAGGCGGTGGCGGGCGAGACCGCGCCCGGCCGGGACGTCGTGACCGCCGTCGTCGCCGTCGCCACCGGTGACGGGATCCGGCGGATCTTCCGCTCGCTCGGGGTCACCTCCATCGTCGCCGGCGGGCAGTCGATGAACCCCTCCACCGCGCAGCTGCTCGAGGCGGTGGCCGCCACCGGCGCCAGCGAGGTGGTCCTCCTCCCCAACAACAAGAACATCATCCCGGTGGCGGAGCAGGTCGACGCGCTCACCGACGTCACCGTCCGGGTGGTCCCGACCCGCGGGATCGCCGAGGGCTTCGCCGCCCTCCTCTCGTACGACCCCGACGCCCCGGCCACCGACAACGCCAAGGAGATGGCCGGCGCAGCCGAGGCCGTGCTCGCCGGCGAGGTGACCCGGGCGGTCCGGGAGAGCAGCTGCGAGGTCGGGCCGATCGCAGCGGGGGACTGGCTCGGCATCGCCCGCAGCGGCATCGTCGCCGTCGAGCCGTCGCTGGCGGGTGCCACCACAGGGTTGCTCGATGCGCTCGTGGACGAGTCCCACGAGATGGTCACGATCATCGAGGGCGAGGGTTCGAGCCCTGCCGACACGAGGCGCATCACCGAGTGGGTGGCCGAGCACCGTCCCGGCGTGGAGGTCGAGGTCCACCACGGCGGGCAGCCGCTCTACCCCTACCTCCTGGGCGTGGAGTAGCAGCAGGCGCCCGGTTCGGCGCCGGCGTCAGGTGGCGAGGATGCTCGCCCCGATGGCGTCTGCGCCCACGCACCGGTCCCGGCCCTGCTCCTTGGCGCGGTAGAGCGCGGTGTCGGCGCTGCTCAGGAGGTCGGCTGCCGGGATGGGGTCCTCGCCGCTGGTGGTCGCGGCACCGATGCTGACGGCGATCGAGGCGGCGGGCGCCTGTCGCAGGCGCACCGCACGCACCGCTTCCAGGACGCGATCGGCGACCACCGAGGCGGCCGCTGCGTCCGTCTCGGGCAGGATGACCGCGAACTCCTCGCCGCCGAACCGGCTCACGAGGTCGCCGGGCCGCACGACGGCGCCGGTCAGCGCCCTCGCCACGAGGCACAGCACGTCGTCGCCCACGAGGTGGCCGTAGGTGTCGTTGAACCGCTCGAAGTGGTCGATGTCGACCATGAGCAGCGACAGCGGGTGGCCCGAGCGCGTCGCCCGCCGCAGCTCGGTGCGCAGCGCCTGGTCGAACGAGCGCCGGTTGGCGAGACCGGTCAGCGGGTCGCTCATGACGAGGCGCATGAGGTGCTCCTCCATGGCCCTCTCCGTCGTGACGTCGATCAGGACGCCGACGACTCGGATCGGCCGGCCACGACGGTCGCGCTCCACCGTCTTGCCCCGCAGGGACAGGTGGCGCAACGACGGCTCCGCCCCCAGGCGCAGCGAGAGCTCGATCGCGGAGGTGGAGCTGCGATCGGTCCTCAGCTGCTCGAGCGCTGCGACGACCGGTCCACGGTCGGGCTCGGCGAGGAGGGCCCCGAGGCCTGCGATGGCCAGCTCACTGGTGCCACCCGGCGCGGCCGACGGGCGGAGAGCAGCGCCAGGAAGGCGTCGTCGACGTCCAGCAGGCCGCTTGGGGCGTCCAGCTCCCAGCACCCGGGCCGACGATCCGCCGACCGCCACGTCGAGGCGGGCGACGTGGTCGACGGAGGCGGCGGAACTCGCTGACGTCGCGCCCCATGGCCCACCACTCCTCGCTCCCGGCCACGGGCCGGGCCACCCACTGCAGCCACACCGTGGTGCCGTCGGGCTGCAGGAACCGGTTCTCGAACTGCACCTCGGCGTCCCCCCGGACGTAGATCATGCGGTGCACGGGGGTCTCGATCAGCAGAGGGGTGTCGGCTGGTCATCGGCGGCCGGCGCGAGCGCCTCGAGGCGGTCGGCGGCCCGCAGGCCGCGGCTGGCACGACGGGCAGGTGGTCGTGCCGCGCGCGGCCACCACGGAGCGCTCGAGCAGCGTCCCGCAGCGGCGGCACGGCTGACCGGCCCGCCCGTAGCAGTCGAGGTGCTGCTGGTGCGAGCCGCTGGCCCCGTCCCCGTCCCGGTAGTCGCGCAGCGTCGTGCCCCCGTGCTCGATCCCCTCGAGCAGCACGGCACGGATGGCCGCGTGCAGGGCCGGCAGCTGCGAGGGCGCCACCGAGCGCCGCCCTGGGTGCACCCCCGCCCGCCAGCACGCCTCGTCGCAGTAGATGTTGCCGATGCCGGCCACCACCCGCTGCCCGAGCAGGACCGCCTTCAGCGGCGCGCCGGCCCGTCGCAGCGCAGCGCGGAGGTGGGCGGGGGTGAAGTCGTCGCCGAGCGGTTCAGGGCCGAGGTGGGCGAGGGTCGGCAGCGCGGCGTGGTCGCCGTGGGGGACCACCATCGTGCGCCCGAACCTGCGGACGTCGGTGTAGGTCAGCACCAGCGGACCGCCGGCGCCTCCCCCTCCGTCATCCGCTCCACCCGCCACCTGCTCGGGGGCACCGGTCGGGCCGGACGGGGCGAGAGCCGGGTCGGCACCGACGGGCGGACCGAGCGCCCACCAGGCCCTGAGGTGGGGCGAGGGCGCCGGTCCGGTCCCGGTCGCGCACGCGAGGACGCCGGTCATGCCCAGGTGCACCACCAGGTCGGCCCGCTCCCCGTCCGACCCGCTGTCGAGCTCGGCGATGAGGTACTTCCCGCGCCGGCGGAGCGCCGTGACGGTCCCCCCGACGGCGGCCACCGCCGTCGTGAACTTCGGCGACTCGTGCGCGCCGGCCCCCACCACCTGGCGTCCCACGAGGCGGGGCGCAAGCTGGCGACGGATCGTCTCGACCTCCGGCAGCTCGGGCACTGTGCGCGCTAGACGGCTTCGGCCAGGAGGCGCTCCACCACCATGGCCACCCCGTCGTCGTCGTTCGAGCCGGTGACCTCGTCGGCCATCGCCCGCACCTCGGCGTGGGCGTTGGCGACCGCCACCGAGTGACCGGCCCACGCCAGCATCGGGAGGTCGTTCGGCATGTCGCCGAAGGCGACGGTCCCCTCCGGGCCGGTGCCGAGGTTCGCAGCAAGGCGGGCGAGGGCCGACGCCTTCGTGACGTCGGGGCCGGAGACCTCGAGCATCCCGGTGCTGCCGACCCCGGAGTGGGTGACCGTGGCCACCCCGCCGACCACCGCCCGGGCCCGGGCCACCATCTCGTCGCCGGACAGCTCGTCGTGGCGGGCCAGCAGCTTCACCATGGGTTCGGCGAGGAGGTCGTCGAGCTCACCCACGAGCACGTCGTCGGGCACGGCGTAGCGGGGGATCCACGCCGGCTCGTGCCCGAAGCGCCCGCCACGTTCGACCGCGAAGACCAGGCCCGGGATGGCACGGCGGAGGGCGGCCACCACCTCTGCGGCCGCCGCCGGGTCGAGGGGGTGCTCCTCGACGATGCGCTCCTCGTGGAGGTCGTAGACGATGGCGCCGTTGGAGAGGATGGCGAGGCCGCGGTGGCCGGTCTCGTCCGCCATCGTGTGCATCCACCGAGGCGGACGGCCGGTGACCAGGACCACGCCCACCCCGGCCTCCTCGGCGGCGGCGAAGGCGGCACGGGTCCGGTCCGACACCGTGCCGTCGCTGCGGACGATCGTGCCGTCGAGGTCGGTGGCCACCAGCCGGAGCGGTCCGAAGGCGGGGGTGCCTCCGGTCGTCGTCACCCGTGCGATCGTACCGAGCGGGAGGCGGCAGGATGTCCGCGTGGCGGGCGATCCGAGCGACGGGCGGGTCGGCGGGGAGGTCGACGCACGACCCGCCGGCCGCAGCCTGCGTCGACTCGCGTCGATCCCGGTCGTCGAGCTCGCCGGCGTCAGCAAGGTCAAGGCCGCAGCGCTCGAGCAGCGGGGCATCACGAGCGTGCTCGACCTGCTCCTGCACCACCCGCGCCGCCACATCGACCGTACGAACCAGCGGGCCATCGCCGAGCTCCGTGCGGGTGAGGAGGCTCTCGTGCTGGCGGTGGTCGACCGGGTGGACGTGCGCCGGGTGAAGGGGGGGCGCACCCTCGTGCAGGTCGACCTCAGGGACGGGGCGGGGGGCAGGGGCGTCCTCCGGTGCACCTTCTTCAACCAACCGTGGCGGGCGAAGCAGCTGGCGGCGGGGACCAACGCCGTGCTGTTCGGCAAGGTCGACGTCTTCGGGGGACGTCTGCAGATGACGAACCCTGTCGTCGACCTCGTGGGGGACCGCACCGGCAGGATCGTGCCGATCTACCCGCAGTCGGAGAAGGTGGCGCTCACCACCTGGGAGATCGGTGACTGGGTGCGCGAGGCGCTGGAGCGGGCCGGCGCCCTGGCCGACCCGGTGCCCGCCGACGTCCTGGCGACCCACCGGCTCGTCGACCGCACGTCAGCCTTCCACGGCCACCACCTCCCTCAGTCGATGGGCGAGGTCACCGCCGCCCGGAAGCGCCTGGTGTTCGACGAGCTGCTCCGGGTGCAGGTCGCCCTCGTCGCCCGCAAGCGGCTGCTCGAGCAGACCTCCGTCGGGTTCGAGCACCGGATCGACGGCCCGATGGTCCAGTCGTTCCTCGCCGGCCTCCCCTTCGAGCTCACGGGTGACCAGCGCAAGGTCCTCCACGAGATCGGCACCGACCTCGCAGCACCGGTGCCCATGCACCGGCTCCTCCAGGGCGAGGTGGGCAGCGGCAAGACGGTGGTGGCGGTGGCAGCCCTGGTCGCTGCGGTGGAGGGCGGCCACCAGGGCGCCCTGATGGCACCGACCGAGGTGCTGGCCGAGCAGCACCACCAGAGCGTCACCGCCATGCTCGACGAGGTCACCCTCGAGGACGACGCGAACCTCTTCGGGTCCCGCCGGCTCGCGGTCGCCCTGCTCACCAACCGCACGACGGCGGCGGAGCGCAGGAGCCTCATGGCCGGCCTCGGCGCAGGCGAGGTCGACATCGTGATCGGCACCCACGCCTTGCTCGAGGACGCGGTCGCCTTCAAGAGCCTCGGCGTCGTCGTCATCGACGAGCAGCACCGCTTCGGCGTGGAGCAGCGGGCTGCGCTGCGAGGCAAGGGCGGCCCGGTCCCCGACGTGCTGGTGATGACGGCGACGCCGATCCCCCGCACGGCGGCGATGACCGTCTACGGGGACCTCGACGTCAGCACCCTCGAGCACCTGCCGAAGGGACGGAAGAAGGTCCGCACCGTCTGGGCGAAGGAGGCCGTCGGGGAGGCGGCGGCGTGGTCCCACGTCCGCGACGAGGTGGCGCAGGGCCGCCAGGCCTTCGTCGTGTGCCCGCTGGTGGAGGGGTCCGACAAGCTCGAGGTGGCGTCGGCGACCGAGACGTTCGAGGAGCTCGGGGCTGGCGAGCTGCGCGGCCTGCGCCTCGGCCTCCTCCACGGCCGCATGGTCGCCAAGGAGAAGGAGGAGGTGATGCACGCCGTGCGCGCCGGTGAGCTCGACGTGCTCGTCGCCACCACCGTCATCGAGGTCGGCGTCGACGTCCCCAACGCGACCGTCATGGTCGTCCTCGATGCCGACCGCTTCGGCATCGCACAGCTCCACCAGCTGCGGGGCCGCGTCGGCCGGGGGAGCGCGGCGTCGTCCTGCTACCTGTTCGGTGCCGCCGAGTCGTCCGAGGGTGACGCGCCCGCCGACGGTGCGGAGCGCCCGTCGCCGGGCGCAGCGCGGCTCCAGGCGCTCGTCGACTCGGACGACGGCTTCCACCTGGCGGAGGTGGACCTCGACCTCCGGGGGGAGGGGACGCTGATGAGCGCCCGCCAGAAGGGGCGCAACGACCTCCGCCTCGCCTCCCTCCGCCACGACCGCCCGTGGATCGAGCGTGCCCGCACGGTCGCCTTCTCCCTCGTGGACGGCCCCGGTGGCCTCGACGCCCACCCCCTCCTGGCGGACGAGGTCGAGCTCCTGCTCGGCAGCGACGACGCCACCCCCGGCGACGATCCCACCGCCTTCCTCCTCAAGTCCTAGCGGGGAACGAGCCGACCAGGCGCTCCGTCTCCTGCAGATCCGGTCCGACGGCGATCTCGTCCTCGCAGGCCCTGGAGTCGTCGGCGGGCTTCAACGAGACGGGACGGGCTCGTGGCCGGTGACCGCGACTCGGACCGCCGGCGCGCGGCCGCTGGTCCGCTCCCCACCGTGCACGCGGTCGCGTCCGGCCGCCTTGGCCCCGAGCAGGGCCTTGTCAGCGGTGCGCAGGAGCACGTCGAGGCGCTCCGCCTGCGTCGTGTCGGCGACGCCGAACGATGCTGTGAAGCCGGGTGTCTCCGCCTTGGCACACGCCGTCACCAGGGCGTGGCGGGCACGATCGAGCGACTCGTGCGCGTCGAAGCGGTCGGCGAACGGCAGGGCGATCACGAACTCCTCCCCACCCCAACGAGCGAAGAGGTCCTCGGTGCGCAGTGACGCCCGGACAGCATCGGCGAAGAGGCGTAGGGCACGGTCACCGGCCTCGTGCCCGTAG
>CADCSY010000098.1 GCA_902805555.1 uncultured Acidimicrobiales bacterium | reverse complement strand
CGAGGGCGCCACGCGCGACGAGACGACCGGCAAGGTCACCTCCGGCACGTTCGCCACCGCGGCGAAGCGGCTCGACGCGGTGGCCGAGATGGGCTTCGACGTCATCTACCTGCCGCCGATCCACCCGATCGGCGAGGTCAACCGCAAGGGCCCCAACAACACGCTCACCCCCGGCCCCGACGACACCGGCTCGCCGTGGGCCATCGGCAGCAAGGACGGCGGCCACGACGCCATCCACCCCGACCTGGGCACCTTCGAGGACTTCGACGCCTTCGTCGCCCGCGCCGGCGAGCTCGAGCTGGAGGTCGCACTCGACCTCGCGCTGCAGGCGGCGCCGGACCACCCGTGGGTGACCACCCACCCGGAGTGGTTCACCACCCGCGCCGACGGCACCATCGCCTACGCCGAGAACCCGCCGAAGAAGTACCAGGACATCTACCCGGTCAACTTCGACAACGACCCCACCGGGATCTGCCGCGAGGTCCTGCGGATCGTGCGGCACTGGATGGCGCACGGCGTGCGCATCTTCCGCGTCGACAACCCGCACACCAAGCCGCTGGCGTTCTGGGAGTGGCTGCTCAAGGAGGTGCGGCGCACCGACCCTGACGTCATCTTCCTCTCCGAGGCCTTCACCCGGCCGGCGATGATGCACGGCCTCGGCGCGGTGGGCTTCCACCAGTCCTACACCTACTTCACCTGGCGCACCGCCAAGGGCGAGCTGGGCGACTACCTCCTCGAGGTGTCCCACGAGTCCGACCACACGATGCGCCCGAACTTCTTCGTCAACACCCCCGACATCCTCCACGCCTACCTGCAGTACGGCGGCCCGGCGGCGTTCAAGATCCGCGCCGCGGTGGCGGCCACCGGCTCGCCGAGCTGGGGCGTCTACGCCGGCTACGAGCTCTACGAGCACGTGGCGGTCAAGCCGGGCAGCGAGGAGTACCTCGACTCCGAGAAGTACCAGATCCGCCTGCGCGACTGGGACTCCGCGGCGGCCGAGGGCCGCACGCTCGCGCCGTACATCACCCGCCTCAACCGCCTGCGCCGCGCGCACCCGGCCCTCCAGCTCCTGCGCAACGTCACGGTCCACGCCACTGACGACGACGCCGTGCTGGCCTACAGCAAGATCGCCGGCGACGACGTCGTCATCGTGGTGGCCAACCTCGACCCGCACGGCACCCGCGAGACGATGCTCCACCTCGACCTGCCCGCCCTCGGGCTCGACTGGGGCGACTCGTTCATCGCCCACGACGAGATCACCGGCGAGGAGTGGAGCTGGGGCGCGCACAACTACGTCCGTCTCGACCCCGGCTACGAACCCGTCCACATCATCTCCGTCAGGAGCGCCCGTTGACCGACCCCGAGAGCCTGCTCGACACCATCCCGACCACCGAGGAGCCCATCCATCCGGCGAGCGCCCAGGAGATCGGCGAGCTCGCGATCGGCAACCAGCCCGACTGGTTCAAGACGGCGGTGTTCTACGAGGTGCTGGTGCGGTCCTTCCGCGACTCCAACGCCGACGGCGTCGGTGACTTCAAGGGACTCATCGAGAAGCTCGACTACCTCGCCTGGCTCGGTGTCGACTGCCTGTGGGTGCCGCCGTTCTTCACCTCGCCCCTGCGAGACGGCGGCTACGACGTCGCCGACTACACCGGCATCCTGCCCGAGTGCGGCAGCGTCGAGGACTTCCACGAGTTCCTCGACGAGGCCCACAAGCGGGGCATCCGCGTGATCATCGACTTCGTCATGAACCACACCTCCGACGCCCACCCGTGGTTCCAGGAGTCGCGCAAGCACCCGGACGGCCCGTACGGCGACTTCTACGTGTGGTCCGACACCGACGAGCTCTACGAGGAGGCGCGGATCATCTTCGTCGACACCGAGCCGTCGAACTGGAGCTGGGACGCCGAGCGCGGGCAGTACTACTGGCACCGCTTCTTCCACCACCAGCCCGACCTCAACTTCGACAACCCCCGGGTGCACGACGCGATGCTGGAGGCCATGGCCTTCTGGCTCGACATGGGTCTCGACGGCTTCCGCCTCGACGCCGTGCCGTACCTCTACGAGCGCCCGGGCACCCACGGCGAGAACCTGCCGGAGACCCACGAGTTCCTCAAGAAGTGCCGCCGCTTCGTCGACGAGCGCTACCCCGGACGCGTGCTGCTGTGCGAGGCCAACCAGTGGCCCACCGACGTCGTGGAGTACTTCGGCGACCCCGAGGTCGGGGGCGACGAGTGCCACATGGCCTTCCACTTCCCCGTCATGCCGCGCATCTTCATGGCCGTGCGCCGGGAGTCCCGCTTCCCGATCTCCGAGATCATGGCGCAGACGCCGGCCATCCCGGAGAACTGCCAGTGGGGCATCTTCCTGCGCAACCACGACGAGCTGACGCTCGAGATGGTCACCGACGAGGACCGCGACTACATGTGGTCGGAGTACGCCACCGACCCGCGGATGAAGGCCAACATCGGCATCCGTCGCCGGCTGGCCCCGCTGCTCGACAACGACATCAACCGCATGGAGCTGTTCACCGCACTGCTGCTCTCGCTGCCCGGCTCGCCGGTGCTGTACTACGGCGACGAGGTGGGCATGGGCGACAACATCTGGCTCGGTGACCGCGACGGCGTGCGCACCCCGATGCAGTGGACGCCCGACCGCAATGCCGGGTTCTCCTCCGCCACGCCCGGCAAGCTCCACCTGCCGGCCGTCCAGGACCCGGTCTACGGATACCAGAGCGTGAACGTCGAGGCGCAGCTGGAGAACTCCTCCAGCCTGCTGCACTGGACCCGCCGGATGATCCACGCCCGCCGCGGCCACGACGCCTTCGGCCTGGGCACCTTCACCGACCTGGGCGGGTCCAACCCGAGCGTGCTCTCCTATGCCCGCGAGCACGAGGACGACGTGATGATCTGCGTCAACAACCTCTCCCGCTTCTCCCAGCCGGTCGAGCTCGACCTGCGCCACTGGGAGGGCTACGTGCCCGTCGAGGTGCTCGGCGGCGTGCCGTTCCCGGCCGTCGGCGAGCTGCCGTACCTCCTGACCATGGGTGGCTACGGCTTCTACTGGTTCCGACTGACCCCGCCACAGACCACCGGGGTCCCGCCCGAAGGAGGCCAGGCATGAGCGACCACCCGCAGCTGGAGGCGTACCTCGACGCGGCGCGCTG
>CADCSY010000097.1 GCA_902805555.1 uncultured Acidimicrobiales bacterium | reverse complement strand
CTGTGCGCGCGCCTGATCGTCGTACGTCGGGCGCTCCACCTGGCGGAAGATGCCGATCGGCGACTGGTTGAGGTATCCGGAGTCGGTGAGCCGCGAGATCGCGAACGCCATCGTGGGGTCGGGGCTGTGCGCGTCGTGCACGAGCAGGGCGCTCTCGCCCACGTCGGCGACCTGCGCCACCCTCACCCCACCGGTCTCGGCGTCGCGGACCAGGCCCTTGGAGCCCAGACCCGACTCCAGCACGGCGCCGAAGCGCACCGGCTCGCCGTGCACGAGCGGGATGATCGCGTCGGCCTTGGTGTCGGGGTTCTTGATGGCGTCGAAGGCGCCGTCGTTGAAGATCGGGCAGTTCTGGTAGATCTCCACCAGCGACGTCCCCCGGTGGGCGGCCGCCGCGGCGAGCACCGAGGTCAGGTGCTTGCGGTCGGAGTCGATCGTGCGGGCCACGAACGTGCCCTCGGCGCCCAGCGCCAGCGACACGGGGTTGAACGGGTGGTCCACCGACCCCATCGGGGTCGACTTGGTGACCTTGCCGGCCTCGGACGTGGGGGAGTACTGACCCTTGGTCAGGCCGTAGATGCGGTTGTTGAACAGCAGGATCGTCATGTTGACGTTGCGGCGCAGCGCGTGGATCAGGTGGTTGCCGCCGATCGACAGCGCGTCACCGTCGCCGGTGACGACCCACACCGAGAGGTCCTCGCGCGCGGTGGCGATGCCGGTGGCGATCGACGGCGCCCGGCCGTGGATCGAGTGCATGCCGTAGGTGTCGAGGTAGTAGGGGAACCGCGAGGAGCAGCCGATGCCGGAGACGAAGACGATGTTCTCGCGGCGCAGGCCGAGGCCGGGCAGGAAGCCCTGCACGGCCTTGAGCACGGCGTAGTCGCCGCAGCCCGGGCACCAGCGCACCTCCTGGTCGGAGGTGAAGTCCTTGCCGGTCTGCGCCGCCTCGTCCGGCTGCAGCGTCGGCACCGAGTCGGTGCCGGAGGTGAGGCCGGGGAACGGCAGTTCGGTCGTGGTCACGACAGTGCCTCCTGGGGGGCGGGGGTGAGATCGACGTCGACGCCCTCGGCCTGGGCGACCAGCTCGCCGATGGCCTCGGCCAGCTCGGCGGCCTTGAGGGGAAGTCCGCGGACGTGGTTGTAGCCGACCGCGTCGACCAGGTATTCCGCGCGGAGCAGCAGCGAGAGCTGGCCGAGGTTCATCTCGGGCACGAGCACCTTGTCGTAGCGCGCGAGGACCTCGCCGAGGTCCTTGGGGAACGGGTTCAGGTGACGCAGGTGGGTCTGCGCGACGCGGTAGCCGGCCTTGCGGACCCGGCGTACGCCGGCACCGATCGGGCCGTACGTCGAGCCCCAGCCGAGCACCAGCACCTTCGCGTCGCCCGTGGGGTCGTCGACCTCGAGCGGCGGCAGGGACTCGGCGATGCGCTGCACCTTGGCGGCGCGGGTGCGCACCATGAAGTCGTGGTTGGCGGGGTCGTAGGAGATGTTGCCGTGGCCGTCACCCTTCTCGAGACCGCCGATGCGGTGCTCGAGCCCGGCGGTGCCCGGGATCGCCCACGGGCGGGCCAGGGTCTCCTCGTTGCGGAGGTAGGGCCAGAAGTCGTCGTCGCCGTCGTCGACGGCGTGGTTGGGTCCGGTGGCGAAGGCGGGGTCGATGCTCGGCAGCTCGGACAGCTCGGGCACCCGCCAGGGCTCGGAGCCGTTGGCCAGCATGCCGTCGGAGAGCAGCAGCACCGGCGTCCGGTAGGTCACCGCGATGCGGATGGCCTCGAGCGCGGCGTCGAAGCAGTCGCCCGGCGACTGCGGCGCCACGATCGGCACCGGGGACTCGCCGTTGCGGCCGAACATCGCCTGCAGCAGGTCGGCCTGCTCGGTCTTGGTCGGCAGTCCGGTCGACGGGCCGCCGCGCTGGACGTCGATGACCACGAGCGGCAGCTCGGTCATCACCGCGAGACCGATGGCCTCGGACTTCAACGCCAGTCCGGGGCCCGAGGTGGTGGTGACGCCCAGCGTGCCGGCGAAGGAGGCGCCGATGGCCGCACCGACGCCTGCGATCTCGTCCTCGGCCTGGAACGTGGTGACGCCGAAGGCCTTGTGCTTGCTCAGCTCGTGAAGGATGTCCGAGGCCGGGGTGATGGGGTAGGACCCCAGGAACACCGGCAGGCCCGACTGCACGCCGCCGGCGACCAGGCCGTAGGACAGGGCCAGGTTCCCGGTGATGTTGCGGTAGGTGCCCGGCGACATCGGCGCCGGCTTGATCTCGTAGCTGACCGCGAACGCCTCGGTGGTCTCGCCGAAGTTCCAGCCGCTCTGGAAGGCGGTGATGTTGGCGTCGCGGATCTCGGACACCTTGGCGAAGCGCCGGGTGAGGAAGTCGACCGTGGCCTCGGTCGGGCGGCCGTACATCCACGAGAGCAGGCCGAGGGCGAACATGTTCTTCGCGCGCGCGGCGTCCTTGCGCGAGAGGCCGAACTCCTTGACCGCAGCGACCGTCATGCCGGTCAGGTCGACCTGGTGGAGGGCGTACTCGTCGAGGGAGCCGTCGTCGAGGGGTGAGGTGGTGTAGCCGGCCTTGCTCAGGTTGCGGCCGCTGAAGTCGTGGGTGTCGACGATGACCGTGGCGCCCTTGGGCAGGTCGCCGAGGTTGGCGCGCAGGGCGGCGGGGTTCATCGCCACCAGCACGTCGGGGGCGTCGCCGGGGGTGAGGATGTCGTGGTCGGCGAAGTGCACCTGGAAGCTGGACACGCCCGGCAGCGTGCCCTGGGGTGCGCGGATCTCGGCCGGGAAGTTCGGCAGCGTCGACAGGTCGTTGCCGAACGCGGCGGACTCCTGGGTGAAGCGGTCGCCGGTCAGCTGCATGCCGTCGCCGGAGTCACCGGCGAACCGGATGATGACCCGGTCCAGTTGCTTGACCTGCTTGGTCACAGCGTGGTCACGCCTTTCCTCATGGCTGGGACGCAGCGGTGGCTGCACGTTCCACAGTAATGGCGCGTCTCGCGTAAACCACGCCGTCTCCCGACTCGGACAGGCGCGCGGCCGTGAGACGCGACACGTCCAGACATTTCCCGCTCCAATGCCGACGAAGTCGGTAAAGTGACCTAAGGTACTCGACATAGAACGGATCGGGCTCGGACTCGGCGGGCCCCCACGAACAGAGGAACACACATGTCGAACCACGTCAGGAACGGTCGCCGCCGCCGGCTCGTCC
>CADCSY010000096.1 GCA_902805555.1 uncultured Acidimicrobiales bacterium | reverse complement strand
CACACGCCCGGCGCGGCCCGGCACCGGGTTCTCAGCCTCCCGAGAGGCTCGCAGCGAGTCGGCTGAGGCCCTCGCTGGTGCTGACGAACGGCTCGTAGCCCACGTCTCGCTTGGCGGCACCGAGGTCGAACCAGTGGTCGGTGGCCAGCTGGCGGGCCACGAAGCGGGTGAGCGGCGGGTCGTCGCTGCGGCGGGCCACGCGCCACGCGAGCTCGGCGATCGCCCCTGCTGCGTAGGCCACGGGGAAGGGGACCGACGCCGTGACCTCGTCCAGGCCGGCGGCGTGGAGGATGGCGTTGACCAGCACCCGGACCGGTGCAGGCTCGCCGTTGGCCACGAAGTACGCCCTCCCGGCCGGGGCCCCGTCACCGGCAAGCCGCTCGGCGGCCAGCACGTGTGCCTCGGCGGCGTTGTCCACGTAGGTGGCGTCGACGACCGCCGCGCCCCCGTCGACGAAGCGCAGGCGCCCACGACGGGCCCGCTCGACGAGCTCGGGCACGAGGTGGGTGTCACCTGGGCCCCAGACGAGGTGGGGGCGGAGGGAGGTGGTGGCGAGCGACGGGGCGTTCGCAGCCAGGACGAGCCGCTCGGCCCTCGCCTTGGTGGCCGGGTAGGCGGCCAGGTGGCCGGACGGGTACGGGAGCGCCTCCGACGCGCCGGCGAGGTCGGCGCCGCCGTGGACGACCGACGGGGAGCTCGTGAAGACGAGGCGACCCACGCCCTGGCGCCGGCACGCGGTGATCACGTTGGACGTCCCGCCGACGTTGGCCTGCCGGTACGGCCGGGAGGGGCCGCCCACCCCGACCCGCGCCGCGACGTGGAAGACGACGTCGCACCCGCTGGCCGCACGCTCCACCGCCTCGGGGTCGGTGATGTCGCCCCGGAGCACCTCCACCCCCCGGGCACCCAGCTGCGGGTAGGCGCCGCGGGCGAAGCTGCGGACGTCCCACCCCCGTTCGAGGAGCCGACCGACGATGGCGCCACCGAGGAAGCCGCCTCCGCCGGTGACGAGCGCTCTCACGGGTGCTCCTCCACCCACCTGGTCAGCTCCTCGTAGCCGACCTTGGCGTTGTGGCGCGCGTCGACCGGGAAGCCGGGGTGGTACCGGACCGTCCGGATGCCCCTCGTGTCGGGGTGGCGGGCGCCGAGGGCGAGGAGCTCGTCGGTGAGGCGGTCGTCCGGCGGGGAGCCGGGCTCGACCTCGACGCAGAGGACGGGCTGCTGCTCGCCGCGCGGGCCGATGCCGACGAGCGCAGCGCGCGCCACCCGGGGGTGCACGGCGAAGACCTCTTCGCACGGGAGCGGGAACAGCGTGCCCTCGGCCGTGACCACGCGGTGGGCGACCCTCCCGCAGAACCAGAGCCTGCCGTCGGCGTCGAACCACCCGAGGTCACCCATGCGGTGCGCCAGCCGCCCGTCCCAGTCCGTCTTGGCGAGGGCCACCGCGTCCGGACGGCCCAGGTAGCCGGCCGTGACCACGGGCCCCTGCACCACGATCTCGCCGATGGTCCCTCCCGGGACGGGTTCGGGGAGCCGGGGCAGGGGGCCGTCGGTGACGGGGATGACGGCCACCTCGACGTCGGGGGCAGGCCGGCCGACGCAGACCCCCCGGCGGGGCCGGGGCGGGAGGCCGAGCAGCTCCTCGGAGGCGATCGAGGAGACCGGGAGCGCCTCGGTCGCCCCGTAGGGGGTGACCACCCGCCCTCCGGCGCCGATCATCGCCACCACGTCCTCGACCACCGGCTCGGGGACGGGTGCGCCGGCCGAGACGACCGTGCGCATTGCCGGCAGGCGGTCACCCGAGCGGCGGCCGTGTCGCCCGAGCGTGCGCAGCAGGGCGGGCGACCCGAACATCACCGAGGCGGAGAAGGCGGTGGCGGCGTCGACGATCTCGTTGGGATCGGCGGACGCAGGGCGGGTGGCGTCCATCCGGGGGATCACCGTGGTGAGGCCGAGCGCAGGCCCGAAGAGCGCGAAGGGCGGGAAGGTGGCCAGGCTCACCTCGTCGGGGCGGAGGTCGTACAGGGCCCGGAGGGACCTGACCTGGGAGGCGAAGTGCGGGTGGCGGTACTCGACGCCCTTCGGGGGCCCGGTGCTGCCGGTGGTGAAGAGCACAGCGGCCGTTTCGTCGTCCGGCCTGGGCGTGGCCACGTACGGCAGCAGGCCCCGGCCGGCCCGCTCGAGGCGCCGGACGGACAGGCGCCGGGCACCGGGTGCCCAGCGGAGCAGCGCCCTCGCCAGGTGGGCCTTGGCCGACCCGATGAAGGCTTCGGGCGCCGCCTCGGCGAGGCAGCGCCGG
This sequence comes from uncultured Acidimicrobiales bacterium, assembly GCA_902805555.1. Lineage (GTDB taxonomy): Bacteria > Actinomycetota > Acidimicrobiia > Acidimicrobiales > CADCSY01 > CADCSY01. The sequence continues at coordinate 45,143 of CADCSY010000096.1, read as the reverse complement.
AGCCTGTCGGTGCCGATGCCCGGGTCGATCAGGACGGGCACGGCTCCCGCCTTGAGGAGGGCGAAGCTCAGGGCGAAGAAGTCGTCCCCGGGTGGCACGAGCAGCGCCACCTTCGCTCCTGCTGTGGCACCGGCGGCGGTCAGCCCGGCCGCCAGCACGTCGCTCCGGTGCTGGAGCTGCCCGAAGGTCGTGGCCCGGTAGCCGCTGGCGCCGCGTCCCCCTCGACCGCGGGGGAGGAGCGTGGCGGCCACGTTCGGTCGGAGCCGCGCCGCCTCGTCGAGCCCGTCGAGGATCCGGGTCATGTCCTGGCGAGGAACCCCTCGATCAGGGGCACCACGACGTCGGGCGCGTCCTCGAGGACGAAGTGACCGGCGTCGACCCGGTGCACCTCGGCCTGGGGGAGCCGACGCTCCCACTCACCGAGGTAGTCGAGGTCGAAGACGGGGTCCTTCGTGCCCCAGCAGATCAGCGTGGGGATCGAGCCCAGCCGGTCGAGGCGCTCCCCGGTGGCCTCGACCACCGGGTAGGACGGGTGCGAGGGCTCGACCGGGATGTCCTGCAGGAACTGGTTGATGCCGAGGCGCCGCCCCCACGACGAGTAGGGCGCCAGGTAGCCCTGGCGGACGGCCTTCGGCATCCGCCCCCGCCGCACGCCGAGGACGGTGGCGCCGATGGCGAAGGCGTTCGCCCCCCTGACGAGGAGCTCGCCGACGAAGGGTGTTCGGGCCAGCTGCAACGACAGCGGCAGCCTCTTGTGGGCCGGCAGGGGGAACGCCGCCGTGTTCAGCAGCACCAGCCGCGCCACCCGCTCCGGGTGCTCGACCGCCCAGGCCAGGCCGATCATCCCGCCCCAGTCGTGCACCACGAGCGTGACCGGCTCACCCAGCTCGAGGGAGTCCATGAACCGGGTGAAGTCCTCGACGCGGCGGGCGAGGTCGTAGGGGTAGCGGGACCGGGGCGGGGCGTCCGAGCGACCCATGCCGATGTGGTCGGGCGCGATCGTCCGGTGCTCCCCGCTGAGGGCGGCGACGAGCTTGCGGTACATGTACGACCACGAGGGGTTGCCGTGGACCATCACCACCGGGTGGCCGGTCCCCTCGTCGACGTAGCGGTAGGCCAGCCCGTCGAGGTCGAGCGTCGCGGTGGCTACCACTCGATGTCGGCGAGCCCGGCGTTGAGGCCGCTGCCCACGCCCATCATCGCCACCCGGTCGCCCGCCGTCAGGCGGCCGGCCTCCACCGCCTTCGAGAGGGTGATCACGAGGCCGGCGGGGCCGATGTTGCCGAAGTTCGGGTACAGCAGCGGCACCTTGTCGGGGTCGAGGCCGAGGGTCTCGACCACCTGCCGGGAGTGGACGCGGCTCACCTGGTGGATGGCGTAGAGCGCCACCGCCTCGTTGCTGAGGTCGAAGGCCTCGACCGCCTCCTTGTAGGAGTCCCGGGCGAGCGTGATGCCGGCGGAGAGCAGCCGTCGGGTGTCGGTCCGCATGTCGTCGAACTGACCCCGACAGAGCTCGTGGTGCTGGGTGGCGGCGCGGCTGATGAACCCGCGGAACGGGTGGCCGCCCTCGACCATGTCGGCGCGCGACAGGAGCATGGCGGCCGAGCCCGACCCCAGGGTGAGGGTGGCGATCGACTCCCTGAACGTGCGCTTGTCGACCGCAGGGTCGGCGAGGCGGGCGATGGTCGCCTCGGTCACGAAGCGGCTGCCCTCACCGTCGACGACGAGGCCGTGGTCGACGTCGCCCCGCTCGATCATCCCGGCGACGAGGGCCATGCCGTTCAGGAAGCCCAGGCACGCGTTGCCGACGTCGAAGTTGATGGCCTCGGGGGGCAGGCCGAGGTTGGCGTGCACGATGCAGGCGGTCGACGGCTCGACGAAGTCCCGGTCGACCGAGGTGTTCACCAGCGCCCCGATGTCGGAGACGTCCACCGGGCTGGTGGCGAGCAGGCGCCGGGCCGCCTCGGTGCTCACCGAGGACGGCGTGGCCCCCGGCTCCCACATCCGCCGCTCGACGATGCCGGAGAGCGACTCGAGCGTGCCCGACGACAGCCCGAACCGGGCGAGCGTCGGCGCGATCTGCTCCTCGAGCTCCGCCGAGGTCACCCGGACGGGTGCGTCGACGTGGGCGAGGCCGCTCACGACGACCTGCTCGTAGCGTTGCACGGGGTTCGGCACGGGTCCCCTCCAGGGGTGGACGTTCGGCGCCCGGCGAAGACCAGGACCTCAGGCGATGGGTGGCAGCGAGCCGGTGGCCGACCCGTGCACAGGCCTTCTTGCTTGCCCGCTGAACGTCGCTGGCAGACATCGGGTCCGGAGGGGGGACGGCCGGCGCCTCGCCAGCAGCGCTCAAGGGTACCGGCACGCATCGTGGTTCCGGCCGTGGCGGTCCCTCGGAGGGGTCGTCCGACGAGCTCTCGGTGCGGCCGAGACCGGCCCCGTGGGCGCCCCCGCCCGTCGAGGCTGCGGCGGGGCGACGATCACCTCAGCCGGGGTGCACCTCAGCTCGTCGGGGTGCCGGGGGAACGGAGGACCCCCTCGCCGGCGGCAGCCGCCGCCACCCCGCTGGCGACGAGCTCGACCACCCGCTTGTTGAACACGCTCGGGACGATGTAGCTGGCCGACAGCTCGTCGTCCGACACCGCGCTGGCGATGGCGTCGGCGGCAGCCAGCTTCATGCCCTCGGTGATGCAGGTCGCTCCGGCGTCGAGGGCTCCCCTGAAGATGCCGGGGAAGCACAGGACGTTGTTGATCTGGTTCGGGTAGTCGCTGCGACCGGTGGCGATGACGGTCGCCATCCCCATGGCCGCCTCCGGCAGGATCTCCGGGTCGGGGTTGGCGAGCGCGAACACGATCGGGTCCTTGTGCATCACCCGGAGGTCGTCGCGCAGCAGGAGGCCAGGGCCGCTCACCCCCACGAACACGTCCGCCCCGGGCATGACCTCGTGGAGCGCCCCGGTCCGGTGCTCCGGGTTGGTGTGCTCGGCGAACCACCGCTTCGAGGCGTTGAGGTCGCTGCGGCTCTGGTAGACGGCGCCCTTGCGGTCGATGCCGATCACGTTCTGCACCCCGGCCTGGAGGAGGATCTTGGCGATGGCGACGCCGGCCGCCCCCACCCCCGCGATCACGACCTTGAGGTCGGCCATCTCCTTGCCCACGATCTTGAGGCTGTTGCGGAGCGCCGCCAGCACGACGACGGCGGTCCCGTGCTGGTCGTCGTGGAAGATCGGGATGTCGAGGCTGGCCTGGAGCCGCTCCTCCACCTCGAAGCACCGGGGGGCGGCGATGTCCTCGAGGTTCACGCCACCGAACACCGGCGAGAGCCGCTCGACCGCCTCGACGAGCTGGTCGGCCCCCCGGGCGCCGTCGGGGTCGTCGCTGCGGTCGACGCGTAGGCAGATCGGGAACGCGTCGATCCCCGCGAACTCCTTGAACAGCAGCGCCTTGCCCTCCATGACGGGCAGCGAGGCCTCTGGTCCGATGTCGCCGAGGCCGAGGACGGCGGTGCCGTCGGTCACGATCGCCACGCTGTTCTTCTTGATGGTGAGCTTGTGGACCTCGTCTGGCTCCTCGGCGATGGCGTTGCAGATCCGGGCGACCCCGGGCGTGTACGCCATCGAGAGGTCGGCCCGGTCCTTCAGGGGGATGCGCGACCGGACCTCGATCTTGCCGCCGTCGTGCAGCAGGAAGGTCCGGTCCCGGACGCTGCGGACGGAGATGCCGTCGAGGGCGTGCACGGCGGCGGCCACCTCGTCGGCGTGGACGTCGTCACGGGCGTCGACGCTGACGTCCTGGATGATCCGGGCGCCCGATGCCTCGACGATGTCGAGCGCCGTGATGTTGCCGCCTGCGGTGCCGATCGCCGTCGCGAGCCGGCCGAGCGAACCGGGCTCGTTCTCGACCTCCACGCGGATCCTGACCGAGTACGCCGCGTTCGTCGCTGCCATGGCGGCAACCTAGCCACGCCGGTGCGGCCGCACGGAACGTGCTCCCGGGGACCGACGTCGTCAGGACGCCGTGGGAGGGGCGTCTTCCTGGCCGGTCGACATCTCCCGGAGGAGACGTTCGATCTCGGACGCCCGGAAGCGGCGGTGGCCGCCGAGCGTGCGGATGGCGTTGAGCTTGCCGGCGCGGGCCCAGCGAGTGACGGTCTTCGGGTTGACCCGGAACATCCTGGCCACCTCGGAAGGTGTGAGGAGGCGTTCGGGGGCGTCGTCGTCCTGGTTGGGGGCCATCTGGTCTCCGTTTGTGGGGGGCGGATGACGCAGCGAGGTCGATGGGTGCGAATGCGCCCCCTGGCGGGTCTGTCCGGTTGTAACCCGAAAGGTACGTGTGACCGGAAAAGCTGACCATGGCCCGTCCGAGCCATTGCTGCGCCCGGGTGGACTAGTCCGCTCGTGCGACCCCTGACCGCTGGTGACCGCCAAGGCGAGTGTAGGCAGCCCGACCGCCGGTCCACGACGGGATGTTCGGCCACGTTCGCAGCCCGCACGTCCGCCGAGCAGGTGGCGCCGTCCCCCGGGCGCCGATGTGCCGTAGGTTCCTCGTGATGTGGTGAACGCTGACCGCGTCGCGGCTGCGACCGGCGGCTCCACGACTGCCCGGAGGTCCACCTGACCACGCTCACCGACGGCCCGGCCACCGAGGGAGGAGCGGGAGCGGCGCTCCACCGGGGCATCCCCCATGCCGAGCTCCTCGAGGACCTCCGCCTGGCGTGCACCTCCCGGGCGCTCGACGACCGCGAGATCGGCCTGCAGAAGCAGAGCCGGGTCTTCTTCCAGATCTCGGGAGCAGGGCACGAGGCGCTCCTGCTCGGCCTCGCCCGCCTGCTCCGCCCCGGCCACGACTGGTTCTTCCCGTACTACCGCGACCAGGCCCTCATGCTCGGCCTCGGCGTGACGCCCTACGAGATCCTCCTGCAGGCGGTCGGCTCCTCCGCCGACCCTGCGTCCGGCGGACGGCAGATGCCCTCCCACTGGGGCTTCGCCGACAGGCACGTCGTCACCCAGTCGAGCCCCACCGGGAGCCAGTGCATCCCCGCCGTCGGGTGCGCGGAGGCCGCCCGCTACATCTCCCGTCGGCCGCACCTGCCCGGGTGCACGGCCCAGGGCGACGAGGTGACCTACGTCAGCCTCGGCGAGGGGGCCACGAGCGAGGGCGAGTTCTGGGAGAGCCTCAACACGGCGTGCACGCTCCACCTCCCCGTCCTGTTCGTGGTCGCGGACAACGGCTACGCCATCTCCGTCCCCTCCTCGGACCAGCAGTCGGCGCCGGTGGCCGAGCTCGTGCAGGGCTTCCGCGGCCTGGCGGTGCACCGCATCGACGGGACCGACTACTTCGAGGTGCGGGAGCGGGCGGCTGCCGCCATCGCCAGGGTCCGGGCCAGCGAGGGCCCGGCGCTCATCCACGCCACCGTCACCCGCCCCTACTCCCACTCCGCGGCCGACACCCAGAGCAAGTACCGCTCGGCGGACGAGCTCGACGTGGAGCGGTCGCTCGACCCGATCGCGCGGCTGCGCATGGAGCTCGTCGAGGCGGGGGTCCTCGACGACGCCCGGGCCGACGAGATCGAAGCCGCCGCGAAGGCGGACGTGGCCGGAGCCGCCCGCCTGGCCCTTGCCGCCCCCCGCCCCGACCCGGCGACGGTCGGTGACCACGTGGTCGACCTCCCGCACGTGGCGACCCCCGAGCTGGTCCCCGCCGGGTGGGAGCCCGGCACGCCCGTCGGCTTCGGCGAGGCCATCCGACTCGCCCTCCACGAGGCCATGGCCGCGGACGAGCGCATCCGGGTCTTCGGGGAGGACGTCGCAGACGCCCGCGAGGACGTGCTGGCCGACGTCGAGGGCAAGGGCGGCGTCTTCGGGACGACGCTCGGGCTCCAGAAGTCCTTCGGCATGGCCCGCTGCTACAACGCGCCCCTGGCCGAGGCGAACATCGTCGGTCGCGGGGTCGGCCAGGCGCTGCGGGGCCTGCGTCCGGCGGTGGAGATCCAGTTCTTCGACTACATCTGGCCCGCCATGCAGCAGATCAAGAGCGAGGCGGCCACCATCCGGTGGCGCTCGAACGGGGCCTTCACCTGCCCGTTGGTGATCCGGGTCCCGATCGGCGGCTACCTCACCGGGGGGTCGATCTGGCACAGCCAGTGCGGCGAGTCGATCTTCGCCCACGTCCCCGGCCTGCTCATCGCCTTCCCGTCACGGGCGAGGGACGTGGTCGGGCTGCTGCGCTACGCCTTCACCTGCCAGGACCCCGTGCTCATGCTCGAGCACAAGCACCTGCTCCGCCAGCCCTACGCCCGGGACCCGTACCCGCCCGAGGGGTACGTGGTCCCCTTCGGCCGGGGCGCCATCGTCCGGCCCGGGACCGACGTCACCGTCGTCACCTACGGCGCCACCGTCGAGCGCTCCCGCCAGGCCGCTGCGCTCGTCGAGGCCGACGGTGCCTCCGTGGAGATCGTCGACCTGCGGTCGCTCGTCCCCTGGGACCGGGAGCTGGTCGCCGACTCGGTGTCCCGCACCGGCCGCTGCCTCGTCGTGCACGAGGACGTGCTGACCTGCGGCTTCGGCGCGGAGGTGGCCGCCTGGGTGGGGGATGCCTGCTTCGGCGACCTCGACGCGCCCGTGCGCCGGGTCGCCGCCAAGGACAACCACGTCCCGTACGAGCCGACGCTCGAGCGGGCGACGCTGCCGCAGTCCGACGACATCGCTGCCGCGGTCAGGTCCATCCTCGCGTTCTGACCCGCATCACACGGGGGGCACGTCCGGTGACTCGTCGCGCGTCCGCTTCAGCTCGTAGAAGCCGTCGGTCTCGGCCATGGCCACGAAGCCGTCCCAGAGCCGCAGGCCGGCCTCGGGGCTGGGGTACCGGGTGATGACCGGGCCGAACAAGCCCACCCGCCGGTCGCCGCTCCCGATGGCGACGAGCGGGGTGCCGACGTCGGTCCCGGTGAGGCTGAACGCCTCGTCCATGGCTGCGAGGATGGCCGTGTCGAAGGACTCGTCGTCGACCGCTGCGGCGTGGGACGCCTCGAGCCCGAGCTCCTCGAGCACCTCCTCGACGCCGAAGTCGAGGATCCCTTCGTTGTGGATGCGCCGGCCGAACGCCGTGTAGAGGTCTCCGAGGCGGTCGGCACCGCCGGCGTCACGCACGGACTGGGCCACCCGCAGGAGCGCCCTGCCCCGGCTGGCACCGGCGAAGGAGCGGCTGTCCGGCGGCGTCGAGTTCTTGAGCAGGAGGCTGATCGGCTGCCAGTCGACCTCGAGGTCGCGGTCGGGTGCGACGGCGACGATCCACCGCGAGGTCATCCAGCAGAAGGGACAGTTCGGGTCGTACCAGAAGGTGACGTTCACAGGAGGCTCCTCGGGGGGTCGTCGGCCCGCCAGGTGGCGCCGACGAGGGGTGCAACCACCGGTCGGCCCCCTGCGTTCCTCGGCGACCGTGGCTCCTCGCTGCGGGTGTGCGGGCGGGTGGGGTGCGAGCGGCGATGATCGTGGTGTGGACGAGCGCGCGGCACTGGCACGGGACCTCTTCGAGGCCGCCCACCTGACCGGGACCTTCACCCTGCGGTCGGGCACGGTCAGCGACCAGTACTTCGACAAGTACCTGTTCGAGGCGGACCCGGTGCTGCTCGAGCGCATCGCCGCCGGTCTGGCGCCGCTCGTGCCGGAGGGGACGGAGGTGCTGGCCGGGCTCGAGCTGGGGGGCGTGCCCCTCGTCACCGCCCTCTCCCGCATGACGGGCCTCCCCGCCCGGTTCGTGCGCAAGGAGGCCAAGTCCTACGGGACGTGCCGCCTTGCCGAGGGCGGCGAGGTGGAGGGCGTCCGCCTGACGGTGGTCGAGGACGTCGTCACCACCGGTGGCCAGGCGCTCGTCTCCTGCGGCGACCTGCGTGCGCGCGGCGGGCTGGTCGACCACGTCCTGTGCGTGATCGACCGGGAGGCCGGGGGGCCGGAGGCCTTCGCCGAGGTCGGCATCGAGCTGCGGCCGCTGTTCCGGATGAGCGAGCTCGGCTGAGTTCCGGCAGCGACCGACCGGCCCGCACCTCGGAGGCGGAGGGGCGGGGACGCCGCCACCGCCGCACCTGTGCCGCCCGGGGCCGGCCTGCGGTCGGCGGGCAGTGGCCCGAGGTCAGCGGAGCGGGCCGGGGACGAGCTCGACCTCACCGGTGCCTGAGGTGAGCTCGCCGATCTCGACCGCTCGGTGGCCGGCGGCCCGGAGCACGTCGAGAGCCTCGGACACGTCTCGTCGAGGCACGGCCACGACCATCCCGATCCCGAGGTTGAAGACGCGTGCCATCTCCGCCTCGGCCACCGCACCCAGGCGCTGGATCTCACCGAAGATGCGAGGCGACTCCCACGTGCCCCGGTGCACGACGGCGTCCAGCTGCGGTCGCAGGACCCTCGCCAGGTTGCCCTGGATGCCACCACCGGTGACGTGGGCCACGGCCCGCACGTCGACTGCACGGAGCAGCTCGACGATCGCCGGCGCGTAGATGACCGAGGGGGAGAGCAGCTCCTCACCCAGGCTGTGGGCGGCCCCGTCCCAGGCGGGCCCGTCCAGCGACAGGCCGGCCCGCTCGAGCAGCACCCGCCGGGCCAGGCTGTAGCCGTTGCTGCGGAGGTTGGGCGAGGGCAGGCCGAGCAGCGCGTCACCGGGCGCGAGGTGCTCGCCGGTGATCAGCCGGTCGCGCTCGGCGACCCCCACGGCGAAGCCCACGAGGTCGAACTCCCCCTCCTCCATCGCACCCGGGTGCTCGGCCATCTCGCCGCCGAGGAGGGCGGCCCCGGCCTGCCGGCAGCCCTCGGCCACGCCCTCGACGAGCTGCTCGATGTGGTCGGGGTCGAGGCGGCCGACGGCGATGTAGTCGAGGAAGAACAGCGGCTCGGCGCCCTGGCAGACGAGGTCGTCGACGCACATGGCCACGAGGTCGAGACCGATCGTGTCGAAGCGCCCGGTCGCCTGGGCCACGAGTGCCTTGGTGCCGACGCCGTCGGTCGAGGCCACCAGGACCGGTTCCCGGTGCCGCGAGCGGTCGAGGGCGAAGAGGCCGCCGAAGCCGCCGATGTCGCCCATGACCTCACGGCGGAGGGTCGAGCGCACCTTCGCCTTGATGCGGGAGACCGCCTCCTCACCCGCATCGATGCTGACCCCGGCACCGGCGTAGGTCTCGCCGACCACCCCTTCACCCCCCGGCGGACGGGTCGGGCCAGGGCGCAGCTCGCCCCCGGTGCCCCGAGTGTCAGGCACCCTCGACCGTCGCGACCCCGCCCGTGGCCCCGTGCGCGACCTGCTGCGCCTCGTCCTCCTCGCCCGGCCCGCCACCGTCGGCCCCTCGGAGGCGGATGAGCGGCACCTCTGCGGCGAGGTGCTCGCTGCGGTGGACGTCGCCCACGACCTCCTCGACCATGCGGTCGAGCTCACCGATCGGCTCCTCGTTCTGCTCGAGCACGCCCTTGCGCAGCTCGACGGGGACCTCGACCGGGTAGTCGCCGGTGAGGCAGGCGCTGCAGAACCCTGCGCCGACCGCACCGGTCGCGGCGACGAGGCGGTCGAGCGTCAGGTACGCGAGGGAGTCGACCCCGAGGAAGTCGCGGATCTCCTCGACCGTGAGGTTGGCGGCGATGAGCTCGGAGCGGTCGCCCGTGTCCATCCCGTAGAAGCACGGCCAGCGGTACGGGGGCGACATGATCCGCAGGTGGACCTCGGCGGCGCCGGCCTCCCGCAGCATCCGCACCATGGCCCGGCTCGTCGTCCCCCGCACGATCGAGTCGTCGACCACCACGAGGCGCTTGCCGACGACGTTCTCCTTGAGGGGGTTCAGCTTCATCCGCACGGCGTTGGCCCGCAGCTCCTGGGTGGGAGCGATGAAGGTGCGGCCGATGTAGCGGTTCTTCACGAAGCCGTCGCCGTAGGGGATGCCCGACGCCTCGGCGTAGCCCTGGGCGGCCGGGACCCCCGACTCGGGCACCGGCACCACCATGGCGTTGCTCGGGCGTCCGTCTGCGCCGGGCGCCAGCGGCGCCTGCTCGGCCAGGGCCATGCCCATCCGCCGCCGGGCGAGGTGGACGTTGCGGCCGTAGAGCTTGGCGTCGGGCCTGGCGAAGTACACGAACTCGAAGAGGCACAACGTGGGTCGGATCCGCGAGCCCTCGAACGGGCGGAACGAGCGGCAGCCGGCGGCGTCGATCACCACCATCTCGCCGGGCTCCACCTCCCGCACGAAGTGGGCGCCGACGGTGTCGAGGGCTGGGCTCTCCGAGGCCAGCACCCAGCCCCCCTCGAGCTTGCCGAGGCACAGCGGCCGGAAGCCGTTCGGGTCGCGGACGCCCACGAGGTGCCCGTGGTCGAGCAGCACGAAGGAGAACGCGCCTTCGAGGCGGGGGAGCACCTCGAGCAGCGCGTGCTCGAGGTCGCGTCCGTCGCTGCGCTCGCCGCCGCCCGCCAGGAGGGCGTCGGACAGCAGCTCGGCGACGAGGTCGCTGTCGCTGGCGGCGCCGACGCCGGGCAGCATCCCGGCCTCCGACGCCAGCGTCGCGGTGTTGGTCAGGTTGCCGTTGTGCCCGAGGGCGAACTCGGCGCCGCCCACGTCGCGGTACACCGGCTGCGCGTTGCGGTAGCTCGACGAGCCGGTGGTGGAGTAGCGGGTCTGGCCGATGGCGATGTGGCCCACGAGCGCCGCCAGCTGGTAGTCGTCGAACACGTTGGGCACCAGCCCCATGTCCTTCACGGTGAGGATGGCCGAGCCGTCGCTCACCGACATCCCCGCCGACTCCTGACCCCGGTGCTGCAGGGCCATGAGCCCGAGGTAGGTCAGGTGGGCGACCGCCTCACCGGGTGCGTAGACCCCGAAGACGCCGCACGCCTCCTTGGGGGTGTCGGCATCCGGGTCGTGGTCGTCGTCGGACCGGCGGCCCGTGGGCACCACGTCGAGGTCGAGGCCGTCGCGCAGGTCGGCGTCCACGAGTCCATGGTGCCACGGCCGCGGCCGAACGAGGCAGATCAGGACCTGCGCCGGCGTGCAGGCCGGAGCGACCTGCGGACCTGGCCGGGCGGGCTCCCACCTCGGCCAGGACGAGTCAGCGGTCCGCCGACGGCAGCGCCACGACCGTGGCGCCGCCGAGGCCGAGGGCGGCGGGGGCGACGCTGATCACCTCGCGCCCCACCACCTGCCGGCGAGCCCCTCGACGATCAGTGCGAGACGGCAGCCGTGGCGAAGGCGGCGGGGAGCGCCCGTCGCCAGGCGAACGTGACGGCTGCGACGTCGAGGTCGACGAGGCCGTCCACCACGAGGCGGTCGCCCCCCGTCGGGCCCAGGTCGGCCACCGGGACCCCGGCCGCCCGGCACCTCCCCTCCACCTCCGCGACCCGGCCGGCGTCGACGCAGGCGAGCACCCGGCCGGCCGCCTCGCCGAACAGCTCGCCGTGGCCGTCGAGGCCCGTCACGGAGACCCCGACGCCCGAGCCGGCCACGAGCTCGACCAGCGCAGCGGCGATGCCACCGTCGGCGACGTCGGAGATGCCGGCCACGAGGCCGTCGGCGACGAGGTCGCGGACCAGGTCGCACACCGAGCGGTGGTCGGCCAGGTCGAGGGCCGGGAGCGCCCCGACCGGACGGCCGCCGCCGTGCGTCGCCGCTGCCCACCGGGAGCCGCCGAGGTCGGCGCTCCGGCGTCCGACGTGGAGGAGGCGCCCACCCTCGAGGAGGGTCGCGCCCGGCGGCCGGCGCTCGAGGCGGTCCACCATCCCGAGCAGGCCGACGACGGGGGTCGGGTCGATGTCGCTGCCGCGGCTCTCGTTGTAGAGGCTCACGTTGCCGCCGACCACGGGCACGCCGAGGGCCCGACAGGCGTCGCCCATCCCGTCGATGGCGTCGGAGAGCTGGCGCATGACCTCGGGGTGCTCGGGGTTGCCGAAGTTGAGGCAGTTCACGAGGGCCAGTGGCCGGGCGCCGACGCACGCCAGGTTGAGGGCCGACTCGGCCACCACCATGGCCGTGCCTGCCCGGGCGTCGAGGGCGCACCACCGGTGGTTGCCGTCGGTCGTGAGCGCCAGCGCCCGGCCGGTCGCCAGGCCGGTGCGGGGGTCCTTCAGCTTGAGGACGGCGGCCTGGGCGCCGGGACCGGCGACCGTGTTGAGGAAGAGCTGGTGGTCGTACTGGCGCCACACCCACGACGTGTCCATCGCCGACCCGAGGAGGTCGGCCCCGCAGTCGGCCGGAGCGGTGGCAGCGCCGGCCGGGAGCGGCACCGGCGCCGGCCGCTCGGCGAGCGGGCGGTCGTAGCGGGGGGCGTCGTCGTGGAGCGAGGCCGCCGGCACGTCGGCCAGGACCTCGCCGTCGAGGCGGTCGTAGACGCGCAGCCGGCCGCCTTCGCCGGTCACGGTCCCGATCACGTGCGCCCGGACCTCCCACCGGGCGCAGATCGCGAGCACCTCGTCGAGGTCCTCGGGCTCGACGATGGCGAGCATGCGCTCCTGGCTCTCGCTCGTCATCACCTCGAAGGGCTCCATGCCGGCCTCCCGCTGGGGGATGCGGTCGACGTACACGTCCATCCCGACGCCACCACGGCTCGCGGTCTCACTGGTGGCGCCGGACAGGCCGGCGGCACCGAGGTCCTGGATGCCGACGACGAGGCGGGCGTCGAGCAGCGCCAGGCACGCCTCGATCAGCCGCTTCTCCTCGAAGGGGTCGCCCACCTGGACGCTCGGCCGCTTGGCCTGCTCCTCGGGCCCCTCACCGAACCCCGCCGAGGCGAGCACGCTGGCGCCGCCGATGCCGTCCCGACCGGTGGCGTTGCCGAGGAGCACGGCGAGGTTGCCGACGCCCGACGCCCGGCCGAGGACGAGGCGCTCGGCCGGGAGGATCCCCAGGCAGAGCACGTTGACGAGCGGGTTCCCGGTGTAGGTGTCGTCGCACACCACCTCGCCGCCCACCGTGGGGACGCCGACGGCGTTGCCGTAGCCGGAGACACCGCTCACGATGCCCTCGAGGATCCACCGGCTCCGGTCGTCGCTGAGCGGCCCCACCCGCAACGGGTCCATGAGGGCGATGGGCCGGGCGCCCATCGTGAAGATGTCCCTGAGGATGCCGCCCACACCGGTGGCCGCCCCCTGGTACGGCTCGATCGCAGACGGGTGGTTGTGGCTCTCGATCCGGATGGCGGCGGCGATGCCGTCCCCGACGTCGACCACGCCTGCGTTCTCACCGGGACCGACGAGCACGTGGGGGGCCTCGGTGGGGAGCCGGCGGAGGTGGCTGCGCGACGACTTGTAGGAGCAGTGCTCCGACCACATCACTGCGTACATGGCGAGCTCGAGGCCGTTCGGCCGACGCCCGAGGATCGCCTCGATGGCGAGCACCTCGTCGTCGGTGAGGCCGAGCGCCCGGTGCAGCGGCTCGGGCTCGACGGGCTCCTCCACGGTCCGCACCGTAGCGGTCACGGAAGAGGGGAGCGAAGGAGGTGGTGCCATTCTTCGCGAGCCGCGGCGAGAAAGTGTCCGCATTCCTCGTACGGCCGTTTGCCATTTCGAGTGTGCACGTGCCATCCTTTCTCCATGGCAGAGCGCAAGAAGCGGACGATGAGCGACGATCACAAGAAGGCGATCGCAGCCGGGCGTGACCAATCGAGGGCGGTTGCTGCCTACTTGGAGGCGCTCGAGAACAACAAGCCGAAGCGCGGCCGCAAGCGCACCCCGGAGACGATCGACCGGCAGCTCGCGGCGCTCGACGAGAAGCTCTCCCGGGCGAACGCCATCTCCCGGTTGTCGATCATCCAGGACCGGATCGACCTCCTCGCAGCCAAGGAGGTCCTCCAGAACGACGTCGACCTCTCCACCTACGAGGACGACTTCGTCGACGTCGCTGCGCAGTACGGCGAGCGCAAGGGCATCAGCTACGCCGCCTGGCGCGAGCTGGGCGTGCCCGCATCGGTGCTCAAGCGGGCCGGCATCGGCCGCGCCGCCAGCTCCGGCTGAGGCGGCTCAGGCGCCGACGGCGGCGGTCTCGAGCAGCGATCGCAGGAGGGGCACGCCGTCGGCCGAGCCGAGCAGCGGGTCGATCGCCCGCTCGGGGTGGGGCATGAGGCCGACGACGTTGCGGCCCTCCGAGCAGATGCCGGCGATGTCGTCGAGGCTGCCGTTCGGGTTCTCCACGTAGCGCAGCACGACGCGGTCGTCGGCCCGCAGCGCGTCGAGCGTCCGCCCGTCGCAGGTGTAGCTCCCCTCGAAGTGGTTGACCGGGACCTGCAGCACCGCGCCCGGCTCGCACGAGCTGGTGAGCGGTGAGCGGGTCGACGCGACCTCGAGGCCGACGGTGGCGCAGACGAACTTCAACCCTGCGTTCTTCTGGAGCGCACCGGGCAGCAGGCCGGCCTCGGTCAGGACCTGGAAGCCGTTGCAGATGCCGACCACGGGCCCACCGGACGCGGCCAGCTCGGCGACGGCCGTCATCACCGGGGAGAAGCGGGCGATCGCCCCCGGCCGGAGGTAGTCGCCGTGGGCGAAGCCACCCGGGACGACGACGGCGTCGACGCCCCGCAGGTCGGCTTCGTCGTGCCAGAGCAGCTCGGCTTCGCCACCCAGCGACCGGATGGCCTCGACGACGTCGTGCTCGCAGTTCGAGCCAGGGAAGACGACGACCCCGACGCGTCGGGTCATCGCTCGACCTGCGGCTGCATCGAGATGGCAGCGTCCTCGATGACGGGGTTCGTGAGGAACCGGGCGCACAGGTCCTCGAGCTCGGCGTGCGCCAGCGCCTCGTCCTCCGCCTCGATCGTGCAGCGGATGGCCTTGCCCACCCGCACCGAGGTCACGCCGTCGTAGCCGAGGGTCGGGAGGGACCGTTCGATCGTGGCGCCTTCCGGGTCGGAGATGCCCTGCCGGGGTCGGACCTCGATGAGGACGTCGAACTGCATGTCGCGCAGTCTCGCACGGCGACCGGTGCGCCTCAGGCGCCGGGCCAGTCGGCGAGCGACCGCCCCGTCACCCGCTCGTAGGCGGTGGTGTAGCGCTCACTGGTGGCGGCCACCACCGCCGGCGGCAGGGCGGGGGGCGGGGGTCGCTTGTCCCAGCCGAGGCCGCTGAGGAAGTCCCGCAACGGCTGCTTGTCGAAGCTCGGGGGGGTCCGGCCCGGCTCCCACCCGTCGGCGGGCCAGAAGCGCGACGAGTCGGGTGTGAGCACCTCGTCGCACAGGATGAGCTCGCCGTCGGCGAGGCCGAGCTCGAACTTGGTGTCGGCCACGACGATCCCCGCCGCCGGCGCACGTTCGGCCCCCCGCCGGTACAGCTCGAGGCAGACCTCCTCCGCCCGCCGCGCGACGTCGGCGCCCACGATGCTCGCAGCCTGCTCGACGGTGATGTTCTCGTCGTGGCCGGACGCCGCCTTGGTCGAAGGCGTGAAGAGGGGCTCGGGCAGGCGCTCGGACTGGCGGAGCCCCCTCGGGACGGGCATGCCGTGCACGGTGCCGTCGACCTCGTACTCCGCCCATGCCGATCCCGAGAGGTGCCCCCTGACGATGCACTCGACCGGGAGCATCTCCGCCCGGCGGCACAGCATGCTCCTCCCGGCCAGCTCCGGCCGCTGCGCCGACGCCGGGAACAGGGTCGTGTCGGTGCTCACCATGTGGTTGCCGCAGACGTCGGCCAGCTCCTCGAACCAGAAGGCGGACATGGCGGTGAGCACGCGCCCCTTGTCAGGGACGGGCTCGGCCATGACCACGTCGAAGGCGCTGATGCGGTCCGACGTGACCAGCAGCAGCTCGTCGCCACCAGCGTCGTAGACGTCCCGGACCTTCCCTGCGCCGAGGAGGGGCAGGTCGACCGTCGCGGTCACAGGATCGGCTCCGGCGCGTAGGCGGCCGAGGCGGGGTCCGCCACGACGACGGCCGCCACCTGGTCGAGGAACGTGCTGACCTGGCGGCCGGCGTTGCCGACCAGGGCCAGCGGGTCGCCGAGCAGGTCGGCCAGCTCGTCACGACCGAGGGGGAGGCGCTCGTCGCCGGCGAGGCGACCGGTGAGGTCGAGCCCCCCTGGCCCACCCTGTCGGCGCGCCAGCGCAGCGGCCACGGCGTGCTCCTTGATGACCTCGTGGGCGACCTCCCGGCCCACCCCGCCCCGCACCGCCGCCATCAGCACCCTCGTCGTGGTGAGGAACGGCAGCTCCCTGCGGAGCTCGTCGTCGATGACGGCTGGGAAGGCGGTGAAGCCTTCGAGGACGGTCAGGAACGTCTGGAAGATGCCGTCCACCGTGTAGAAGGCGTCGGGCAGGGCGACCCTGCGCACCTGGGAGTCGCTCACGTCTCCCTCGTTCCACTGGTCACCAGCGAGGCCCGCGACCATGCCGAGGTGGCCCCGCAGGACCTGGGTCAGCCCGGTCACCCGCTCGCAGGAGCGGGCGTTCATCTTGTGGGGCATGGCCGACGAGCCGACCTGGCCGGCGGCGAAGCCCTCGCTGGCGAGCTCGGCCCCGGCCATGAGCCGCAGCGTCGTGCACAGGCTCGAGGGCCCCGAGGCCACCTGGAGCAGGGCGGCGACGACGTCGAGGTCGAGCGATCGCGGGTACACCTGACCGACGTTGTCGAGCCGGGCCGCGAAGCCGAGCTCGGCGGCCACCGCCGCCTCCAGCTGCTCGAGCGCAGCCACGTCACCCCCGAGGAGGTCCAGCTGGTCCTGGGACGTGCCGACGGGTCCCTTCAGCCCCCGGAGCGGGTAGCGGGCGAGCAGGTCGTCGAGGCGGTGCATGGCCTGGAGGAGCTCCTCGCCGGCGTTGGCGAAGCGCTTCCCGAGCGTCGTGACCTGCGCAGGGACGTTGTGGCTGCGGCCGGTCAGCGCCGTCGCCTGGTGCTCGGCGGCACGGTCGGCGAGCCGGGCCAGCGTGGTCACCACCCGGGACCGCACGAGCCGGAGGCCGTCTCGCACCTGGAGCTGCTCGACGTTCTCGGTCACGTCGCGCGAGGTCATCCCCTTGTGGGCGTGCTCGTGGCCGGCGAGGGCGGCGAACTCCTCGATGCGGGCCTTCACGTCGTGGCGCGTGACCCGCTCCCTCGCCTCGATGGAGGCGAGGTCCACCTGTGCGACCACGGCCTCAGAGGCTGCGATGGCGTCCCCGGGGACCTCCACACCGAGCTCGGCCTGGGAGCGCATCACCGCGATCCACAGGCGTCGCTCCAGCTCGACCTTGTGCTCAGGCGACCACAGCGCGGCCATCTCCCGGCTGGCGTAGCGCTGGGCGAGGACGTTGGCGACCACCACCTGTTTCTACCGCCTCCCGATCGCAGCTCCTTGTGCGCCGGATCCGGTCGCTCGGGCCCCGGGCGGCCCCGACCGCCGCTGTCCCGGGCGTCGGCTCCCGTCAGCGGTCGCGGATGCCGATCGCAGCCCGTGCCGTCAGCGCAGCCTCCAGCACGACGTCGGCATCCGGGCCGACGACCGTGAAGTGGCCCATCTTGCGACCGGGCCGGGCCTCGCGCTTGCCGTAGAGGTGGAGGCGCAGGCCGGGGACGCCGTGGAGCTCCGCCCAGTCCGGCTCCCGCCGGCCCTCGTCGAGCCAGAGGTCCCCGAGGAGGTTCACCATCACCGCCGCCGAGTGCGCCCGTGGCTCACCGAGGGGGAGGCCGCACAGGGCCCGCACCTGCTGCTCGAACTGGTCGGTCACGCAGGCGTCGAGCGTGTGGTGGCCGCTGTTGTGCGGTCGAGGCGCGAGCTCGTTCACGAGCAGCCGGCCCTCGCTCACGAAGAGCTCCACGGCCAGGACGCCGACGTAGTCGAGCTCGTCGGCGATCCGCACCGCGAGGTGCTGCGCCTCGTCACCGAACCCGGAACCGACCTCCGCCGGGACGATCGTGGTGTCGAGGATGCCCCCCACGTGCCGGTTCTCGGCGACAGGGAAGCACCGGGACCCGCCGTCCCGGCCCCGGGCCAGCACCACCGACAGCTCGCGGTCCAGCACCAGCCTCCGCTCCATGACGCAGGGCACGCGACCGAGCTCGACGAAGGCGGCGACCGCCTCGTCCGCGCCCGCCACCCCGACCTGGCCCTTGCCGTCGTAGCCGAGGCGGGCGGCCTTGACCACGGCCGGGAAGAGCGCGGGGTCGGCGTAGCGAGCGTCACCCTCCTCGGCGACGACCACGAAGGGGCCGACGGGTAGCCCGTGGTCCCGGAGGAACGCCTTCTCGGCGATGCGGTCCTGGCAGACGGCCACCGCGGCGGCGGCGGGGCGCACGGGCACAGCCGCCGCCAGGCGGTCGAGGGCGCCAGCCGGGACGTTCTCGAACTCCGTCGTGACGGCCCGGCAGGTCGAGACGAGGAGGTCGAGCGCCGCGGGGTCGTCGTAGGCGGCGACGAGGTGGTGGTCGGCGATCCGCCCGGCCGGGCTCTCGGGGTCAGGGTCGAGGACCCAGACCTCGTAGCCCAGCTCGTGGGCGGCCCCGACGAAGAAGCGACCGAGCTGGCCCCCGCCGAGCATCCCCAGGGTGGCCGGCGGCTGGATCGCACCGGTCACGGCCGTGGTCGGGTGCGGGGCGGCCATGGCGACGGGTCAGACCTCCGGCAGCTCGGCCGCCAGCACTGCTTCGGACTGGGCACGACGGAACCCGTCGAGCCGGTCGAGCAGCGCAGGGTCACCTGCGGCCAGGAGCGCGACGGCGAAGAGCGCAGCGTTGGCTGCGCCCGACTCGCCGATGGCGAAGGTGGCCACCGGGACGCCTCTCGGCATCTGCACGATGGAGAGCAGCGAGTCCTGCCCGGAGAGCGCCTTCGACTGCACCGGGACGCCGAGGACGGGCACCGTCGTCTTGGCGGCGAGCATGCCGGGCAGGTGGGCGGCGCCGCCGGCGCCGGCGATGATCGCCCGCAGCCCGCGCTCGCGCGCGGTCACGGCGTACTCGAAGAGCAGGTCGGGCGTGCGGTGCGCCGACACGACCCTCGCCTCGAAGGGCACGGCGAGCTCCTTGAGGATCGCCGCCGCCGCGACCATGGTCGACCAGTCCGACGTCGAGCCCATCACCACGCCGACCAGCGGCTCCGCTGGCCTCGTCACGTGGTCACCCACCGCCGCACGTCGCCCTTCACGGCCCGACCCTACGCCGCGGGGGCCGGGCCCCCCGGCGCCCCGCGGTACCAGCGGATCGGCCCGCCGTGGTAGCCGCAGAGCGCCAGCACCTCCTCCCCGGGCCCCGGCCAGGTGGTGAGGCGGAGCTCGGCGCCCGCCCCCGGCTCCGGGTGGGGCTCGAGCCGCAGCCAGGCCACGGGTGCGCTGGCATCGGCCCGCCGCCCTGCGTCCTCGATGGCGGAGCGGGCGGCGGCCCGCTCGGCGGTCGAGAGGTACTGCCAGACGATCGAGTGGTACACGACGGTGAGCACCCCCTCGGAGGGGGTGACCAGCTGCGCCTCCAGCCACGCGGCGGCGCCCGCTTCGTCGATCGTCACCGGGATCGTCGCCGCCAGCGCGAGCGCAGCCTGGAGCCGACGGAACCGCTCGACGTCCGACGGCCAGACGAAGGACAGGAGGAGCGTGGCGTCCCTGGTGGGGTCGAGCGGCCGGAGGTCGCAGCCCCGCCGGGCGCGCACCTCCACGGGTCCGAGCGGCGCACCGCCGGCGGCGGTGATCTGCACCGGGGACGCGGGCGGGCCCCACGTCTCCTGGCCGATCTCGTACCGGTAGGCGTCGAAGCGCAGCAGCAGCCCGGCCGACGCTCCCACCTCGAGCAACCGCAGCGGGAGCCCCGTGCGGGCGGCCACCTCCCCGAAGCCGGGGAGCAGCGCAGCGGCGCGCGCCGGCTCGTTCGTCTGGACGGGCTGCAGCGTGCCCTGGTCCAAGCCACCCGACGCGCACAGGTCCCGGAGGGCGTGCCAGGCGGCTCCGGGGTCCCCGTCACCACCGCAGGTCGGGAGGTGGGCGGCGTAGTCGGGCGCGAGGCCGGTCAGGGCCAGACGGTGGGCGGCGCCGAGGAGCCGCAGCGGGACGACGTCGTCGTCGGGGAGGTGGGCGACGGGCGCCAGCGGGCGCCAGGACGGGCCACCCGCCTCGACGTCGTCGGCCAGCGCCCGCAGCAGCGGCTGGTAGAGGGGCTCGGGTGCACCGGCCTGGTGCCGGAGCCGCGAGGCGACGCGGCGCCTCGCCTCCCGGTCGTCCACGTCAGCCTCGCCGGTCGGCGCCGATGTCCGACCTCGCGTGCATGCCGGGGAACGAGATGTGGCGCAGCCCGGCAGCCGCCCGCTCCCTGGCCGCCGGCAGGTCCTGTCCCCGCCCCGTGACGGAGAGCACTCGCCCCCCCGCGGTGACGAGGCCGCCCTCGGGGCCGGGGCCGACGCCGGCGCAGAACACCTGGACGCCCGGCTCCGCCCGCGCCTCCTCCACGCCGTCGACGAGGTCACCCACCCTCGGCGCTGCCGGGTACCCGGGGGCGGCGCACACGACCGTCACCGCGTGCTCCGGCGACACGTCGAGGACGGGTCGGAGCGACCCCTCGGCCGCCGACGCGAGGAGGTCGGCGAGGTCGGACCGCAGGAGCGGGAGCACGACCTGGGCCTCCGGGTCACCGAAGCGGACGTTGTACTCGATCACCTTGGGCCCCTCGGGGGTGAGCATCAGCCCGGCGTAGAGCGCGCCTCGGTAGTCGACGCCCTCCACCCGCAGGCGGTGGAGCGTGGGCAGGACCGCGCGCTCCATGACCTCGAGCACGAGCTCGGCGTCGACGCCCGGCACCGGCGCGTAGGCGCCCATGCCGCCCGTGTTGGGGCCGACGTCGCCGTCGCCCACCCGCTTGTGGTCCCGGGCGGGGGTGAGGGCGAGCGCCTCGGTGCCGTCGCACACGGCGAAGACGGAGAGCTCGGGCCCCGTCATCCCCTCCTCCACGACGACCCGCCGACCGGCCTCGCCGAAGGACGCGCCCGAGAGCTTGGCCCGGATGTCCTCGGCGGCCTCGGCCCGGTCGCCGGTGACGAGCACGCCCTTGCCGGCGGCGAGGCCGTCGGTCTTCACGACGAAGAGGTCGCCGAGCGTGTCCAGGAAGGCGACCGCCGGCTCGACCTCGGTGAACGAGCCGTGGCGGGCGGTGGGCACCCCCGCCGCGACGAGCAGGTCCTTCATCCACCGCTTCGACCCCTCGAGCCGGGCGCCGTCCGCCCCCGGACCGAACACGAGCGCCCCCTGCGCCCGCAGCCGGTCGGCCAGCCCGTCGACGAGGGGGACCTCGGGCCCGATGACGAAGAGGTCGGCCTCGACCTCCTCGGGCGGCGTGGGGACCGAGCCGGGGATGCCGGCGTTGCCGGGCGTGACCACGACCTCGGCCGAACGGCCCAGCACGTCGGCGAGGGCGTGCTCGCGCCCGCCGCTCCCCACCACGCAGACCCTGGTCACCACCCGTCACCACCGGCCCGGCCCGGCGCCCGCTCCTCGCGGCGGCGGGCGGGGCCCCGGCGGCCGCGGCTCGCTGCCCCGCTCACGCGACGTGGACGGTCTGCTTGCGCTCCGGGCCGACGCCGACGTAGCTGACGGGCACGTTGCCCTGCTCGGCGAGGAACAGCACGTAGTCGCGAGCCCGAGCCGGCAGCTCGTCGAGGGTCGTGCAGCCGGTGATGTCCTCCTGCCAGCCGGGCAGCTCCTCGTAGACGGGCACCGCCTTGTGGAGGTCGGACTGGTGGTACGGCATGTGGGTCACCCGTTCGCCGTCGATGTCGTAGGCGACGCACACCTTGATCGCGGGGAGCGGGTCGAGGATGTCGAGCTTGGTCAGGAAGATCTCGGTGAGGCTGTTCAGGCGGACGGCCTGGCGGAGCATGACCGCGTCGAACCAGCCGGGCCGGCGCCGGCGCTTCGTGTTGACGCCGTACTCGCGGCCCCGGTCGACGAGGCCGTCACCGACGTCGTCGAGCAGCTCGGTGGGGAACGGGCCGGAGCCGACCCGGGTGAGGTACGCCTTGGTGATCCCGATGATCCGGTCGAGGTGGCGGGGCCCCACGCCTGCGCCTGCGCAGGCCCCGCCAGCGACGGGGTTCGACGACGTCACGAAGGGATACGTGCCGTGGTCGAGGTCGAGGAAGGTCGCCTGGGCGCCCTCGAACATCACCTGCTTGCCCTCCTCGAGGGCGGTGTGCACGAGGTGCACGGAGTCGACGATGCGGGGCGCCAGGCGTGGGGCGTGGACGTCGAGGTACAGCTCGCACATCTCGTCGATCGACGGGGGGAGCCGGTTGTAGACCCTGCTGAGGACGGCCCCCTTCTCCTTGAGGACGACCTCGAGCTTCTGCCGGAAGATCTTCGGGTCGAGCAGGTCCTGGACCCGCAGGCCCACCCGGGCCGCCTTGTCGGCGTACGCGGGGCCGATGCCCGACTTCGTGGTGCCGAGCTTGGCCGGCCCCAGGTGGCGCTCGTACACCACGTCGAGGAGCTGGTGGTACGGCATGATCAGGTGGGCGTTGCCGCTGACCACGAGGTTGGAGGTGTCGATCCCCCGCTGCTCGAGCACGTCGAGCTCGCCGAAGAGGATGGCGGGGTCGACCACCACGCCGTTGCCGATGACGTTCACCGTGCCGGGGTGGAGGATGCCGCTCGGCACCAGCCGGACGGCGAAGCTCTGCTCGCCCACGACGATGGTGTGGCCTGCGTTGTGGCCGCCCTGGTAGCGGACGACCACGTCCATGTCGCCGGCGAGGATGTCGGTGAGCTTGCCCTTCCCCTCGTCACCCCACTGGGTGCCGACGACCACGGTCCCGGGCATGTTGCAGCGCTCCTCGTCGGGTGACGGTACGCCGAACCCTACCGCCGGCGCTCCGGCCCCCCGTTCTGGCGGCCAGAACGGGGCTGCAGCGCCCGATCCGACCGCCGGTTCGGGCGCAGCAGACACCGCCCCCTCGAGCTGGCGGTCAGCTCCGGGCCCCAGCGCGCGGTGCAACCGCCAGCTCGCCGAGCCGGCCTGACCGGGCCCTCCGCCCGGCCCCGGGGTCAGGCCTCGAGCAGGACGACGCCGTCCTCGCCGGCGTCGACCTTGACGGCGTCGCCCTCGCCGAAGCGGCCCTCCAGCAGGGCCATCGAGAGCGGGTCGGTGATCTCCCGCTGCAGCAGGCGCTTGAGGGGCCGGGCCCCGAAGGCCGGGTCGTAGCCCTTCGCAGCAAGCTGTGCGAGGGCGGCGTCGGTGACGTCGAGGACGAGCCTCCGGTTGGCGAGCCGGTCCCGCAGGTGCTGGAGCTGGATGTCGACGATGGCCGCCAGGTCGTCCTCGGCCAGGGGGCGGAACCGGATGATCTCGTCGACGCGGTTGACGAACTCGGGCTTGAACAGCGTGAGGGGGTCGCCGGGGAGGTTCGACGTCATGATCAGCACCACGTTGGTGAAGTTCACGACCCGGCCCTGCCCGTCGGTGAGGCGGCCGTCGTCCATGACCTGGAGCAGCACGTTGAACACGTCGGGGTGCGCCTTCTCGATCTCGTCGAGCAGGACCACGGCGTAGGGCCGGCGCCGCACCGCCTCGGTGAGCTGGCCGCCCTCGTCGTAGCCGACGTACCCGGGGGGGGCGCCGATGAGGCGGCTCACCGAGTGCTTCTCCATGTACTCGGACATGTCGATCCTGGTGACCGCACGCTCGTCGTCGAAGAGGAAGTCGGCGAGCGCCCTGGCCAGCTCGGTCTTGCCGACGCCGGTGGGGCCGAGGAACAGGAACGACCCGATCGGCCGGTGGGGGTCGGCCAGCCCGGCACGGCTGCGGCGGATGGCGTTGGCGACGGCCCGCACCGCGTCGTCCTGGCCGACGACCCGCTCGTGCAGGTGCTCCTCGAGGCGGAGGAGCTTCTGGATCTCGCCCTCGAGCATCCGTGACACGGGGACCCCGGTCCACCTGCTCACGACCTCGGCCACGTCCTCCTCGTCGACCTCCTCCTTGAGCATGCGCTCGCGCGCCTGGAGCTCGTCGAGCGACTTGCTGGCCTCGGCCACCCGCCGCTCGAGCTCGGGGATCTGGCCGTAGCGGATCTCGGCGGCGCGCTCGAGGTCGGGCTCGCGCTCCACCTCGCCCCGCTTGGCCTCGAGCTCCTCCTTGAGGCCCCGGATGGTGGCGATGGCCTCCTTCTCGGCGCTCCAGTGGCCCATCATCTCGGCCGAGGAGCCACGGAGCTCGTCCAGCTCCCGGTCGAGGGCGGCGAGGCGCTCGACCGAGCCCGCGTCGGTCTCCTTGGCCAGCGCCACCCGCTCGATCTCGAGCTGGCGGATGCGCCGCTCGACCACGTCGATCTCGGTCGGCATCGAGTCGATCTCGATCCTGAGCTTGCTCGCAGCCTCGTCGACGAGGTCGATCGCCTTGTCCGGCAGGAACCGCCCCGTGAGGTAGCGGTCGGACAGCACGGCGGCGGCGACGAGCGCCGCGTCCTGGATGCGCACGCCGTGGTGGACCTCGTAGCGCTCCTTCAGCCCCCGGAGGATGGCGATGGTGTCCTCGACGCTCGGCTGGCCGACCGTGACGGTGGCGAACCGGCGCTCGAGGGCGGCGTCCTTCTCGATGTGCTTGCGGTACTCGTCGAGCGTGGTGGCGCCGATCATCCGCAGCTCGCCCCGGGCGAGGAGCGGCTTGAGCATGTTGCTTGCGTCCATCGAGCCCTCGGCCGCGCCGGCGCCGACGACCGTGTGGAGCTCGTCGATGAAGGTGATCACCTCGCCCTGGGCGTCGGTGATCTCCTTGAGCACGGCCTTGAGCCGCTCCTCGAACTCACCCCTGAACTTCGCACCCGCGACCATGGACCCGAGGTCGAGGCTGATGAGCCGCCGGTCCTTCAGGCTCTCGGGGACGTCGCCTTCGACGATCCGCCGGGCCAACCCCTCGACGATGGCCGTCTTGCCCACGCCGGGCTCACCGATCAGCACCGGGTTGTTCTTCGTCCGGCGGGAGAGGACCTGGATGACGCGACGGATCTCCTCGTCCCGGCCGATGACGGGGTCGAGCTTGCCGTCGCGGGCCACCTGCGTGAGGTCGCGCCCGAAGCGCTCGAGGGCCTTGAACGTCGACTCCGGGTCCTGGCTGGTGACGCGCGAGCTGCCACGGACCGCCCGCAGCGCGTCGAGCAGCTCCTCGGCGGTGGCACCGACGGCGTCGGGCATGCCGAGGACCAGGTGCTCGGTGCTGACGTAGTCGTCCCGCATGTCGGTCCTGGCCTTGTCGGCCCGCTCGAGGACCGCCCGCAGGTCACGCCCCATGCCCGCCTCGGAGCCGTACGCGCGGGAGAGCCTGCCGAGGCGCTCCTCGACCGTCCCGGCCAGCCGGTCGGGGTCGACCCCGACCTTGGCCAGGAGCGGCCGGGCGATGCCGTCGGCCTGGTCGAGCAGGGCAGCCAGGAGGTGGTCGGGACCCACCTCTGGGTGGTTGGCGGAACGGGCGCGCTCCACGGCGGCGTTGAACGCCTCCTGGGTCTTCACCGTCCACCTGTTCGGGTCGATCGCCATGGCCTCAGCCTACCCATCCGCCGCCAGAGTTGACACACTCGCACTCAACTTCTCTGAGCGAAGCCGCCTGGTGGTCAGCTGGCGGGGAACCTCGGCCGGCCGAACACCTCGACGGCCTGGGAGAGGGGCACGAGGTCGCGCCGGTACCGGCGGCGGAGCCGCTCCGCTGCCTGGCTGGCCTCCTCGTGGGCCTCCACCAGCTGGGCCTGGGCCTCGGCGAGCTCCGCCTCCAGCTCGAGGACCCGCTTGACGCCGGCGAGGTTCAGCCCCTCGTTCGTCAGGTCCTGGATGCGCCGCAGGCGGTCGAGGTCGACCTCGCTGTAGCGACGGCTGCCGCCCCCGGTGCGGGCGGGGTCGACGAGGCCCTTGCGCTCGTAGATGCGCAGCGTCTGCGGGTGCACGCCTGCGAGCTCGGCGGCGACGGAGATGACGAACACGGCGTGGTCTCTGGCACGGTCACCGGCGGGCACGTGGCTCAGCCTCCTCGGCTCGGGTGTCGGGCGTCGGGCAGGTGCGCTGCCGGGGTGCCCCGTCAGGCACCTTGTGCAGCGGTCAGGTGGGATCGGAGCGAGGCGCCCCCGGCGGGCGAGGCGGCGGCGAGGGCTTCGACGGCATCCCGCTCGGCGAGGCTGAGCTCGGCCGGCACCGCGACCTCGACCGTGACGAGGAGGTCGCCCACCCCGGACGGTGCCGGCACCCCCTTGCCCTTCACCCGGAAGGTGCGGCCCGACCGGGTGCCGGGCGGGACCCGCAGGGTCACGGTCGGCCCGTCCAGGGTCGGCACCTTGATCTCGGCTCCGAGGACGGCCTCGGGGAAGCTGATCGGCACGCCGAGCGTGAGGTCGTTCCCCCTGCGCCCGAAGAGCGGGTGGCTGGCCACGAGCACGACGACGTACAGGTCGCCCGCCGGTCCGCCGTTGCGCCCGGGCGTGCCGCGCCCCTTCAGGCGGATGCGCTGGCCGTGCTCCACCCCGGCCGGGATCCGCACCTTGACCGACCGGGGCCGGTGCTCGGTCCCCGACCCGCCGCAGGTCCGGCAGGGCTGCTCGACGACCGTGCCCCGCCCGCCGCAGCGGGCGCACGGCGACGAGAAGCTGAACAGGCCCTGGTTGTCGTCGACCACGCCTCGCCCGTCGCAGACCGGACAGGTGACCGGGGCGGTGCCGGGCTCGGCGCCCGACCCCCGGCAGGTCGTGCAGGGGGCCTCGCTCGTGAGGTTCACGTTGGTCGTTGCGCCGTGGACGGCGTCCGCGAAGCTGAGGTGGAGCTCGGTCTCGAGGTCGCCGCCCCGCTGCGGGCCAGCCGGGCGGGGCCCGGCCGCGCCACCACGTCCACGACGGCCGAAGATGCCGCCGAGGACGTCTCCGAGGTCGCCGAGGTCCTCCACGCGGAAGCCCCCGCCGCCCCCGAAGGGGCTGCCGCCGCCCCCGCCGCCACCGCCACCCGCGAACGGGTTGGCGGCGGGGCCGAGCCGGCGGACCTCGTCGTACTCCTTGCGGCGGTCGGGGTCGCCGATCACGTCGTAGGCCGCCGAGACCTCCTTGAACCGCTCCTCCTTCCCCGGGTTGGTGTCGGGGTGGGTCTCACGGGCGAGCTTGCGGTAGGCCTTGGTGATCGCCTTCTGGTCCGCCGACGCGTCGACGCCCAGGATCTTGTAGTAGTCGTTCTCGAACCACTCCCGCTGCGGTGCCACGTCACCTCACCTCTGCTCGGTCAACCTCGGACCCGAACCATCGCCGGCCGGACCAGGTGGCCCTGCCATCGGTAGCCGGCCCGCATGACCTCGGCGACGACCTGGCGGCCGTCCTCCCCCGGCTCGTGCGCGACCGCCTCGTGCTGCTCGGGATCGAAGACGGCGTCTGCCTCCGCGATCCGCTCCAGGCCCTCCGAGGCGAGGATGTTGAGCAGCTGGGCCTGGAGGGGCCGCAGCGACTCGTCGCCGTGGCCGATCCCGTAGTCGAACGCGTCGAGCACCGGCAGGAGGCTCCGCACGACCGCAGCCGTGCGCCTGGTGACCTCGTCGGCCTGCTGCTTGGCCACCCGCTTGCGCAGGTTCTCGAGCTCGGCCTGCTTGCTCTGGGCGAGTGCGAGGTAGTCGTCGCGCTCGGCGGTGACCCGCTCGAGGTCGCCGAGGATGTCCTCGACCGAGGGGAGCCCACCGGGGCCCGCGGCGGGGTGGTCGTCCACCTCGTCGGCGACGACCGCCTCCTCGGGCAGCGGCGCCTCCTCGGCGGGCGCCGGCCCGCCGGGAGGAGACGCCACCTCTGCTGCCTCGCTCATGCCGTCCGCTCCTGGCCTGCGGCCGGGCCGCTCGGGCCCCGCTCACCTCGCTCGCTCATGGTCACGGCTCCCGGCCTGCGGCCGGCCCGCTCGCGTCGCTCGCTCATGCTGTCCGGTCCTGGGGCTCGTCCACGATCTCGGCGTCGACGACGTCGTCGTCGCCGGGCGCCGCACCGGGGCCGCCGGACGCCGCGCCGGACTCCGACGCCGCCGACTCGTACAGCTTCTGGGAGAACGACTGGCTCGCGCCCATGAGCGCGTCGGTGGCCTTGCGGATCCGCTCCACGTCGGCCTCGCCGCTGCCGCCGGCCACCGCCTCCTTCAGCTCGGCCAGCGCAGCCTCGACCGCGTCCTTCTCACCGCCGGGGACCTTGTCGCCGTGCTCGCGGAGCACCTTCTCGGTCTGGTAGACGAGGCTGTCGGCGTTGTTGCGGACCTCGGCCTCCTCCTTGCGGCGACGGTCGTCGTCGGCGTGGGCCTCGGCGTCGCGGACCATCTGGTCGATGGCGTCCTTGTCGAGCGAGCTCTGACCGGTGATGGTCATCGACTGCTCCTTGTTGGTGGCCCGGTCCTTGGCCGACACGTGCACGATGCCGTTCGCGTCGATGTCGAAGGTGACCTCGATCTGGGGCACGCCACGGGGGGCGGGCGGCAGGTCGACGAGCTGGAACTTGCCGAGCGTCTTGTTGTACATCGACATCTCCCGCTCGCCCTGCAGCACGTGGATCTCCACGCTCGGCTGCATGTCGTCGGCGGTGGTGAACACCTCGGTGCGGCGCGTCGGGATCGTCGTGTTGCGCTCGATGAGCTTGGTCATCACGCCGCCCTTGGTCTCGATGCCGAGGGACAGCGGCGTGACGTCGAGGAGCAGCACGTCCTTGACGTCGCCCTTGAGCACGCCGGCCTGGATGGCGGCGCCGATGGCGACGACCTCGTCGGGGTTGACCCCCTTGTTCGGCTCCTTGCCGGTGATCGACTGCACCATCTCGGCGACGGCCGGCATGCGGGTCGACCCACCGACGAGCAGGACGTGGTCGAGGTCGCCCTTCGAGAGCCCTGCATCCTTCACGGCCTGCTCGAAGGGGCTCCGGCAGCGGTCGAGCAGGTCGGCGGTGAGCTCCTGGAACTTGGCCCGGGTGAGCTGCTCGTCGAGGTGCTTGGGGCCCTCCTGGGTGGCGGTGATGAACGGGAGGTTGATCTGGGTCGACTGCGTCGTCGACAGCTCGATCTTGGCCTTCTCCGCAGCCTCCTTCAGGCGCTGGGCGGCCATCTTGTCGACGCCGAGGTCGATGCCCTCCTTGGCGCGGAACTCCTGCACGAGCCAGTCGATGACCCGCTGGTCCCAGTCGTCACCGCCGAGGTGGACGTCGCCGTGGGTGCTCTTGACCTCGAACACGCCGTCGCCGATCTCGAGCACCGACACGTCGAAGGTGCCGCCACCGAGGTCGAACACGAGGATCGTCTGGTCGGCGCCCTCCTTGTCGAGCCCGTAGGCGAGCGCGGCTGCGGTGGGCTCGTTGATGATGCGGAGCACCTCGAGGCCGGCGATCTGGCCCGCCTCCTTGGTGGCGGTGCGCTCGGCGTCGTTGAAGTAGGCGGGCACGGTGATGACGGCCTGGGTGACGGTGTCGCCCAGGTACGCCTCGGCGTCGCGCTTGAGCTTCTGGAGCGTCCGGGCGCTGATCTCCTGCGCCGTGTACTTCTTGCCGTCGACGTCGGGCGTCTTCCAGTCGGTGCCCATGTGGCGCTTGACGGAGCGGATCGTGC
Source organism: uncultured Acidimicrobiales bacterium (assembly GCA_902805555.1). Classification (GTDB taxonomy): domain Bacteria; phylum Actinomycetota; class Acidimicrobiia; order Acidimicrobiales; family CADCSY01; genus CADCSY01. The sequence continues at coordinate 15,676 of CADCSY010000096.1, read as the reverse complement.
GGTCGGGGTTGGTGATCGCCTGGCGCTTCGCCACCTCGCCGACGAGGACCTCGCCGTTCTTGGCGAACGCGACGATGGAGGGGGTCGTGCGACCGCCCTCTGCGTTCGGGATGACGACGGGCTCACCGCCCTCGAGGGCGCTGACGACGCTGTTGGTGGTGCCGAGGTCGATGCCGACGGCCTTTGCCATGGTTCCTCCGGGGGGTCGAGCGGTTGTGCGTCCTGTGGGTTCGACGACGAGCGTACCCACCCGCGGTGCTCGTGCAACAACGAAGTTGAGCGTCTGCCGCTCAACTCCGCTCCGTCCCGATGCAGAAGGTGGACGATGCGGCCGGCGACGGCTTCCGGCGGTGCGCCCTCCGACCGGTCCGTCCGCCGGGGCTGCGCCGTCACCCGGCGTCGTCCGTGCAGGAGGAGCACCTCGGCCGACCGGGACGGTGTGCGGGTCGAGGACGGGCACGGTCAGAGACGGGCACGAGCGGGCCGGCGCAGGGCGCACGCAGGTGGCGCTGGGAGGCCGACGTCGCGCGAGCCGCAGTTGTGGCTGCGGCCCACCAGGTTGCACGCCTGCGGGGCGGCGGGGGAAGGTGGGGGTCATGAACACCCCCAAGGCCATCCTCGCCGGCCTCGTCGTCACCGGCGCCCTCCTCGCCGCCACGTTCGGGCTCGAGGCCGTCGCCCAGGCGTTCGGTCCCGAGGAGATCGAGGAGGAGCACACCGAGGAGCTCGACGAGGGCGAGCACGAGGACGACCCCGAGGCGGACGGCAACGTCGACGAGGCCGACGACGTCGAGCTCGGCCCCGAGGGCGAGGAGGACGAGGAGGGCTGAGGCCCCGCCCGTCCCCCATGTCGACCCTCATCCTCCTGCGCCACGGCCAGAGCACGTGGAACCTGGAGAACCTCTTCACCGGCTGGCACGACGTCGACCTCACCGAGCGGGGCGAGGAGGAGGCGCGCACCGGCGGGTCACTGCTGGTCGAGGCAGGGCTGCTCCCCGACGTGTGCCACACGTCGTTGCAGGTCCGGGCCATCCGCACCGCCGAGCTGGCCCTGCGAGCCGCCGGCCGGTCGTGGATCCCGGTCCAGCGCTCCTGGCGCCTGAACGAGCGCTCCTACGGCGCGCTGCAGGGGCTGGACAAGGCCGCCACCCTCGCCCAGCACGGGGCCGAGCAGGTGCACCTGTGGCGGCGGAGCTACGACGTGCCGCCGCCGCCGCTGTCGCCCGACGACGAGCGCCACCCCCGCCACGACCCCAGGTACGCGACCCTCGCACCCGAGCTCGTCCCGGCGACCGAGTGCCTGGCCGACGTGGTCGTGCGGGCCCTGCCCTACTGGTACGACGCCATCGTCCCCCAGCTCCGGTTCGGCCAGACGGTCCTGGTGGCCGCCCACGGCAACAGCCTGCGGGCGCTCGTGAAGCACCTGGAGGGCATCGGCGACGACGAGATCGCCGAGCTCAACATCCCCACCGGGATCCCGCGCGTCTACGAGCTCGACGACGACCTGCGACCCGGAGCGGGCCGCTACCTGGGTGATCCCGAGGCTGCCGCCGCGGCGGCTTCCGCGGTGGCCGCCCAGGCGAGCGCCGTCCCCACCACCGGCTGAGCCACCGCCCGGCGCGGCGGGGGGCCCGCCGCAGGCGCCGGGCTCGGGAACCGACGCTCGACCGATAGCCTTGCCCCCGGAGTGCCGGGAAGACTGGTCGGCGACCTCGTCCTGACCGCCCCCGCACCCCTCCGAAGGAGCGCCGCCCTGCTCGCCCTGCTGGGACTCCACGCCGTGCTGGCCGGCGCCGCGCCCGTCCTCGGGCGCCGGCTCGGGCCGCGGGTGCTCCTCGTGTGCGCGCTCGCCCCTGCGGCGACGGTGGCGTGGGCGCTGGCGCGCGCCGGTGGGGTCCTGGACGGCCGGCCCGTCACCGAGGTGCGGCCCTGGGTGGGCGAGCTGGGGGTCGAGCTGGCCTTCCGCCTCGACGGCTTCTCACTGCTGATGGTCGCCCTCGTGTCGGGCATCGGCGTCCCTGTGTTCGTCTACGCCTGGAGGTACTTCGCCCCCCGACCGGACATCGGCCGCTTCGCCGGGCTCCTGACCGCCTTCGCAGGAGCGATGCTCGGCGTCGTCCTCACCGACAACCTGCTCGTGCTCTACGTGTGCTGGGAGCTCACGTCGATCACGTCGTACCTGCTGATCGGCTTCGATGACACGAAGGCACCGGCTCGGGCCGCTGCGCTGCAGGCGCTGCTGATCACCGGCGCAGGTGGGCTGGCCATGCTCGCCGGGTTCGTGCTGCTCGGGCAGGCCGCCGGCACCTACACGTTCAGCGAGATCCTGGCCGACCCGCCCACCGGTACCACGGTCGGCATCGCCGCCGCCCTCGTGCTCGCCGGCGCCTTCACGAAGTCGGCCCAGGTGCCGTTCCACTCGTGGCTGCCGGGGGCGATGGCGGCGCCCACCCCGGTGAGCGCCTACCTGCACTCTGCGACGATGGTCAAGGCGGGCGTGTACCTCATCGCCAGGTTCGCCCCTGCGCTCGCCCCCGTCGTGGGCTGGTGGCGGCCGGTCGTCGTCAGCGTGGGTGTGGTCACCATGCTGGTCGGCGGGCTGGCGGCCCTGCGACAGCACGACGTCAAGCTGCTGCTCGCCCACGGCACCGTGAGCCAGCTCGGCTTCCTCGTGGCGCTCTTCGGCGCGGGCTGGGAGGAGGCCACGTTCGCGGCCGCTGCGCTGCTGCTCGCGCACGGGCTGTTCAAGGCGACGCTGTTCATGACGGTCGGGATCGTCGACCACGCCGCGCACACCCGCGACCTGCGGCAGCTGTCCGGCCTCCACGCGACCCTGCGGCCGGTGGCCGTCGTGGCGGTGATCGCCACCGCGTCGATGGCCGGGCTCCCGCCGTTCCTCGGCTTCGTCGCAAAGGAGGCCGGCCTCGAGGCCCTGCTCCACGAGGGCTCGAGCGCCACGCTGGTGCTCGTCGGCATCGTCGCCGGCTCCGCGCTGACCGTCGCCTACGGCGCCCGCTACGTCTGGGGCGCCTTCGCGACGAAGCCGGGGAGGGCGGGAGCGCCGATGGCCGCCACCCCCGTGGAGCCACCGGGTGCGGCCATCCTGGCCCCGGCCGTCGTGCTCACGGTCGCCACCGTGCTCCTCGGCGCGGTGCCGGCGCTGGCCGACCCGCTCGTCGAGGGGGCCGCCACCTCGCTGGACCCCCGCGTGGAAGGCGTCCACCTCGCGCTCTGGCACGGCATCACCGTCGCCCTCGGGCTCTCGGTCCTCGCCGTCACCGTCGGCGTCGCGCTCTTCGTCGGCCGCGACCGGATGGCGCGCCTGCAGGCGGCGCTCCCGAGGACCTCGTCGGGCACGGAGGTGTACCAGGCGACGCTGACGGCCACGCTCCGCCTCGCAGACCGGGTGACGAGCGTGGTGCAGAGCGGCTCGCTGCCCAGGTACCTCCAGGTGGCCCTCGTCACGCTGCTGGTGCTGCCGGGCACGGCCCTCCTCTCGGGGCCCGGCCTGCCGGACGACCTCGCGATTGCTGAGAGCCCGCTGCAGGTGGTGGTGGCTGCGCTGGTGGTGGGCGCCGCACTCGCCGCCGCACGGTCGCGTCGCCGGTTCGCGGCGGTGCTGTGCCTCGGCGGCGTCGGCTACGGCGTGGCGGTGCTGTTCGTCATCCAGGGCGCGCCCGACCTCGCGCTCACGCAGCTCCTGGTCGAGACGCTGGCCGTCGTCATCTTCGTCCTCGTGCTGCGCCACCTGCCGGAGCGGTTCTCGGAGACGTCGCGGCGGCTCTCGCGCCTCTCCCGTGCTGCCGTCTCCGCCGGCGTCGGCACGTTCGTCGCCGCCTTCGCGCTGATCGCCGGTGCCGCCCGCCAGGAGCCAGCCGTCTCGGGCGAGCACCTGGCGAGGGCGCTCCCCGACGGCGGGGGCCGCAACGTCGTCAACGTGATCCTCGTCGACTTCCGCGGCCTCGACACGATGGGCGAGATCACGGTGCTCGCGGTCGCCGCCCTGGGCATCGCCAGCCTCGTGCTGTCGGGACGCTCCGAGCGCACGGCCGGCCTGGCGGCGCACGATCCCGACGAGCCCGCCCCCGCGACGGAGGCCGACGGGCCGGTCGGCGCGGTCTCGTCCGCAGGTGGTGATCGCCTTGGGTGAGCGCTCGCTCCTCCTCGACGTGGGCATCCGCGCCGTGTTCCACACCGCGCTCCTGTTCGGCGTCTTCCTGCTCTTCGCGGGCCACAACGCGCCCGGTGGCGGCTTCATCGGTGGGCTCGTGACCGCAGCCGCCTTCGTGCTCCGGTTCGTGGGGGACCCCGACGGCGAGCAGGGGCGGCCGCTCCCGTTCCACCCCACGACGCTCCTCGGGGGCGGGCTCGCCCTCGCCGTCCTCACCGGCGTGGCGGCATGGCTCTTCGGCGGCGACCTGCTCGAGAGCGGCAAGGCCACGCTGGACCTGCCGCTGGTCGGCGACGTGAAGGTGACGTCCGCCCTGCCGTTCGACATCGGGGTGTACCTCGTGGTCGTCGGCCTCGTCGGCACGGTGCTGACGACGCTCGGCACGGAGCGGGAGCAGCGATCGTGACCGTCACGCTCGCGCTCACCGTGGGCGCCCTGTTCGCCTTCGGCACGTACCTCCTGCTCCAGCGGACGCTGACCCGGGTTGTCATCGGGCTCGGCCTCATGGGCCACGGCGCCAACCTCCTGCTGCTCCTGGCCGGCGGCCGCGCCGGGGATGCCCCCTTCGTGAGCGACGACGGCCCGCCGGCCGCAGCCGCCGACCCGCTCCCCCAGGCGCTCGCCCTCACCGCGATCGTCATCACCTTCGGGGTGACCGCGTTCCTGCTCGCCCTCGCGTACCGCAGCTGGCAGCACACCCACGACGACGACGTGGAGGACGACCCCGAGGACCGGCGCATCGCGGCGCTCGCCTCCGAGGAGCACACGCCCGCACGGCAGGGCGAGAGCTGATGCGCGTCCTGCTCCCCCTCCCCGTCGTCCTGCCGCTCCTGGCGGCCGGCGCCTCGCTCGCGCTGCACCGGCACCGGTGGCTGCAACGGGCGCTCGGCCTCCTCACCCTCACCGCCGTCCTCGGCGTGTCGATCGCCCTGCTCCTCGAGGTGCGGGCCGACGGCATCGGGGTGGTGGACGTCGGCGGGTGGGAGGCGCCCATCGGCATCACCCTGGTGGCCGACCTGCTCGCCGTGATCATGCTGGCCATCGCCACCGCGATGCTGCTCGTCGTCCTCGTCTACGCCATCGGGCACCCCGCCACCGAGGACACCCGCCGCTTCTTCCACCCGACGTACCTGGTGCTGGCCGCAGGCGTGTCGCTCGCCTTCCTCACCGGGGACCTGTTCAACCTGTTCGTGGCGTTCGAGATCATGCTCATCGCCAGCTACGTCCTCATCACCCTCGGCGGGTCAGAGCCGCAGGTGCGGTCCGGGATGACGTACGTCGTCTTCAGCCTGCTGTCGTCCACGCTGTTCGTGACAGCCGTCGGCCTCGTCTACGCCGCCACCGGCACCGTGAACCTGGCCGACCTCGCAGGCCGCCTCGACGGCATCGACCCGGCGATCCGCAACGCCCTGGGGCTCATGCTGCTCGTCGTGTTCGGGGTCAAGGCCGCCATCTTCCCGCTCTTCTCGTGGCTGCCCGACAGCTACCCCACGGCGCCGTCCCCGGTCACGGCGATCTTCGCCGGCTTGCTCACGAAGGTCGGGGTCTACGCCATCATCCGCACCCAGACGCTGCTGTTCCCCGCCGACGGGGCCTCCGAGGTCCTCCTCGCGATCGCGGCGCTGACGATGGTGGTCGGCGTCCTCGGGGCCATCGCACAGAACGACGTGAAGCGCATCCTCAGCTTCCACATCGTCAGCCAGATCGGCTACATGATCCTCGGCCTCGGCCTGTTCAGCGTGGCCGGCATCGCCGGCGCCATCTTCTACATCGTCCACCACATCGTCGTGAAGACGACGCTGTTCCTCGTCAGCGGGTTGATCGAGGTGAGCGCAGGGACCGGCGCGCTCAGCCGGCTGAGCGGCCTCACGCGCCGAGCGCCCGTCGTCGCCGTGCTGTTCGCCCTGCCGGCGCTGTCGCTCGCCGGCATCCCGCCCTTCTCCGGGTTCGTCGCCAAGCTGGCGCTCGTCCAGGCCGGTCTCGACATCGACCAGGGCCTGGTCATCGGGGTCAGCCTGCTGGTCAGCCTCCTCACCCTGTTCTCGATGACGAAGATCTGGGCGGGGGCGTTCTGGGGCGCGCCGAGCGAGGTCGAGGCCCCCGACGACGCCGGCGGCGACCGGGCGCTGCGGCCGCCCCCGCTGATGGTCGGCGCCACCGCAGCGCTGGTGCTGACGAGCCTCGTCATCGCGTTCGGCGCCGCGCCCCTCTACGACCTCTCCCACGACGCAGCCACCGCGCTCATGGCGCCGGACGGCTACGTCGGGGCGGTGCTCGACCGGTGAGCCGCGTCCGCCCCTACCTGATCCTGTGGCTGACGGCCGTGTGGGTCGCCCTGTGGGGCGACCTCACCTTCGCCAACGTCGCCGGGGGCCTCGTCGTCGCCACTGCCCTGACGGTCCTGCTCCCGGCACCCGGCGACGGGGGACGCAGCACCGGCGGTCGGGCACAGGTCCGACCGGTCGCTGCGCTCCACTTCGCCGGGTGGTTCGCCTGGAAGCTCGTCGAGGCGAACGTCATCGTCGGGTGGGAGGTCCTCACACCTCGCAACCGCATCAACGAGGGCGTCGTCGCGGTCCCGCTCCACGGCTGCTCGGACGGGCTGACGAGCCTCGTCGCCAGCTGCGTGTCACTGACGCCCGGGACCCTCGTCCTCGACGTCGACGTCGACCCGCTCGTCCTGTACGTGCACGTGCTCCACCTGCGGACGATCGAGGAGGTCCGGGCCGAGGTGCAGGCGCTCGAGCACCTCGCGATCCGGGCGTTCGGCACGGCGGAGGCACGGGCGTCGCTCGTCGACGACCACACCAGGCGCGCCGACCTGGGCGCGTCGTCGAGCACGGAGGTCGCCACCGGGAGGGACGAACCATGATCGAGACCGCCAGCACCATCGCACTCGCCGGCCTCACCCTCTCCGCCGTGCTGTGCGGCGCCCGGCTCGTGCGAGGGGGTTCGTTCGCCGACCGCATCGTCGCCCTCGACGCCCTGCTGGTGGTCCTGGTGAGCGGGATCGCGGTGCAGGCAGCTCGCACGGGCGACGGCACCTACCTCGACGTGCTGGTGGTGGCAGCGCTGCTCGGCTTCCTCGGGACGGTGACCGTCGCCCGGTTCATCGAGCGGAGGGGCGCATGATGATCGCCGCGTCGGTGGGCGACACCATCGTGTCGTTCCTCCTGCTGGCCGGTGTCTCGCTGAGCCTGCTCGCCGGCATCGGCCTGCAGCGCTTCCCCGACGTGTTCGCGCGGATGCACGCCGCCACGAAGCCGGCGACGCTCGGCCTCGTCCTGATCCTCGTCGCCGCGGCGCTGCGGCTGAGCGACGGCGGCGACGTGGTGAAGCTCCTGGTCATCGCAGCCGCGCAGTTCATCACCGCGCCGCTCGGCGCCCACATGGTCGGTCGCGCCGCCCACCGTGCCGGCGACCAGATGGCTCCCGACACAACGGTCGACGAGCTGGCTCGGGACAGCGAGCAGCGCAGCGGCCACTGAGCGCCGGTGGGGCGCCTCGACGCCACCCCGGGACGCGAGCGAGGCCGGTCCCGTGCGGGCCGGCCTCGCTCGAACAGCTCCCGGACCTCCTAGATGGCGTCGGAGCCCTGCTCCCCGGTGCGGATGCGGACCGCACGACCCACCTCGGTCACCCAGATCTTCCCGTCACCGATCTTGCCGCTCTGGGCGGCGCTGGCGATGGTGTCGACGACCTTGTCGGCGTCCATGCCGTCGACCAGCACCTCGACCTTCGCCTTCGGCACGAAGTCGATCGTGTACTCCGTCCCCCGGTAGGTCTCGGTGTGGCCACCCTGGCGGCCGAACCCGCGGACCTCGCTCACGGTCAGGCCACTGACCCCGATCGCCTTGAGGGCGTCCTTCACGGCGTCGAGCGCGTGCGGCTTGATGACTGCGGTGATGAGCTGCATCGGATCCTCCTAGACCCTCTCGACCACCGGCACGCCGGCGGACGGGAGCAGCCCCGTCCCCTGGCCCTGCTCGGTGGAGTAACCGGGAGCACCATGCTCCATGACGTCGAGGCCGGCGAGCTCCTCCTCCTCGCTCACCCTGAGACCGACCGTCTTCTTGATGGCGAGGAAGAGCAGGCCGGTGGTGACGGTGACGAACACGAAGTGGACCAGGATGAACAGCGCCTGCGTGCTGAGCTGGCCGATCCCGCCACCGTAGAGGAGCCCTGCGTCCTCACGACCGAGGAAGGCGTCGTCGAAGGTCGCGAAGAAGGCGATCGAGAGCGTGCCCCAGGTGCCGCACACGCCGTGCACGGAGATGGCCCCGACCGGGTCGTCGACGCCCCTCCGGTCGAAGAAGCGCACCGAGAGGACGACGAGCGCACCGCCGACGGCACCGATGACGACGGCCGCCCAGGTCTCGATCGCACCGACCGGCGCGGTGACCGAGACGAGTCCCGCGAGGAGGCCGTTGGCGGCCATCGAGACATCTGGCTTCCGGTCCAGGGCCCAGTTGACGAGCATGGCGATGACCGCGCCAGCGCAGCCGGCGACGAGCGTCTTGACGGCGAGCTGGGGCACGAGGGCGTCAGCCGCGAGCTCGGACCCGGGGTTGAACCCGAACCAGCCGATGAAGAGGATCAGCGCGCCGAGCACGACCAGGACGATCGAGTGGCCCTGGATCACCCTGGGCCTCCCGTCCGGGCCGTACTTGCCGATCCGGGGCCCGAGGATGATCGCACCCATCATCGCCGCCCACCCGCCGGTCGCGTGGACGATCGTCGAGCCGGCGAAGTCGGAGAACGGGATGTCGAGCTGCGACAGCCACCCGCCACCCCACGTCCACGAGAGGATGACCGGGTAGATCAGCGACGTGATCACCAGCGAGTAGATGAAGTACGACTTGAACTTCGTCCGCTCCGCCATGGCCCCGGAGACGATGGTGGCGGCCGTCGCTGCGAACGCTGCTTGGAAGAAGAAGAACGTGGCGGGGGACAGGTTCAGCGCGGCCGGGGCTGCTGCGACGTCGTCGATCCCGGGCACCCCGAAGCCGTCCCAGCTGAAGAAGCCGCCCAGCGCCTCGGCGCCGAAGCCGATGCTGTAGCCGACGAAGAGGAACGCGAGCACGCCGGCCATGCAGTCCATGAGGTTCTTCATCATGATGTTGCCGACGCTCTTGGCCCGGGTGAGGCCCGCTTCGACGAGCGCGAAGCCCGCCTGCATGAAGAAGACCAGGACGGTCGCGATGAGCACCCAGATGTTGTCGAGGATGACCTGCGACGCAGCGCCCTCGGGGAGCTCCTGGGCAGCCGCCGGGCTGGCCATGACGTAGGTGAGCACGGCGACGAGCCCTGCTCCGAGTGCGAGTCTCCTCGGCACGGACTTCCTCCTTCTCGGGGGGTGGTCGGTCCACGGAGATGAACCGAACCTGAACCTAGAGCTGGCGGGTTTCTCGGAGGTCGCCTCCGTGTTACGCCTGCTGCACGTCTTCCTGACGGCGAACTGACGCGCTCGTGACCGACGCACCGGGCACGTGCTCGAGCAGGTAGCCCCTCGAGCGGACGGTCCTGATCGCGAGGCGGACCTCGGACAGGCGGCGGCGGAGCCGCAGCACGTGCACGTCGAGTGCGTTCCGACCCGGTGCCCCCTCCGGCCACCCGGCCCGCCCCAGGACGTCCCGGCTCACGACGAGGCCGAGGCGTCCGAGCAGCGCTCCCGTGATCCGTGCCTCGACCGGGGGGAGCGAGACCCAGCGCCCGCCGACCCGCAGCACCCCGTCGTCGTCGAGCACCGGCGCCACGGGCAGCGTCGTCGCCGCGCGGGCTTCGAGGCCGGCCAGGCGGTCGAGCAGGTCGGCCTCGTCGGCGGGGATGCGGATCCAGTCCTCGAGCACGTCGCCACCGTCCGGAGGCGCGACCCCGGGTTCGAGGAGGAGCAACCGAGGGTCGCCGGCGGCCCGCAGGCGCTCGCGACGCTGCCGCTCTGCCGGCCAGCGCACGAGCACGACGTCCATCGACGCGAACGTAGGGAGCGCGCGTTTCCCGGTTGTTTCCGACCCGTGAACGCCTGCGACCTACGCCGTCGTCCCGCGGCTGCGCACGCACGTCCGGCGCGCCGATCAGGCACGCCACCACGCGCTGTGGCTATCGTGCCCGCCATGGCCGTCAAGACCTCCGCTGCAGACCAGCTCGCCAACGTCCCGCTCTTCTCCTCGCTGTCGAAGAAGGACCTGCAGCGGGTGGCGAAGGCCTCGACCGAGGTCACCTTCGAGGCAGGCAAGACCCTCGTCGACCAGGGGCGGACCGGTCACGAGTTCTTCCTCATCCTCGATGGCACGGCCTTGGTCCGGCGCAACAACCGCAAGATCGCCGAGCTCGGACCCGGGCAGTACTTCGGTGAGCTCGCCATCCTCGACCGCGGCCCCCGCTCGGCGAGCGTCATCGCCAACACCGACATGCGGTGCCTCGTCCTCGGCCAGCGCGAGTTCCTGGGCATCCTCGACTCCATCCCGGGGATGGCCCACAAGATCCTGACGTTGATGGCGCAGCGCCTCCGCGAGGCGGACACCCGGGCCATCGAGCACTGACACACCCCCACTGGACGGCGGACACCCACGGCATCGAGCGCGAGGGCGCGACGGCAGCGACGAGCCAGGCCGGCATCCGGGAAGGCCGGTGCGGGACGGCTGTCCGGGGGCCGCAGCTCCGACCGGTCCGACGTGTGCCCCCGGGTGGGCCATCGTCGCAGGTCGGGAGTAGGTTCCGGCCATGGCCACGACGTTGACCGAGGAGCCTGCGGCCGGCGCCGCAGGTGATCCCCAGGCCCCGGCCTCGCGCCGGGTCAAGGTGAAGGCGAGCCAGGCTGCGCTCGTCATCGGCGGCGGGATGGCGGCGATCACCGCCCTCTCGGGGATCCTCGCCGCCACCGTCGGCTCCAACGTCGGCGAGGAGCCCGTCCACCGCACGGTGTTCCTCAACGTCCCCGACGTGCTGCAGGTCGCCTTCTACACGATCACCCCGCTCCTGCTCGTGTGGGGCGCGTGGCTGTTCTCCCTGCGGGTGAAGAACTGGGAGCGGGGCGCCCCGGACCGGCGGGCGACCACCGCCAAGAACGCGAAGAAGCGGGCCGAGGACTTCCGGCGGGGCGTCTACATGCAGACGCTGCTGCGCGACCGCGGCGCCGGGCTCATGCACTCGATGATCTACTTCGGGTTCCTCGTGCTGCTGGCCGTGACCACCGTGCTCGAGATCGACCACCAGATGCCGGCCAGCCTCAAGTTCCTCCACGGCGACGTGTACCGCGGCTACGCAGCCGTGGGCGACGCCGCAGGGCTCGTGTTCGTGGTCGGCGTCCTGTGGGCCATCTACCGCCGCTACATCCAGCGCGTCTACCGGATCCGCATCAAGTCCAAGCCCGAGCACGCCGTGATCCTCGGGACCCTGCTCGCCATCGGCGTCACCGGCTTCGGGGCCGAGGCCTTCCGCATCGCCATCGAGGGCCGTCCCTCCTACGAGCGCTGGAGCTGGATCGGCTACCCGCTCGCCGGCCTGGTCGACGGGTTCGCGAACCTGTCCGCCTGGCACCAGGGCTGGTGGATCGCCCACGTGCTGTCGTTCTTCCTCTTCCTGGCCATCCTGCCGATCACGATGCTGCGCCACATGTTCACGTCGCCGTTGAACATGTACCTGTCCGACCGGGATCGGCCCAAGGGCGCCATGAAGCCCATGCCCAACCTGATGGAGACCGAGCTCGAGAGCTTCGGCGCCAACGTCATCGAGGACTTCACCTGGAAGCAGCTCCTCGACACCGACGCGTGCACGATGTGCGGCCGGTGCACGAGCGTCTGCCCCGCCCACGCCACCGGCAAGCCGCTCGACCCCCGGGAGATCGTCCTCAAGACCGGTGAGGTCATGGCGGCCACCGCCGTCGGCGGCCCCGTCTCCCCACCGCTCGGGGTCGACCGCGACATCACCATCGCCTCCAGCTCGATGTTCGAGCGCATCAGCCCCGAGGAGATCTGGGCGTGCACGTCGTGCAAGGCGTGCGACGAGATCTGCCCGGTCAACATCGAGATCCTCGACAAGATCCTCGACATGCGTCGCTACCTGTCGCTCATGGAGTCCAACTTCCCGACGGAGCTGGGCAACGCCTACCGGTCGATGGAGAACTCGGGCAACCCGTGGGGCATGAGCCAGGGTGACCGCGCCGCATGGGCCAAGGGGCTCGACGTGCCGATCGTCGACGGCACCGACGTGCTCGACCACGAGTACCTCTACTGGGTCGGTTGCGCCGGGTCGTTCGACGACAAGAACCAGAAGGTGACGCAGGCGACAGCCAAGCTCATGGCGCGGGCCGGCGTCGACTTCGCCATCCTCGGCCCGTCGGAGATGTGCACCGGCGACCCGGCGCGCCGCTCGGGCAACGAGTACATCTTCCAGATGCTGGCCACGCAGAACGTGGAGACCCTCAACGGGATGGGCGTCAAGAAGATCGTGACGCAGTGCCCGCACTGCTTCAACACCTTGCTCAACGAGTACCCGCAGCTCGGGGGCACCTACGAGGTGATCCACCACAGCCAGCTGCTCGAGCACCTGATCGACACCGGCCAGCTCGACATGTCAGGCGCCCGCCTCGACGAGCGGATCACGTACCACGACAGCTGCTACCTCGGGCGGCACAACGACATCTACATGGGACCCCGCAAGGTCGTCGGCTCCATCGCCGGCGTCGAGGTCGTGGAGATGGGTCGCAACGGCACGAAGGGGATGTGCTGCGGCGCCGGCGGCGCACGCATGTGGATGGAGGAGACGACCGGCAAGAAGGTGAACGACGAGCGGGCCGAGGAGGCCATCGCCACCGGCGCCACCAGGGTCGCGACCGCCTGCCCGTTCTGCTACATCATGCTCGACGACGGCGTGAAGGGAGCGGGCAAGGAGGAGTCCGACGTGCGGGTCGCCGACATCTCCATCCACCTCCTCGACGCGCTGGAGAAGCCGACGGAGCCCCGCAACGGCCTCGGTCCCCGTCACAACGCCGCGACCGACCACCGTCCGGGTGGCCTCTCCGGCGAGGCGCCGCCGGTGCGAGCAGAACAGGTCGTCGAGCCCGCCGGCGGCGACTGACGACGGCCATCGCTGCTCGCAGTCGCGCCCCCCGGTCGTGGAGGCCGCCCCGCTCCCTGGCGCGGGTCACGGCCTGCGCCTACGTCCTCGGGATCCTCGCCCTGACGACGGGGCCCCAGCTGCCCGGCCGGCTCGACATCGTCGGCAACATCGTGCTGTTCATGCCCTTCGGTGCCCTGCTGGCGCTTCGCTGGCCGGCCCTGCCACCGATGGTCGTGGTCGTGCTCGCCTTCGTCGCCTCCGGGGTGATCGAGGTCAGCCAGTACCTGGTCTTCACGGCCCGTGACGTGAGCTTGAACGACATCGCGCTCAACACGAGCGGGTCGGCGCTCGGCTGGGTGGGTGGTCGCACGGTGACCGACCTCATGCGGCGCCTGCGTCGCCCCTCCCGTCGCCTCGGCTGAGGCGCAGGGGCCTGCTCAGCGGTCGGCCTGACGGCGCCGCTTCACCTCGTACATCGCCTCGTCCGCCCGCTGCAGCGGGTCGACGTCGTCTGCCGCCGCGAGGTGGAACCCGACGCTCGCACCCACTGCCACGAGCTCCCCGTGGATCAGGTGCCGTTCCTGGAGCGCGAGGTCGATGCGCGCCGCCACCCCGCTGGCGGCGAGGGACCGTGCCGTGGCCCGAGGGGCCACGATGGCGAACTCGTCGCCCCCGAGGCGGGCCACCGTGTCGTCTGCGCGCACCTGGGCCCGGATGCGGCCGGCCACAGCCTGGAGGACCTCGTCACCCGCAGCGTGGCCGTAGGTGTCGTTCACCGGCTTGAAGCCGTCGAGGTCGAGCAGCAGCACGCCGACGTGCGGCTGGGGGGCGACTGGTCGGTCGACCCATGGCAGCCGCCAGCCGGTCCGTGAACAGCGCCCGGTACGCGAGGGCCGTCAACGGGTCCTGTGAGGCCTTGCGCTCGAGGTCCTGCTCGGCCATCTTGCGCCGGCTGATGTTGACGTGGCCGATGAGCAGCCCCGCTGGTGCTGCGCTGGCAGTGGGCACGGGGGCTCCTCCTCCCGCTCAACAACGGCACATCCGGCCCGGCACTCGACCCAGCGACCGATCAGCCCGGTGGCCGACTCGGGCGTGGGCGGAAGTTCTCGAAGTAGCGGCTGGGCGTCGGTCCACGCTGGCCCTTGTACTTCGAGCCGAGGGTCCCGGTCCCGTACGGCTGGTCGGCCGGGGTCGTCATCTGCAGGAAGCTGATCTGGCCGATCTTCATGCCCGGGTAGAGCGTGATGGGCAGGTTGGCGACGTTCGACAGCTCGAGGGTGATGTGGCCGTCCCACCCCGCGTCGATGAAGCCGGCGGTGCTGTGGATCAGCAGCCCGAGGCGGCCCAACGAGCTCTTCCCCTCGAGCCTCCCGACGAGGTCGTCGGGGACGCCGATGCGCTCCGCCGAGGCGCCGAGGACGAACTCGCCGGGGTGGAGGATGAAGACGTCGTCCTCGCCGACCTCGACCAGCTCGGTGAGCGCCTCGAGGTCCTCCTTCACGTCGATGTGGCCCATCGTGTGGTTCTTGAACACCCGGAAGTAGCGGTCGATGTGGAGGTCCACCGAGCTGGGCTGGATGCACCCCTCCCCGAGCGGTTCGATGACGATCCGGCCGGCGTCGATCGCCTCTCGGATGCTGCGGTCGGAGAGGATCACGGGCGGACCCTACCGCTGCCCCGTGCCGGCACCGGGGGCTACAGTCGAGCGTCCCGCGGGCGTAGCTCAATGGCAGAGCTCCTGCTTCCCAAGCAGGTGACGGGGGTTCGATTCCCCTCGCCCGCTCCACTCCACCTGCCGGCCCGGGTCAGGTCGTCCCGGACGACCGCCGGGGGCCCGCGGCGTCGTCGACCGCACCGGCGGCCGGCACGATGCGCCCGAGCAGCCGGGCCGTGGCGGCCAGGTCGCGGTCGGACGAGGCGGCGATGGCCGACGTGATCCGCCGCTGCAGCGGGCTCATGATGTCCGCACCGAACCGGCGGGCGTCCTCGGTCAAGGCCACGTGCACCCGCCGCCGGTCCGTCGGGTGCGGGACCCTGCGCGCCAGGCCCGCTGCCTCCAGCCTGTCGACCAGGCCGGTGACGGCGGCCGACGAGAGCTCGAGCGAGGCGCCGAGCTCGCCAGCGGTGAGCGGGCCGCCGGCGAGGAGGTCGAGCGCTCGCAGCGCGCGCACGTCGGAGGGGTGCAGACCCGTCTGCTCGGCGAGCGTCGCGGCCAGGGCGGTCGCCTCCCGGAGCAGCGCCTGCACGCCATCGGGCGGGCGCTCATGAACGACCCGGCGCTCGTGCTGTTCGACGAGCCGACGAGCGCGCTCGACACCAGCACCGGCGCCCAGGTGATGGACCTGGTCAGGAACGAGACGAAGGCGCGGGACACCGCCGCGGTGGTCGTCACCCACGACGGCCGCATCACCGGTTGGTGCGATCGCACGGTCGAGATCAGCGACG
>CADCSY010000095.1 GCA_902805555.1 uncultured Acidimicrobiales bacterium | reverse complement strand
GATCTGGATCGCGTCCCTGCAACGGGGTCAGCCGGAACCCGTCGTGGAGAACATCCCGACGAGGGGACAGGCGGAGGTGCGGGTCCACGAGATCCTCCACGGAGCCGTCAGGGCCGGTGAGCGGGCGCTGGTCGGCTTCGACTTCTCCTACGGGTACCCAGCAGGGTTCGCCCAGGCGCTCGGGCTCGGCGGGGAGCCGTGGTCGGCGCTGTGGGACTTCATCGCCAGCCGCATCGAGGATCACCCCATGACGAACGCGAACAACAGGTTCGAGGTGGCGAACGAGATCAACGAGCGCCTGGGCCCGGGCGCTGCATCGTTCTGGGGGCGCCCGCCGGCCCGCTCGCTCGCCCACCTCACGGTCACACGGGACGTGGCCTACGGCGACGGCGGCGTCGCCGAGTGGCGGGCCGTGGAGTCCCGGTTGCGGGCGGGCGGTCATCGCCCCCACTCGGTGTGGAAGCTCCTCGGGGCGGGCTCCGTCGGCAGCCAGGCGTTGCTCGGCATCCCGGTGGTGCGCCGTCTCCGCCGGGACCCGGCGCTCTCACCGGTGAGCAGGGTGTGGCCGTTCGAGGCCGGGCGCGGACGTGACGCAGGCGACCCGCTGATCGTCCACGCCGAGGTGTGGCCCAGCCTGGAGCCGGTCCCGGACGTCCCGGGCCTCGTGAAGGACGCTGCGCAGGTGAGCACCGTCGCGCGAGCGCTGCGCGATCGGGATCACGAGGGGACCATCGTCGAGCTGTTCGATGCCGGCGCCGACCACGTCGAGGAGGGGTGGATCCTGGGCGTCACTCGACCGCCTGACGGCGGGACCGAGCCGGACGAGGCGGTGACACGTCGCGCTCGTGGCTGACGAGCTCACGTCGCGAGGCGTGGCGGTCAGACCCGGCGCAGGCCGCCGACGGCGGGGCGTGGTCAGGGAGCCTCCCGCCTGCCGTGCAGCCCAGGGCGGTGGGGGAGGCGCACCTCCTCGGAGCGGCCTGACCGACGCACGACCCGGTCGTCCGGCCGCAGGGGGTCCCTGCCCCCTGCGGGCCACCTCACGGGCCAGGATCAGCTGCTCGGCGGCGCCTCCACCACGGCGATGTTGTTGCCGTCGGGGTCGCGCATCATGAACAGGAGCGGCGCGCCGGGGGTCCGCATGGGCTCGGGGTCGATGTCGATGCCGCCGATGGCGCTGAGGCGGGCGTGCTCGCCGAGCACGTCCGGTGTCTCCACGCCGATCCCGCCGCCGCCGGGCTGGTTGCCCATGGGCGGGTTGAGCGCCAGCCGCGCCGTGGACCCGGGCGGGGCCACCTCGAGCCAGCGGTGCTCGCCGTCGTCCCCGAAGCGGTCGTCGCCGCGCACCTCGAAGCCGAGCTTCTCGGTGTAGAAGGCGAGGGCGGCGTCCTGGTCGGCGACGGTGAACATGGCGACGCCGAGGTTGGAGATGGTGGTGGATGTCTGCGTGTTCGATGCCATGCCCGGTAGACGTGGCGGACGGGGGGATCTCATCGGCGCCCGACCGGGTTCGCTGGAGCCCCCGTCGCCCGCTCGTGCCGCGCGTTAGCGTCTCGCGCATGCGCCCGCCCCGGTGCCCGATCGCGCCACTCGCCCTGACCTTGCTGGATGCCGGGGGGCGGTGCCGGTGACAGCCCCGGGCCGCACGGAGGAGGTCGACGTCGTGGACGAGCCGCGGCAGGCCAGGTACGGCGCCTACGTCGACGGGGCGCTCGCCGGGTTCGCCCAGTACGTGCTCCGCGACGGGCGCATCGTCTTCACCCACACCATCGTCGAGGACAGGTTCGAGGGGCGCGGCGTCGGCAGTCGCCTCGCCGCAGGCGCCCTCGACGACGTCCGGGCTCGAGACCTGCGGGTCGAGGCCCGCTGCCCGTTCATCGCCGGCTACATCGAGCGGCACCCCGAGTACCGCGACCTCCTCGGCCCGCCGTGACCGGCTCCGCTCCCGCCCTGCCGGTCCTGGCACTCGAGGACTGGGTCGCCACCAAGCAGACGCTGCACCTGTGGGTGCAGATCATCGGCAAGCTCCGCTTGGCCCTCATGCCTGCGCGGAACCACTGGTGGAACGCCCCGCTCTACGTCTCCGTGCAGGGGCTCACCACGAGGCGGATGCCAGCCGGCGGTGTCGGGCTCGAGCTGGAGCTGGACCTCGTGCACCACCGCCTCGTCGCTCGGACCGCCGACCGGGAGCTCGGGTTCGACCTCGTCGACGGGCTGTCGGTGGCGGAGCTCCACTCCCGGGTGATCGAGACCGTCGCCGAGCTCGGGGTCGAGGTGGCCATCCGCTCCCAGCCGTTCGGGATCCCGATCACCACGCCGTTCGCGGACGACCACGAGCACGCCAGCTACGACCGGGATGCCGTCGGGAGGTTCCTGCGGATCCTGCACTGGAACAGCGACGTGTTCGAGGAGTTCGCCGGCTGGTACTCCGGCAAGACGAGCCCGGTGCACTTCTTCTGGCACAGCTTCGACCTGGCCCTGACCCGGTTCTCGGGTCGGCGGGCGCCGGCGATGGACGGGGTCGATGCGGTCACGGCGGAGGCGTACTCGCACGAGGTGATCAGCTTCGGCTTCTGGGCGGGCGACGACCAGACCCCGTTCCCCGCCTACTACTCCTACACGGCCCCTGAGCCGCCGGCGCTTCGGGACCGGCCGCTTCGGCCCGACGCTGCTGCGTGGATCGACCAGCGGGGCGGCTCCCTCGCCCTGCTCCGCTACGACGACGTCCGCGCCGCGCCTGATCCCGGGGCGGTGCTCCTCGAGTTCCTGCAGAGCTCCTACGAGGCGGGTGCCGTGAGCGCCGGGTGGGACCTCCTCGACACCGCCACCGTCTGGTGCCCGGTGCCGACGGCGCAGCTCGCGCAGCTGACCTCGCTGGCGGCGGGCATGCGAGAAGGCGGCAGCTGACCCGCCTCTCCGGAGATCGAAGGCGTCGCGAGGCGCACGCGCCGGTCAGGCGGGCGCGAGGCGCGACGCAGCCGCCGCCACGCGGCGGGCGACGGCTCGGGAGCCCTGCGAGGTCGCCATCAAGGTGCTCGGCGAAGGCCGGCCCCCGCCACAGCGCCTCGGCGGCGCGCAGGTGGGCGACGGCGTCGGCGGCCCGCCCCGCCTCGAGGGCATCACGACCGGCGTCAGCTCGGGCTTCGAACAACGAGACGTCGACGGCGTCCGCGCCGGTGTCGAGGCGGAGCCCTGCGGCTCCGACACGAGCACCCTCGCCTGGTCACCGGCTCGGCGCTCGGGCGCCAGCACCCGGGGGAGCCGGGACACGTAGGTCTGCAGCGTGCCCGC
>CADCSY010000094.1 GCA_902805555.1 uncultured Acidimicrobiales bacterium | reverse complement strand
GGAGCGCGACGTCGACGGAGACGGGTGCCGGACCCGCTGTGCTGCGTGCCCAGTCGGAGGACGCCCCCGGCGCACCCCCGCCCCTCGCCCTGGACGGGCCGGACTCGTCGAACCTGAAGCTCGTCCTCATCCTGATCGACGTCGCCGCCACCTCGGCGGCGTGGCTGCTGTGGGCCGCGTTCGCCACGGTCACGCCCGGCGCCTTCCTGTCCGGGCCGCTGCGGGTCGCGGTGCTCGCCGTCGCCCTCACCCTGCTGTCCCTCGGCGGGTTCCGCCTCTACCGCGCCCGGGTGTGCTCGGTCCACGCCGTGGAGATCGCCGGCATCGGCAAGGCGTCTGCCATCGCCGCCATCGGCGTGCAGGCGTTCGAGGGCGCCATCGGCGTCGACACCGAGCCGCTCCACCTCGCCGCCGGTGCGGTCGCCGTGTTCCTGGCGCTGCTGACGGGCCGCAGGGGGTTCCGCACCTGGATCGCCCGGCAACGCCGCCGTGGCCAGCACCTGCGCCCGGTCGTGGTCGTCGGCACCAACGACGAGGGCCGTGCCCTGGTCGCCATGCTCCGGCGCAACCCCGACGCCGGCTACGCCGTCGTCGGCCTCCTCGGCGACCGCCACGGCGTCGCCAACACCGGGATCGTGCCCTGGCTGGGCCAGGCCCACGAGACGGCGGAGGTGGTGCGGGGGCTCGGCGCCAACGGTGCGTTCTTCGCCGCCAGCGCCCTGGCGCCCGACCAGCTCAACGACAGCGTGCGCGAGCTGATGGCCGACGGGAGCCACGTCCACCTCTCGAGCTCGCTCCGAGGGATCGACGCCCGCCGGATCCGGCTCCAGCCGATCTCGAGGGAGCTCATGTTCTACCTCGAGCCCGCCCGGCTCCGGCGGTGGGAGGAGCGGACGAAGCGGGTGATCGACATCACCTTCGCCAGCCTCGGGCTCGCGCTCACGGCGCCGCTCCTGCTCGTGCTCGCCCTGGCGGTCCGCCTGCACGACGGCGGCTCACCCCTCTTCCGCCAGGTGCGGGTGGGCCGGGGCGGGACCCACTTCACCCTGCTCAAGCTGCGCACCATGATCCCCGACGCCGAGCGCCACGTGTCCGCCCTGGCGTCCCGCAACGAGCGCGACGGCGTCCTGTTCAAGGTCGACGACGACCCGAGGGTGACGCCCATCGGCCGGTTCCTCCGTGCCGTCAGCCTGGACGAGCTCCCGCAGCTCATCAACGTCCTGCGGGGGGAGATGAGCCTGGTCGGGCCCCGCCCCGCCCTGCCGTCGGAGGTCGCCCAGTTCGAGGAGCGCCTCCTCGCCCGCCACCTCGTCACCCCCGGCGTCACGGGCCTGTGGCAGGTCGAGGCGAGGGAGGTCCCCGGCCTCGGGGCCTACACCCGCCTCGACCTGTTCTACGTCGAGAACTGGTCGGTCATGCTCGACCTCGCGATCATGATCTCGACGGTCAGCGCCGTCCTCGGCCGGGCCGCCCGCCTCCTCCTCCACCGGGCGCCGGCCACGACCTGAGCGCACGTCCCCCCCCGCTCCGGTCTGGGGCCGGTGGTGGAGGCACGGCGCGCCGCCGTCGCAGGCAGGCACGGCGCGCCGCCGTCGCAGGCCATCCCGGGAACGAGAGAGCGGACGCCTGCACCTGCGGGGGCGGGGGAACCGCCTCCCCCGCCTAGCCGAAGCGCTTATCCTGCTCCTCCCGGAGCGCGTCGTGGAGCCGTCCCGGCGGCACCTCGACGTCGGCGTACGTCAGGACGGCGTCCTTCGGCAGCGGCCGCCGCAGCCGGCACCCCTCGGCGAGCCCGACGGGCAAGAGGCCCTCACGCTGGACCACGTCGTGGTTCTCGGCCTGGCCGTAGGTCAGGTACCCGCCCATCGCGTCGAGCTCGGTGCCGGCGCTCAGGTCGACCTTCGCCGTCGTCACCACGTCCACCACCGGGCCGGCGAGGGGCGTCAGCACCGGGTCGTCGAACAGCACGGCCCTGGCCACCGACGTCGGCACCTCGAAGTGGCAGAGGTGGTAGGGCGTGTAGAAGCTGTACAGCGGCCCCTCCCCCAGCTTGTAGAGGTTGAGGTAGTGGCGCTGCTTGGGGTCGTCGTGGGTGGCGAGCACGAACACGCCCGGACCCGGACGGGTCCCCACCACGTAGTCGACGACGCCCCCGTGGGACCGGAGCTCGTCGACGTCGTAGCGATCGGTGAGCTCGTCGACGTGACCGTCGAAGTCGAGCCCGATCATCCCCCGCCTGGCCACCCGCATGCCGGTGGCGTTGGCCACGATGGCCTGCTCGAAGGAGATCTTGGTCCCGTCGGCGAAGCTCGTCACCATCCACGGGTTCTGGCCCCAGCGCTTGGCGAACCCCTCCTGCGTCGTCGGGTTCCGGTACGGGTCCTGGAGCCCCTTGATGTTGCCGCACAGCAACGGCGTGAGACCGATGCCCGACACGAAGCGGTAGAGGTTCATCTCGACGCCGGGCTGGTCCCCGTCGCACGCCGTGACGAGCACCCCTGCGTCGTCGGCCTTGGCCTTCAGGATGGGGCCGATGGTGCCGTCGAGCTCGGCGTTCATCAGCACGACGTGCTTGCCGTGCTCGATCGCCTCGAGCACGACGCCGGCCCCGAACTCGATGGCACCGGTGACCTCGACGACGGCGTCGACCGCCCCCGCCCGGCACGCCAGCAGCGCGTCCTCGGTGATCGCCGGCCGGCCGCGCTCGATGGCCACCTGGAGCTGCTCGACGGTGTCGACGACCTCGATGTCGTCGGGATCGGCACCGGCCTCGACGTAGGCGTCGCGCGCCTTCTCGAGGTGGCGGTTGGCGATGACTGCGAGGGTCATCCCCGGCGTCGAGCGGAGGATCTGGTTGGCGATGCCGCGACCCATGAAGCCGGCGCCGACCATGGCGACGCGGATCGGGTTGCCTGCGTCGGCCCGCTCCTGCAGGGCCCGGTCGACGATGATCACGACGCCTCCCGCTCGAGCAGCGGCCAGCTGGCGTCCTTGTCGGAGATGACGGTCACCGGGAGGGGCCACACGATCCCCAGCGCGGGGTCGTCGTGGCGCAGGCCGCGCTCGTAGCCAGGCGTGTAGAACTCGCCCACCTGGTAGCTCACCTCGGCGTCGTCGGTCAGCGCCTGGTACCCGTGGGCGAACATGCCGGGGACGTAGAGGGCCCTGCGGTTCTCCCGGGTGAGCTCGACGGCGACGTGCTCGAGGTAGGTCGGGGAGTCCGGCCGCATGTCGATGATCACGTCGAGGATGCCCCCGTAGGTGCAGCGGACGAGCTTCGTCTCGGCGGCCGGCTCCAGCTGGTAGTGCATGCCTCGGAGGGTCCCGGCACGGTGGTTCACCGACACGTTGCACTGCGCCACGTCGGGCTTGAGGCCGTGGGCCACGAACTCGTCCCGGCAGAACGTCCGGGCGAAGAAGCCACGGTCGTCGGGCTTGTCCTCGAGGTCGAGGGTGAACGCGCCGCTGAGGGCCGTCTCGGTGAAGATCACGGGCCCACCCAGAAGAACCCGTCGTCGATCTGGCGGGTCGCGATCAGGTGCTCGAGCTGCTTCAGCCTCGTGAAGCCGCGGAACTCGAAGGTCTCGGCGGTCATGTCGATCCGGGTGAAGAGGTCGAACAGCTGCTTTGCACCTCGTGCTGCGGTCCACTCGCACGAGAAGCCGGGGAGCGTGTCGTTGATCTTCTCGAACGAGACGCGGTAGCTGCGGTTGTCGCCGCCGCTGTCCCCGAAGGACAGCTTGCAGTCGGTGAACACGTCGGCGACCGCCTCTGCGATGTCCCGCACCTGGTAGTTCTGGGCGCTGTCGCCGACGTTGAAGACCTCGTTGTGCACCAGGTCCCTGGGAGCAGCCAGCGCACAGCTGATCGACCTCGCGATGTCGAGGGCGTGGACGAGCGGGCGCCACGGCGTCCCGTCGCTCGTCATCGCGATCTCCCGCGTCGTCCAGGCGAGGCCGGCGAGGTTGTTGAGCACGATGTCGAAGCGCATGCGGGGGGAGGCGCCGAAGGCGGTGGCGTTGCGCATGAAGGTCGGGGAGAAGTCGTCGTCGGCGAGTGCCGACACGTCTCGCTCCACGAACGTCTTGCACTCCGCGTAGGCGGTCTGGGGGTTGGTGGGGGAGGTCTCGGTGATGTCCTCGTCCGTGGCCACCCCGTAGACGCTGCACGACGACATGTAGACGAAGCGGGAGACACCGGCCGCCTTGGCCAGGTTCGCGAGGTGCACCGAGCCGAGGTGGTTGATCTCGTAGGTGATGGTCGGGGCGAGCTGGCCGAGGGGGTCGTTGGAGAGCTCCGCCATGTGCACGATCGCCTCGACCCCGGCCAGGTCGTCGACGGTCAGGTCGCGGATGTCCCGGCTGAGCGTCAGCGGCGTGCGGGGCGTGCCGTTGTAGAGCCAGCCCACCTTGTAGTAGCCGGTGTCCACGCCCACCACCTCGTGCCCCTCGTCCATGAGGAGGGGTGCGAGCAGGCTCCCGAGGTAGCCCTCCGTGCCGGTCACCAGGATCTTCACGACGGGACCACTCCTTGCATCGTTGCGGACGAGGGCAGGTCGGGCAGGGCGTCGGCGACGGCCCGGCCGATCTCGAGCGACGCCGTGGCCGCAGGGGACGGGGCGTTGCACACGTGCACGGCCTGCCGGTCGTGGACGAGGAGGAAGTCGTCGACGAGCTGCCCCGACCTGAGCAGCGCCTGGGCCCGCACGCCGGCGTGGGTGGGCACGATGTCCTCGGCCGTCACCTCGGGGATCAGGCGCTGGAGGCTGCGCACGAACGCCGCCTTGCTCAGCGACCGTGCGATCTCCTTGCGGCCCTCGCCGTGGTTGGCTCGCGCCATCCGCCAGAAGCCCGGGAAGCGGAGGGTCTCGAGCACGTCTCGCCCGCTCACGTCGCGCTTGCGGTAGCCCTCCCGCTTGAGCCCGGGAACGGCGTTGGGGCCGGCGTGCACGCTGCCGTCGATCATCTTGGTGAAGTGGACGCCGAGGAACGGGAAGTCCGGGTTGGGCACCGGGTACACGAGCGACCTGACGAGGTGGCGCCGCTCGGGCGTGAGCTCGAAGTACTCCCCCCGGAAGGGCACGATCTGGGCCTGCGGGTCGGCGCCTGCGAGCCGCGCCACCCGGTCGCTGTGCAGGCCGGCGCAGTTCACGACGAACCCGGCCTCGAGGTCGCCGGCGTCGGTCTCGAGCACGTAGCCGGCGGCGCTCCTGCGGATGCCGACCACGGTCGTCCCGAGCCGGAGGTCTCCCCCCTGGGCCTCGATGATCCGCGCGTACGCACGGCACACCGCCGGGTAGTCGACGATGCCGGTGCTCGGCACCTGCAACCCGCCGACGCTGCGGACGTGCGGCTCGACCTCGGTGACCTCCTCGGGGGTCAGCCGGCGCACCTCGAGCCCGTTGTCGAGGCCGCGCTGGTGCAGCGCCTCGAGCTGGGGGAGCTCCGAGGCATCGGTGGCGACGATCACCTTCCCGCAGATCTCGTGGGGGATGTCGTGCTGCTGGCAGAACGACACCATCGAGCGGTTGCCCTCACGGCAGAAGCGGGCCTTGAAGCTGCCCGGTCGGTAGTAGATGCCGGAGTGGATGACGCCGCTGTTGTGACCGCTCTGGTGGGCGGCCCAGCGCTGCTCCTTCTCGATCAGCACGATCGTGGCGCCGGGCCGACGGCGGCCGATCTCCATGGCGGTCGAGAGCCCGACGATCCCCCCGCCGATGACGGCGACGTCGAAGGTCACCGCTGCCACCGCCGCCACGGCGCGCTGCCGTCCTCCCAGAGGGCGTTCAAGGTGATCTTGTCCCGCAGGGTGTCCATCGGCTGCCAGAAGCCGAGGTGGCGGAAGGCCGACAGCTGCCCGTCGCGCGCCAGGGAGCGCAGTGGCTCCTGCTCCCACACGGTGTCGTCACCCTCGATGCGGTCGATCACGGAGGGCTCCAGCACGAAGTAGCCGCCGTTGATCCACGAGCCGTCCCCGCTCGGCTTCTCCATGAAGCTGTCGATCTCCTTCTGCTCCTCGTGCAGCGTCACCGCGCCGAAGCGGCCGGGCGGCTGCACCACCGTCATCGTGGCGTCACGACCCTGGGCCCGGTGGAAGTCGATCGAGGCGGTGACGTCGACGTCGGCCACCCCGTCCCCGTAGGTGAAGCAGAACGTCTCGTCGTCGAGGTGCTGGCGGACGCGGCGAAGGCGCCCACCGGTCATCGACGACTCCCCCGTGTCGACCACGGTGACCCGCCAGGCGTCGGGGGGGCTGCCGTGGTACTCCACGGTGTCCTTGGCGAAGTCGAACGTCACGTCGCACGAGCGCAGCCGGTAGCTCGCCAGCCACTCTGTGATGACGTGGCCCTTGTACCCGGCGCAGATCACGAAGTCGTCGATGCCGTGGTGGCTGTAGGTCTTGAGGATGTGCCACAGGATCGGGTGCCCACCGATCTCGACCATCGGCTTGGGTCGGACCGCCGTCTCCTCGCTCAGCCTGGTGCCGAGACCACCAGCGAGGATCACCGCCTTCACCCGGCCACCGCCGTGGTCGCGGTCTGGCACAGCTGGTGGTGTCGCACGTAGCACCCTCGATGACGGCAGATGGAGCGGGCACCTGTGACGACCGGAGGACCCGATCGGCCAGGCTCGGGCCCGACGCGGTCCCTGTGACCCTATCGGCGCGCCCCCCGAGCACCTTGAGCGCCCCCTGTGCCACGCGCCGGCCGCGACGCACAGGTCCACGACGTCCATGCTTCAGGAAGACGTGGAGTCGTCCGATGTGGAGGGAGTACCGGCGCGAACGGGAGTGCTCGACCGTGCGGCTCGAGGACGCCGACGTATTCTGAGACCACGAGACGAGGTCCTCGCTTCGCGTGGCCACGAGAGAGCGAGACGCTGTGTTCGGAAGCTACCTGTTCATCCTTCGGCGCCGGCTGGTGAACATCGTGGTGCTGATGCTCCCGCTCGTCCCCCTCGCCTTCCTGTACCTGAGCTCACGGCCCCCGGTGTACGAGTCTCGCGCCGTCCTCGAGGTGGACACCGGTTCGCTGACCGAGGTCCTGCTCGGCGTCTCCCGCCCCTACGAGGAGCCCGTCAGGCGCGTGGCCAGCATCGCCGAGATCGTGACGAGCCGGCCGGTGGACGAGATCGCGGCCAGCACCCTCGCCGACCAGGGTCGTACACCGAAGCGGGTCAGGGCCGAGCCTCGACGGGCATCCAACTACATCGACATCAAGGCCACGGGCTCGACGCCCAACGAGGCGAACGGCATCGCGAGCGCCTACGTCTTCGCCTTCTTCGAGCACCAGACGTCGGAGCAGCAAGAGGAGCTCGAGCAGCTCGAGGATGGCCTGCTCGAGCGGCTGGAGGCAGCCGAGCGCCAGCTGGCCGCAGCGACGGCCGAGGGTCCCGGATCTCCCGCCGAGGCCGCTGCAGCCGAGAACCTCGACAGCACGACACGACTCCTCCAGACGGTCCGGCTCCGCCAGGACATCCCGCCGACGGGGGTCACCTTGCAGTCGGCCGCCTCGGCATCGCCGACGCCGTCCAACGAGCTCAGCCCGGTCCTCGCCATGCTCCTCTCCCTGGTCGGCGTCTTCTTCGTGGCCTCGGGGATCACCCTCCTCCTGGAGCTCATCCGCGATGCGATCCGCACCCGCGACGAGGTCGAACGGCTCACCCCCGCACCGGTGCTCGGTGAGATCGCCCGGAGCAGAGCGGGGTCGGCACCCGTCGGCGGACCAGAGGGAAGCGGCCACCGGAGCGACAGCCGGACGGTGCGACTCGGCCTGCTCGCCCGCAGCGGAGGCTCGCTTCCCTCCTCCGTGCTCGTCACCAGCCTGCCCGACGACCTCGCTGACAGCTTGCTCGCGGCGGTCACCCTGGCCGAGGGCTGCTCCGACAGCGGGCAGCGCGTCCTGCTCGTCGCCGACGTCCCGAGCGGCTCGGCGATCCGCCTGCAGCCCGTGGACCGTCCATCGGCCCACGCCGGGGAGCTCGCTCCCGCGCGTGTCGACGGCTACCGGTTCGGCTGGTGCCCGGCGACCTCGACCGACGACCACGTCGGCCTGCTCGACCTCCCGGTCCCGAAGCGGGCGATCGAGGACCTGCTCGCCAGCTTCGACGTCGTCATCCTGGCTCCGGGGACGCCGGTCCTCTCTCCCGCCGACCTGTCCTACCTGACCGAGGCGACCGTCGTCGTGTGCTCGATCGGTCGCACCCACGGGCGGCGCTTCTCGGCGTTCCTCGAGCTGATCGAGCGCGACACGGGACCGGTGCGGGGCGTCATCGTCACCTTGCCCACTCGCGCTCCGTCCACGCGCGCGCGCCGGGGCATCCTTCGGCGGAGGAGTGCCAAGCGGGCGGCCCCGGTCGTCCGGACGAGCCCGTCGGGGTCGAGGGAAGCCCCGAGCGCAGGTCCCGCCCCTCGCGACCGGGGGCCGGGTCCCGCCTCCAGCCCCCGCAACGGTGACGAGGATCGATACGGTCCGGCACCCTCGTCCGACGAGGCGCGTCGGGCGCCGGCCACCGGACAGGTGCGCTGAGCTCATCCCATGTCCAGGGCCACGGCAGCGCAGCCCCGGCATCGCGCCGCCACCGGCCGAGCCGTTCCAGGGGTCCGGATGACGAGCGGCGGGCAGCGCTCCGCCTTCGAGGACGGCGCGCCTCGTGGTCACACCTCACCGGGTCGGGGGCGACGGCTGCCCGAGCCGGGTGCACGATCCGCGTCGAAGCGGACCTCGATCTTCGCTGCGCTCGTGCTGCTGCTGTCGACCGGCGCAGGCTTCGCCCTCAGCATCACCGACGAGACGGCAGGGTCACAGCCACTGGTGCTGCTCCTCTGGCTCACTGCGTACGCGGTGGGGGGTGCGCTGCTGATCGACACGGTCGTCCGGCTGCGGCGTCGCCCGAACGTGCCGCCCTGGCTCCTCCTCTTCATCATCCTGGCGGCGACGTCGGCGTTGTGGTCCGAGGCGCCCTCGGTCACCCTCCGCCGCAGCTTCGCCCTGGCAGGCACCACACTGGTCGGCCTGGCCATCGCCGACCGGCTGAGGCCGGTCGAGGTGCTCGAGACCGTTCGACGGGTCGTCCTGCTCATCGCCGTCGCGTCGCTGTTGCTGTACCTGCTCAGGGATCCTCGAGCCCTCGACGACGTCCACGCCACGCTGCGGGGCGTCGTCATCTCCAAGAACACCCTCGGGCGCGTCGTCGCAGTCGGCCTCATCTCGACGGCCTGCCTCGCCTACCTCGACCGGAGACGGTGGCGCGTCCACCTGGCGTCGGCAGTGCCCATGGCCATCGCCCTCGCACTCACCGATTCGGCCGGCGGGCTCCTGCTCTCCATCATCGGCCTCTCCCTGATCGCCTCGCTCGCGATCTGGCGGAGCCGGCGCGACCGCCTGGCGCTGTGCACGGTCGTCGCCGCAGGCCTCGGCTTCGGGATCCTCGCCTTCCCGAACGGGATCTCCGCCGAGGACGTCACCCAGGTCTCCGGTCGGGACACGACACTGACCGGCCGCACCGAGATCTGGGACGAGTCCCTCCTGGCGGCACGAGAACGACCCCTGAGCGGCTACGGGTACGGTGCGTTCTGGGGGCTGGGCGGCGGGGGGGTCGAGGCCGAGGCGGCAGGACGCATCCGCGCCCGCCTGGCCGTGCCCGTGGCGAACGCGCACAGCGGCTTCCTCGACGTCACGCTCGACCTCGGGCTCCCCGGCGCCATCCTCGCAGGGCTCGTCATCCTCGCGACCCTCCAGCGAGGGGTGCGGGACGGCAGGGAGGGCTGGGTCGACGGAACCCTGCTGCGGGCCGTCGTGGTCGGGATCCTGCTCGTGTCGACGGCAACCGAGAGCGGGCTGCTCCAGGAGAACGGGTTCCTCACGGTGCTCCTCGTCGTGGCCGCCGCCGTCAGGGCCGACCCCACGGGGCCCCGCGGGAGCAGCACCCCGCCTGCAGCGATCGTCGGGGCGGGGAGCCGGAGCTCCCGGCCCGTCCTCAGCCGGTCCGGTTGAGGCGACGCCTCCAGCCCGGAGCCGAGGAGGCATCCGGGCCTGAGACGGCCCCGGCCCGGCGGCCCCGGGCGTGCCACGGGCGGCCGACGACCTCCTCGAGCAGCTCGAGGTGCGCCCGGGCGGCCCGGGCGGGATCGAAGCGGACCCGGGCCTCCGACGCGCCGAGCGCAGCCCGTTCGCGCAGCGGCTTCGGATCGTGCAGGTGGCGCGCCAGCGCTGCTCCGAGTGCTCCTTCGTCCTCGGCCGGGACGAGCTCACCGAACCGGCCCCCGTCCAGGACCTCGTCAGGTCCCGAGACGCAGGCGGCGGCGATCGACGGCGTCGCGCAGCAGACCGCCTCGACGAGGGCCAGGGGGTAGCCCTCCCACCGGCTCGGCAGCACGAACACCTCCGCCCTGGAGATGATCGCGTGCGGGTTCTCGACGAAGCCGGTGAAGACGACGGTGTCCGCGACGCCGAGCTCGCCGGCGAGCTCCTCGAGCGCGGCGCGGTCGGGGCCGTCCCCCACGATGACCAGGTGGTGGGCGGGTGCACCGGCGTCACGGGCCATCGCATGCGCCCGCACGAGGAGGTCGAAGCCCTTCTGGCGGTGCAACCGCCCGCACCCCACGATCGACCTCCCTGGAGGCAGCACCACCTCCGGAGCCTGCTTCGCCGCAGCGAGGAGGCGGTCGAGGTCGACGCCGTTCGTGACCGTCCGCACCCGCTCGGCGGGGAGGCCGATCTCGGTCAGCGCGGGGACCATCCCCGTCGCGACGCAGACGGCGAGGTCCGCCCGGGCGAGCGCCCTCCTCGTCACACCACGGAGCCGGGGTCCGACGTAGGCCGAGATGGCGACGTCGGGACGTGACTGCACCGTCACCGCCACCGGCCGCCGGCTCACCCAACCGGCTGCCCGAGCCTCCAACAGACCGACGCCGACCTCGCGCCCCGAGACGAGGACGTCTGCCCCACGGGCGAGCAGCGCGAGTCGCGCCGTGCCGACGAGCAACATCCACCGGAGTCGCCTCGGCACGGCGGTGCCCATGCGCACGTCGAGCCCGGCCGGGATCTCGACCTTCCCCCCCGGCCCGCCGGGCTCGGCGACGAAGACGACGAGCGACGCGCCTGCCGCCCGCCAACGGGCAGCCCGGTCGAGCGAGACGCGCACCGCGCCGTTGTCGTCGAGGGCAGGCTCCACCAGGACGACCCTGAGCGGCGGGGCCTCAGGGGAGCGGCGGCGACGGAGGGACGGGCCCCGACGCACGACCGGACGCTACTCCGGTCCCGACCGGAACCCTGGTCCGAGGCCCGGGGCGGACCCGCCGTATGATCGGACGATGCCCACGGCCGGTGCGATCCGCAGGCCGAACGGGCGACGAGCAGCACCCCGGAGCCGGATGGAGACCCAGCCCCCTCCCCCGGCTCCGACAGCGCTCCCTTCCTGCGCGCGCGAGGCCTCCCCCACCCGACCCCGGGAGGCCGTCGTGGACCGCCGGGCCCCCGCCCCCGGTGGAGGTGCCCTGCGCCGTCGGGAGCGAGCCTCGTGTCCAGCACCGACCTGATGGAAGGACGTGGGTTGCGTCCGGCCAGGGTGGCCCGGGCGCTGCTGCGCAGCACGAGCGCGCGAGGGGACGCACCTGCTCGCGCCCTGGTCGCCTGGGACCGCCTGGCGGGGACCGGCACGGGGGAGACGTGGGACGGCATCGCCGAGAGGCTCGTGTTCGGGCCGCCCCGCGGGATCAGCGTCGACGTGTTCGACACCGTCCTCAGCCGGCGGGTCGTCGGCGACGAGAGCATCTTCTGGATCACGGGCACGGCGCTCGCGGCCGACGGGAGCTGGGCGGGAACCGCCGCCGACTTCGTCGACGCCAGGCGCGACGCAGCTCGGGCACGGCCGAACGGGACGCTGGAGCAGATCTACGCCGAGCGCCCCCTGGCTGGTCGTTGCCGCTCAGGGGCAGGCCCGCGGGCAGAGGCCGCCACGGAGCGCCAGCTGGCGCTGCCGGTCGAGGGCTCCCAGGAGGCGCTCCGACGGCTCCGGGACGCAGGTCACCACCTCGTCTTCGTCTCGGACATGCACCTGTCCCGGCCGCAGCTGCTGGCGTGCCTGGTCGGGGTGGGCCTCGAGGTCGTGGCCGACGACCTCGTGATCTCGTCGGAGGTCCAGGCCTCGAAGTGGGACGGGACCCTCTTCCCGCTGCTCAGGGCGGGAGGATCGCCCGTCGACTGGCACATCGGCAACGACCTGTGGTCCGACGTCGCCATGGCCGAGCGGGCGGGCGTGCGGGCCATGCCGCTCAAGGTTGCGGAGCCGACCGACCTGGAGGCGCTGATGGCCGGCCCGGCAGGCTCGGTGGGTGCCGCCATCGCCGGGGCTGCACGAGTCGCGCGCTGGAGCGACGGCCCCTCGGATGCGGTTGCCTCTGCGCTCCGCGAGACCGGTGCCGACGTCGCCGGACAGTGCCTGACCGCCTTCCTCCTGTGGATCAGGGACGAGTGCAGGAGCGCCGAGATCAACCAGGTGGTGTTCCTCGCCCGGGACGGGGAGCTGCCCTTCCGGATGGCACTCGCCATGCCGGCCGACCACTGGGACGGGCTGGAGCTGCAGTACCTGCAGGGGAGCAGGCGCTTGTGGTCCGTGGCCGCGGCTGCGGTCATCGGCGTCGAGGAGTGGCTGCGGGCGGGCACGGCCGAGAGCTCGTCCTTCGTCCGACAGGACCAGCACCTCATCCCCTGGGGTTCGCTGCTGGCTCGCGTGACGCTCACCTCGGACGACCTCGGGTGCCACCCGGCCCTCGCGGACCTGCCGCCCACCGAGCCCCTCCCGCCGTCGCACGACGGAGCCTGGCGCGCGCTGCTGGCGGACGAGGAGGTCCAGGCGCAGATCTCCTCCCGAGCCGCCGAGCAGTACGACAACCTCCGCCAGTACCTGCTGGACGGTGGCGTCAGGGCGGGGCGGATGGCGGTGGTCGACGTCGGCTGGCGGGGCCAGCTGGCATGGCACATCTCGACCGTGCTGCGGGCCATCACCGGGGACGCGCCGGTGCACCTCCACTTCGGCGGGGTGAACGTCGCCCCCGAGGCCTCCCAGGTCGACATCCGCCGCTTCGCGCTCGACGACTCGGTCGTCCCGGCGCCCTTCGCCGACGTCATCTCGTGCGTGGAGACCTTCACCGCCTCGGGCCACGCACGCGCCCACTCCCTCGAGCGCGATCCCGACGGCGCGGTCCGCCTCGTCCTCGACCGGTCGTCGCCAGCGATGGACACCGTCGAACGACGAGTCCTCTGGGAAGGGGCCATCCGGGTCGCCCGGACCATGCCGTCGAGGGCGCGCCTCGAGCGCTGGGGACTCGTCGACGACTCGCTGGCCGAGCGCGTCCGCCGGGTGCTCAGCGAGTTCTGGTTGACCCCCTCCCCGGTCCACGCCCTTGCGGCAGCCCACCTCGCGGCCGAGATCGACGACGCCGGCGACGGGATCCACATCATCGCCAGCCCCTACCGCCTCCGGGAGCGGGCCGACGCGAGCAGGACGTGGCGGCAGGGTTCGCTCCGCCTGACGAGCCCGGGGGTGCGCTACCCGCTCGGCGTGCTGCTCGCCCTGCGGAGCGCCCTCCGACGTGTGGCCGGCCGCCTCTCGGCCCGGCGTCACCGCGGAACCTGACCTCGAGCCGCCGGCGGTCCCGGTCACAGGCGGGGCAGCCCGGTCCGGTGGGTGACCAGACCACGCACACGAACCAACCGGAGCCCAGGTCCGCATCGTCCCCTTCGACCACTCCGTCCGTGGCGAAACGACCCCCCTATGCTGTCGAGGTGCCGTCGGCTCCCTCGACCGGCGACCCGCAGGTGGCTCCGGAGCAGCACGACCACGTCGACGAGACCTCGCTCTCGGGTGCCGACATCCGGGGCAAGGCCGCATCCGGTGTGCTGCTCATCTCGCTGCGGACCTTCGCCATCCGTGCGCTCGGTCTCGTCGGCAACCTCGTCCTCGCCCGGCTCCTGTCACCCCAGGAGTTCGGTGTCCTCGCCTTCGGGCTGACGCTGATCCTCTTCGGCCAGTTCTTCGCCGACGCCGGCATCGCCGCGGGACTGATCCGCCGCAACCAGCCCCCGACGCGCCACGAGCTCCACGCCATCCTCGGGTTCCAGCTCCTCGTCTCCTCCGTCCTCATGCTCGCCATCGCAGCGGTGGCCGTGCCGAGCGGGCGCAGCGGTCAGGTGGCGACGGTCATGGCTGCGTCGGTCGTGGTGAGCGCGTGGCGGGCCCCCGCCACCCTGCTGCTCGAACGGCGGCTCGACTACCGGGCCCTCGCTGCGGTGGAGGTCCTCGAGGGCGTGATCTTCGTCGCGACGTCGCTCATCGCCGTCGCCCTCGGCGCCGGCGTGTGGGGTGTGGCCGGCGCCCACGTCGTGCGGGCCGCCGCCGGGTCGGCCCTGATGATGCGCAAGAGCCCCGTCACGGTGCTGCGACCGACGTGGGCGCTCGGGGTCGTGCGGGAGCTGCTCGGCTACGGGTTGGCGGTGTCCGCCCGTGACTTCGTCGTCCTCGTCCGCCTGCAGGTGATCAACCTCGTCACCGCGGCGGTGGCCGGCCTGCCGGTCCTCGGCCTGTACAGCCTGGCCGACCGGATCATGCTCGTCCCGTGGGTCGTGTTCGGGAGCATCCTGCGGGTCACGTTCCCGGCGATGGCGCGCCTCGTCTCCGCCGGTGAGGACACCCGCTCCGACCTCGTACGAGGGCTCGGGCTCCTCACGGTCTCCGCCGGATCCCTCCTCGCGCTCATCGCCGGCACCGCCCCGGTCCTCATCCCCTCGTTCTTCGGCGAGCGCTGGACGCCGGCAGCGGAGGCACTCCCGCTCATCGCACTCGGCCTGCTCCTCGCCGGACCCGTCATCTCCGTCGGGAACGGCTACCTCTACGCCGTGGGAGACGCCCGCAAGGTCCTCGTCTCCACCACGGCGCACACCGTCGCATGGCTCGTCGTGGCCGTTCCCCTGCTGCCGAGCCTCGGCGTCAGGGCGGTGGGCGCCGGCCTGTTCGCAGGCTTCACGGTCGAGGGCTTCATGCTCGCCAGGGCGATCCGGCAGCGGACCGGGCTGCGCTGCTACCGCGTGACCGCCGGTCCCCTCGTGGCCATCGTCGCCTCCGGAGGCATCGGCCTCCTGGTCGCCGGGACGCTCCTGATCATCCGCCGCTAGCCGCCGGGGAGGGGCTCTGCCGCGACCGTGCCGGGTCGCTAAAGTACCGCCCCGCACATGGAAGCCGCTACCGTCACTCCTCCTGACGGCCGCGTTGTCGAGGGCTCAGACGGCCTGCTCCTCGAGATCGACGGTCGAATAGTCCCCAACTACGACGCCACGATCGTCCCCTTCGAGGAGGGCGACGTCGTCACCGGCAGTGTCGTCCGCATCGACAAGGACGAGGTCCTCGTCGACATCGGCTACAAGAGCGAGGGGGTCATCCCCTCCAACGAGCTGTCGATCCGCAAGTCCGTCGACCCGTCCGACGAGGTCGAGCTCGGTGAGGAGGTCGACGCCCTCGTCCTCACCAAGGAGGACCCGGACGGCCGCCTGATCCTTTCGAAGAAGCGCGCCCGCTTCGAGCGTGCCTGGCGCAAGATCGAGGCCGCCGCCGAGTCCGGCGAGGTCATCCCCGGCGCGGTCATCGAGGTCGTCAAGGGCGGCCTGATCATCGACCTCGGCGTGCGGGGCTTCCTGCCCGCCTCGCTGGTCGACATCCGCCGCGTCGCGAACCTCGACGAGTACATGGGCACGACGATCGAGACCAAGGTCATCGAGCTCAACCGGTCGCGCAACAACGTCGTGCTCTCCCGCCGCGCGGTCCTCGAGGAGGAGCGCAAGGAGCAGCGCACCGCGATCCTCGAGCGCCTGCAGCCGGGCCTCATCATCGAGGGCCAGATCTCGAACATCGTCGACTTCGGCGCGTTCGTCGACCTCGACGGCATCGACGGCCTGATCCACATCTCCGAGCTCTCGTGGTCGCACGTCAACCACCCGTCGGAGCTGCTCAACATCGGCGACACCGTGCAGGTCAAGGTGCTCGACATCGACCGCGACCGCCAGCGCATCTCCCTGGGTCTCAAGCAGACCCAGGAGGACCCGTGGCAGCGCGTGGTCGACACCTACAACGTGGGCGACGAGCTCGAGGGCAAGGTCACGAAGGT
>CADCSY010000093.1 GCA_902805555.1 uncultured Acidimicrobiales bacterium | reverse complement strand
CCGCCCCATCACCAGCGGGGGCATCGCCTTGGCCACCTTGTCGCCCACGGCGTAGGGGTAGCCGAGGACCCGGGCCCCGTCCCGCACCGCCGCCCTGGCCTTGATGGTGCCGAACGTGACGATCTGGGCGACGTGGTCGCGCCCGTAGCGCTCCGCCGCGTAGCGGATCATCTCGTCCCGGTACCTGGAGTCGAAGTCCATGTCGATGTCGGGCATCGAGATGCGCGACGGGTTGAGGAACCGCTCGAAGAGCAGGTCGTAGCGGATCGGGTCGAGGTCGGTGATGCGCAGGCAGTAGGCCACGGCGCAGCCCGCCGCGCTGCCGCGGCCGGGCCCGACCCGGATGTCGTTGCGGCGGGCGTGGGCGATCAGGTCCCACACGATCAGGAAGTAGGAGCTGAACCCCATCTGGGCGATCACGCCGAGCTCGTAGTCGAGGCGCTCGGTGATCTCGGGGCGGAGGTCGGAGCCCCACCGCTCGGCCGCGCCCTGGTAGGTGAGGTGGCGGAGGTACGCGGCGTCGGGCGTCTCCCTCCCGGCGTCGCCTGCAGCCGGGGCCTCCTCGACCACGAGCAGGCCGCCGCAGTCCCGGGCCGTGAGCCCCTGCCCGGCAGGTGCCGCGTCCGCGGGGAGGGTGGCCAGGAACGCCGGCGGGATCGGGAAGCTCGGGAGCTTCGGCTTGCCGAACTCGATGGTGACGTCGGCGCGCTCGGCGATCCACAGCGTGTTGTCGCACGCCTCGGGCACCTCGCGGAACAGGCGGCGCATCTCCTCGGCCGACTTGAGGAAGTGCTCGTCACCGGTGAACTTGAACCGGTTCGGGTCGTCGATCGTGCTGCCGGTCTGCACGCACAGCAGGGCGTCGTGGGCGTCGGCGTCGCGGCGGTGCACGTAGTGGCTGTCGTTCGTCGCGAGCAGCGGGGCGCCGATCCGGCGGGCGATCTCGAGGAGCTGCGGGTTCGTGCGCCGCTGCTCCTCGAGGCCGTGGTCCTGGAGCTCGACGAAGAGCGAGTCGCGCCCGAAGATGTCCTGGAGCCTGGCCGCCTTGGCGGTCGCGCCCTCCACGTCGCCCTGCAACAGGGCCTGGAGCACCACGCCGCCGAGGCAGCCGGTGGTGGCGATGATCCCCTCGTGCAGCTCCTCGAGCAGCTCCCAGTCCACCCGCGGCTTGTAGAAGTACCCCTCGAGGTAGGCGCGTGACGACAGCTTGAGGAGGTTGCGGTAGCCCTCGTCGGTCTCGGCCAGCGCCGTCAGGTGGTAGTAGAGCTTCTGGCCGCCCTCGCCCTGGCCGCCGCCGTCGTCGAGCCGGCCCCGCCGACGGGGCCGCTCGTGGCGGCTCTCCCCCGCCTGGTACAGCTCGCTGCCGATGACCGGCACGATGTCGTGCTTGCGGCACTCGGCGTAGAAGTCGAGGACCCCGTACATGTTGCCGTGGTCGGTGATGCCGAGCGCGGGTTGACCGTCGGCGGCCGCTGCCGCCACCACCTCGGGGACGCGGGCGGCCCCGTCCAACATCGAGAACTCGGTGTGCTGGTGCAGGTGGGTGAAGCTGCGGCCCACGGATGTCCCCTCCGTCGCCCTCCCGGGCGTCCACAACACGGTCCACAGGACCTGTGGACGAGAATCACACGGCTGTGATTCCGCCGAGGGTAGCGCGACCGTCGGGGGCGGCGCGGGCCGCAGGCAGCCCGGCTAGAGGTAGGTCCCCGGCCGGGAGGCCGCGTCGCCCGCCCCGGGGCCTGCGGGCACCTGCCCACCCGGGGCGGCGCCGGGGGGCAGGCCCCGCTGCTGCATGAGCTGCTCGATCTGCTGGCGGGCCGCCATCTGCTGGGCGAAGAGCGTGGCCTGGATCCCGTGGAACAGGCCCTCGAGCCAACCGACCAGCTGCGCCTGGGCCACACGCAGCTCGGCGTCGCTCGGGATCTCGGCGTCGAAGGGCATGGCCAGGCTGCAGAGCTCGTCGCGCAGGTCGTCGGACAGGCCTGCGGCCAGCTCCTTGACCGACGTCTCGTAGATCTCCTTCAGGCGCTCGCGCGACGGGTCGTCGAGGGGGGCGAGGCGGACCTCCTCGAGCAGCTGCTTGATCATCGAGCCGATGCGCATGACCTTCGCCGGTTGGTCCACCGACTCCCCACGCTCCTCCGCCGCCGGCGCCTCGGCGATCACCTCGTCGGGCACCGCCACCTCGTGTGGCCCGCCCGGCGCGCTCCCGTCAGGTGCGACGTCGGCAGGTGCGGTGCCGACGGGTGCGGCGGGCGGGGCGGTCGTCGGCTGTGCGTCGGTCATGCGCCCGATCCTGCCCGCTGCGCGAGGGGCTACGCCTGCAGGGCGAGCAGGGGGATGCGCATCTCCGCCGAGGTCAGCGAGCCGTGCCGTGACTGCAGGCGGTACGGACCGGTGTCCGCGGGGTCCTCGAACGCGACCGCATCCCGGGCGGCCAGCACGACGTCGCCGAAGCGGGCCGCCGCCGCGTCGGACACCTTCGGCCCGAACCACTCGTCGGCGATCACCTCCTCGCGCGTCCTCACCCAGGCCCGGCCGCCATGGCACTCCCGGGCCACGGCGGCCAGCTCGGCGGCGTGGCCGGGACGCGCGTGCAGCCACCGGAACCGGCCCTCCCCCGACAGGAGCTCGACGTGGTCCATGACCTCCTCCCGGATCCGCACGATGGCGTCGCCGACGTGGACCTGGCCGTGGTCGGACGTGACGACGAGCGCGGCGCCGGCGGGCAGCACACCGGCGAGGTCGGCCACCAGCCGGTCGGCGGCCACCAGCTCGGCGTCGTAGTGGTCGCCGAGGCCGTACTCGTGGGCGACCTTGTCGACCCCGTCGTAGTAGGCGTAGACGAACGGCTCCCCGCTGCGGAGCAGGTTGCGCACCTCGGTCACGAGCGTCGACACCACCCGGTACCCGGCGAACCGCACGCCGGCGAGGTGGGCGCCGGTGAAGCCGGTGCCGGCGAACTCGGCCCTCGTGACCACCGGTGGCCGGCGCCCGAGGAAGGCGGGGCGGGCCTGGAAGTCGTTCGGGGGGATGACGCTGCGGGCGTCTCCCGCAGGCGTCTGCCACCGCAGCACGTTCAGGACGTCCCCGCGGACGTTGATCCGGTAGCCCACGACGCCGTGCTCACCCGGGGCGCAGCCCAGGGCGAGGCTGGAGAGCGCGGTGGCCGTGGTGGAGGGCGCCACCGTCGAGATGGCCCCGCCGGTCATCGACGTGAGCGTCGGTGCCAGGTGCTCCCGCTCCCCGAGCTGGTCCCATCCCAGCCCGTCGAGGGCGAGCAGCACCACCTGGCCGGCGCCCACGGCAGCCGCCGGCATCCACGGCGGCGGGGTCGCGCGGCCGTCGAGGAGGGCAGGCACGACGTTGGAGAGGCAGGCGCCCTGGTAGTCGGGGATGAGGGGGTCCACTGCGTCACTCACCTTCGAACCTCCTGACGTGCCGGCCGCCTCTTGACCGGCTCCGTGCCGCAGGTGCGCGACGCGACGGGTCCGAGTCCAGCAGGTCGAGCGGATGGAGTGCACATCGCGGGCGGGGCTGACGGCGGCCGGACACCTACGATGGACGAGGTGAAGGTGTCGACCCGGGGTGACTACGCCAGCAGGGCCCTGCTGTCGCTCGCCCTCCACGTGGACCACGAGGGTCCCACGTCGGTGCGCGACATCGCCGAGCGGACGGGCCTCCCCCAGCCCTACCTCGAGCAGATCCTGCTCGCCCTCAAGGGAGCCGGCCTGGTGCGGTCCAAGCGAGGGGTCGGCGGCGGCTACGTCCTCGCCCGGCCGCCGGCCGACATCACCCTCGGCGAGATCGTCTCGGCGGTCGACGGCCCGATCGCGGTCGGCGACTTCGGAGCGCCGCACGAGGACGGCGCCTGCGACCACGAGGGGCAGTGCGTGCTGCTGACCGTGTGGGCCGACGTCGGCGACCACATGCGCCGCCACCTCGACGGCTACACGCTGGCCGACTGCGTCGTCAACGCCCGGGGCCCGGGCGCCGCGGGCCGCTCGGTGGCCACGGCACCTGGCCGGCCCGGCGCCTGACCGCCGCCCGCCTCCGCACGCCTGCCCGGTCCACGGCGGAGCCGCGCCTCGGGACGCTCCCCGCCGGAAGCCGTCGTTCGCCTACGTGGGGGCGTCGTCCTCGGGGACGAGGCCGGCCAGGACGGCGGCGAGGTCGTCGGGCAGCGGTGCGTCGAAGCCGACCCGCTCCCCCGTCGCCGGGTGGTCGAAGGCGAGGTGGCGGGCGTGGAGGAAGGGTCGCCCGACCGGGATCGACTCGCGGACGCCGCCGTAGCGGCCGTCGCCGACGACCGGGTGGCCGACGGCCGCGAGGTGGACCCGGATCTGGTGGGTCCGGCCCGTCTCCAGCGTGCAGCCGAGCAGGTCGACCGCCGCCGGCTCGGCGTAGCGCTGCTCGACCTCGTAGGCGGTGCGGGCCTCCTTGCCCCTGGTGGTGACGGCCATCCGGGTGGGGTCGCGCCTCGAGCGCCCGATGGGTGCGTCCACGACGCCGCGGGGGCTGCGGAGGTGGCCCCAGGTGAGGGCGAGGTACCGGCGGGTCACCCGGCGGGCGGCGAGCTGGTCCACGAGCGCCACCCGGGCCGCCTCCGTCCTGGCAACCACCAGGAGGCCCGAGGTGCCCCGGTCGAGCCGGTGCACGATGCCGGGCCGGGCCGCCTCGCCGACGCCGGCGACCTCGGGGTAGCGGGCGACGATGCCCTGGGCCAGGGTCCCCGAGGGGTTGCCGGCGCCGGGGTGGACGACGAGGTCGGCGGGCTTGTCGACCACGATCACGTGGTCGTCCTCGTGGACCACCCCGAAGGTGACGTCGGCGCCGCCGTCGAGCAGGGGCTCGAGGGTCTCGGCGTCGGGCACGTCGACCTCGAGGGTGTCCCCCGAGCGGACCTTCGAGGAGCGGACCCGCACGGTCTCGTGGCGCAGGCGCACGGCGCCGTCTCGGACGAGGTCGCTGATCCGTGCCCGTGCGAGCCCGGTCAGGAGGGCGACGACCCGGTCCACCCGCTCGCCGTCGAGGGCCGGCGGCACGACCTCGGCCCTGATCACCGCTCGCCTGCGTCGGCGCCGGGGCGCTCGGCGCCGCCGCCCCCGCCCACGGCGCTGGGCCCCGCCCCCCCGACGGCGGAACCGGGGGGCTCGGCGCTGCCACCCCCGCCCACCGAGCTGCGCCCCGGCCTCGCAGCCTCTCCACGCTCGCCGCCGGCGTCCTCGCCGCTGCCTGCTCGCCCGAGGGTGACGGCGAGCACCGCCACACCCGCGCAGATCGCCATGTCGGCGACGTTGAACACGGGCCACCACTGCAGGTCGACGAAGTCGACGACCGCCCCGTTGAACAACCCGTCGCCCCCCCGCACGATGCGGTCCAACAGGTTCCCGACCGCGCCGCCGAGGACGAGGCCCAGCCCGCCCAGCGCAGGGGCGCCGTCGAGGTCCCTGCTCGCCCGGAGCAGGACGGCGACGATCACGACCCCGACGACGACCAGGACAGGGCCGAGCCCGCTCCCGATGCTGAAGGCGCTGCCGGTGTTGAACACCAGGCGCAGGCGCAGCGAGCCGACGAGGTCGATCGTGCGGTCGGCCAGCACCCGCAGCGCCCACGTCTTGGCCAGCTGGTCGGCGGCGACCACGACGGCCGCCACCACCGCCAGCCTCGACCACCGCCGCCTCGACGCCGCCTGCGCCGCCGTGGGGGCCGCAGGACCGGCGGGTGCGTCGTCCACCCGACCACACTACGGCCCGAGGACCGGACCGTCAGCGGCGGGCGAACCCCATGCTCTTGCAGCCCACGTCGAGCGCCGCCCACGGGAGGGCCTGCAGGCGCTCCTCGGGGATCGGCTTGCCACACCGCTCGCACAACCCGTAGGTGCCCTTGTCGATCTTGTCGAGGGCGGCGTCGATCTCGAGGACCTGCTGCATGGCCTGGGCCGACAGCGCGAGGTCCCGCTCGCGCTCCACGTTCATGGTGTCGCCCTGACCCGACTCCTCGTCGAACTGGACGTCGCCGGGATCGCGCTCCTCGGCCAGCTGCTCGGCCTCCGCCCGCAGCCCGGCCGCCTGCCTGGTGTGGGCCTCCCGCTCCTGGAGCAGCAGCGCCCGCTGGGCCGCCAGGAACTCGGGCCCCCCGCCCAGCACCTCGGTAGCCGGTTCCGGCGCCGCAGCCCGCTTGGAGGGTGCCGCGCCCCTCGTGGCGGACCCACCAGCGGCTGCCCCGGTGCCGGCGACCTCCTTCCCGGACGAGCTCTTCCCGGCCGCCGTCTTGGTGGGCGCGGCCTTCGACGCCGCGGACTTCGTCGTCGTCTTCCGGGCCGGCGCCTTCGCCGCTGGAGCCTTGCCGGCGGGGGCCTTCGCAGCGGGGGCCTTCGCAGCGGGGGCCTTGGCCGACGCCTTGGCGGTCGAGGCCTTGGCCGGGGCGGCCTTGGTGGCAGACGGCTTGGCCGGGGACGTGGTCATGTCGTCGGCCTTCTTGGCGCTCGGCATCAAGGGCTCTCCGTCGTGGAAAATGGCGTCGGAACATAGCACCTGTCGATGAACACCACGCGGCTCCGATCGACCGGGTTGAGCAGCCGGTTCGCCGGCACGTGGGCAATACGCTGGATCGATGCCCTTCGGCCCGGTGGAGCCCTTCGACCTCGTGGCGCTCGAGGCGCGCGTCCTCACCCGCTGGGCCAAGGACGACGTCATCGGCGAGGTGCGCCGGCTGCGGGCCGACGCCGAGCCCTGGGTGTTCTACGAGGGGCCGCCCACGGCCAACGGTCGGCCGGGCGTGCACCACGTGTGGGCTCGGGTGTTCAAGGACCTCTACCCCCGCTTCCAGACGATGCGGGGGCGCAAGGTGCCCCGAAAGGGGGGCTGGGACTGCCACGGTTTGCCGGTCGAGGTGGAGGTGGAGAAGGAGCTGGGCCTCACCTCCAAGGCCGACATCGAGGCCTACGGGGTGGCGGCCTTCAACGAGCGGTGCCGGGCCTCGGTGCAGCGCTACGTCGGTGACTTCACCTCCCTGACGGAGCGGGCCGGCGTCTGGATCGACACCGACGACGCCTACTGGACCCTTGACGACAGCTACATCGAGTCCGTGTGGTGGCTCGTCCGGCAGCTGTGGGACCGGGGCCTGCTCTACGAGGGACACCGCGTGTCGCCGTACTGCCCTCGCTGCGGCACGACCCTGTCGAGCCACGAGATGGGCCAGCCCGGCGTGTACCGGGACGTGACCGACCCCTCCGCCTACGTCCGCTTCCCGCTCCGGGCCGGTTCGGTGCCGGGCGGCCACGGCGGGCCGGCAGGGGACGCCGACCTGGTGGTGTGGACCACCACGCCCTGGACGCTGCTCTCCAACGTGGCCGCCGCCGTGGGTCCCGACATCACCTACGTGCGCCTTCGGCTCCCCGACGGGGGGCGGGACGTGGTGCTGGCCGAGGCCGCCGCCGCCCGCCTCTTCCCGGCCGCTGACGAGGAGGGGCCTGCCCCCGGGGGCGAGGTCGTGTGGCGGGGCACGGGGCACGAGCTGGCCGACGCCCGCTACGACCGGCCCTTCACCATGCTCCGGCTGGCGCCCGGCGAGGCCGACGCCGCCGAGCGGGTGGTCCTGGCGGACTACGTGAGCACCGAGGAGGGCTCGGGCATCGTCCACCTCGCTCCGGCCTTCGGTGAGGAGGACGCGGCGATCGGGCGGGCCGAGGGCCTCCCCGTCCTGAACCCCGTCGGTCCCGACGGCGCCTTCACCGAGGTCGCAGGCGCCTTCGCCGGCCTCGGCGTCAAGGCGGCCGACCCTGCGATCATCGCCGACCTCGACGGGCGGGGGCTGCTGGTGGCGGCCGAGCCGCACCTCCACAGCTACCCCCACTGCTGGCGCTGCTCGACCCCGCTCATCTACTGGGCGAAGACGTCGTGGTTCGCCCGGACATCGGACCGCCGCGCCGAGCTGCTGGCCCAGAACGCCACCATCGGCTGGCACCCCGAGCACATCAAGGACGGGCGCTTCGGCAAGTGGCTCGAGCACAACGTCGACTGGGCGCTGTCGCGCGACCGGTACTGGGGCACGCCGCTGCCGCTCTGGCGCTGCGGGAGCGGGCACGACACCTGCATCGGGTCGGTGGCGGAGCTGTCGGACCGCGCCGGGCGCGACCTGTCCTCGCTCGACCTCCACCGCCCGTACGTGGACGAGGTCACCTTCCCCTGCAGCCACGACGCCTGCGACGCCGTCGCCACCCGGCTCCCGCCGGTGCTCGACGCCTGGTTCGACTCGGGCTCGATGCCGTCGGCGCAGCACCACCACCCCTTCGCCGACGACGGCGCCTTCGACACGTCCTTCCCCGCCGACTTCATCTGCGAGGCCATCGACCAGACCCGCGGCTGGTTCTACTCCCTGCTCGCGGTGAACACGCTCGCCTTCGACGCCACCCCGTACCGCAACGTCGTGTGCCTGGGCTTCATCGTCGACGCCGACGGCCAGAAGATGTCGAAGTCGAAGGGCAACATCATCGACCCCTGGTACCTGTTCGACACGCAGGGGGCCGACGCGCTGCGCTGGTACTTCTTCTCTGCGGGCCAGCCGTGGACGGCACGCCGCGTGTTCGAGGACGGCATCCGCGAGTCCACCCGCCAGACGCTGCTCACCCTCTGGAACGTCTTCTCCTTCTTCGCCACCTACGCCGACCTCGACGGGTGGCAGCCGGAGGCGGGCTGGTCGCCGTCGTCCCCCGCCCCCGAGGCCACCCACGTGCTCGACCGCTGGATCCTCGGCGAGCTCGTCGACACCACCGCCGAGGTGACCGAGGCGCTCGACGGGTTCGACGCCCTGCGTGCCGCCCAGCGGATCGGCCGGCTGGTCGACGACGTCTCCAACTGGTACGTGCGCCGCAGCCGCCCGCGGTTCTGGAAGTCCTCCGACCCCGCCGCCCACGCCACCCTCCACCACGTCCTGGTCAGGACGGCCGAGCTGCTGGCGCCGTTCACGCCCTTCCTGGCCGACGAGCTGTGGAGCACGCTCACCGGCGGGCTCTCGGTCCACGCCGCCGACTGGCCGGCCCCGCCCGCCGCGGCGGCGGACCAGGGGCTCGCCACCGAGATGGCGGCCGCCCGCACGCTCGTGGCGCTGGGCCGGGCAGCCAGGACCGACGCCAGGATCCGCACCCGCCAGCCCCTCCGGCGCGCCCTCGTGCTCCACCCCGGCGTCGAGCTCTCGCCCGAGGTGCGGGCCGAGATCGCCGAGGAGCTGAACGTGCACGCCCTCGAGGACGTCGACACGCTCGGGGACCTCGTGAGCTGGACGGTGGTGCCCAACTTCCGGGCGCTCGGTCCCCGCCTCGGTCCGAAGGTGAACGTGGTCAAGGCGGCGCTGGCGGCGGCGGACGGGTCGGCCCTGCAGCGGGCGCTCGAGGCCGACGGCCAGGTGGAGGTGGCCGGCGTCGTGCTCGGCGCCGACGAGGTCCAGGTGCGGGCGGAGAGCCACGGCGACCTCGCGCTCGCGCAGGAGGGGCCGTGGGCGGTGGCCCTCGACCTCGAGCTCGACGAGGGGCTGCGGGTCGAGGGCGCAGCCCGGGAGCTGGTCCGGCTCGTCAACGACCTCCGCAAGGAGCAGGGCTTCGCCATCGCCGACCGCATCGAGGTCTCCCTCCACGCCACCGGCAGGGCGGCGG
Organism: uncultured Acidimicrobiales bacterium; assembly: GCA_902805555.1. Lineage (GTDB taxonomy): Bacteria > Actinomycetota > Acidimicrobiia > Acidimicrobiales > CADCSY01 > CADCSY01. The sequence continues at coordinate 6,740 of CADCSY010000093.1, read as the reverse complement.
ACGCCGTGGCCAGCCACGGCCCGTGGCTCGCAGGCGAGGTCCTCGCCCTGCGCCTCGAGGTCGTCGACGCCCCACCCGAGGGTGCCGTGGCCGCCGACCTCGACGGCGAGCCCGTGGCGCTGCGACTCACCGCTGCAGACGCCTGAGGGCCTGACGGCGGCGGCCACCCGCTCGCGATGCCGGCGCCACGGCTGGCTCCGCGAGGCACGCTCGCAGAACGTCGTCTCGGCGAGTCGACGGCCGTCGGGGCGGTCGCGCAAGCGACGCGCGCCGGCCGAGCACCGTCACGGCGAGGTGGTCCTCGCCGACGGAGGCTCGGCTGGCTCAGCGGCGCTTGCGCCGGCGGAACATCGTCGCGGCGAGGTCGTCATCCTCACCGGGGTCGCCGGAGGCGTCGGTGACCACGGAGTCGCGGGGACCGAGCGGCTCGTCGTCGGTCACGGCCCGGCGCAGCTCGGCCAGGAAGGGGTCGTCGGCCGCCGCCGTGGCCAGCGGTCCCCCCTCGACCCCGTGGTCGCCGTGCTCGACGGCCCCCCGCCGTGCCCGCTCCGACGCGACACCCTCGTCCGTGGCCCCATCGGACCCGGGGGAGGCCTCGGCGGCCACCCCAGCGGTCGCGTCGTCTCCCTGCTCGGGCGGGGTGCCGCCGACGACCTCGACGGGAGCGGTGCGGTCGGCCTCCGTCGAGTTCAGCAGCTCGTCAGGGATCGTGAGGTCGACCACCCCCGGAGGGGCCGGCGGGTCGGGGGGCCCGCCATCGAGCCATGCGAGCTGCTGGCGCAGCTCGTCGGCCACGCGGGCGCGGACGTCGGCCGCCCACGCCCGCAGCGCCTCCACGTCCTGGTGCAGCGCATCCCGCTGGGACAGCAGCGGCACGAGCTCGTCGGCGACGCGTGCCTCGGCCTGCGACACGGTGGTGGCTGCCCGTTCCTGCGCGGTGCGCTCGGCCTCGCCGGCTCGCTCCTCCGCCTCTGCGACGAGCTGCGCAGCGCGCGCCTCGGCCTCGGCCACCGTGGCGGCCGCCTGCTGACGTGCCTCCTCGAGGGCGGCATCGGCCGTGCGCTGGGCGAGCACGAGGGTCCGCTTGATCCCGTCCTCGTCGGTGGAGCCGCTGGCAGCACGACGCTCGGCCTCCTCGGCCCGATCCGTCGCCTCCTTCACCTGCTGCTGGAGCTGGCCGACGCCGACGGCCAGGCGCTCCAGGAAGTCGTCGACCTCGTTCGGGCTGTAGCCCCGCCGCTGCTCGCGGAACTCGACGTCCCGCAGGAGCTGAGGAGAGATGTCCATCGTCGGATGCTAGTTCGGCCCCCCCGCCCGTCCGGGTGGGCCGCTGTCGCAGCGCCCCCGGACGCTCAGCAGCCCACCAGCCCGAGGAGGATCCTCATCCCGAACACGACGATGATCGGCGACAGGTCGAGGCCCATGCCCCCCAGGCGCAGCGCCGGCACCGCACGTCGGATCGGCCCCAGGACCGGCTCGGTGATCGTGTAGAGGAAGCCCACGATCGACGCGAAGGTGCTGCCGGGCTGGACGGGGAACCAGCTGACGACGATCCGGGCGAAGATCGCCAGCAGGTACAGGTTGCCGAGGGTGCACAGGAAGCTGCCGCCGGACACCTCAGCCGCCGCCGTGCTGCAGCTGGCGCCTGTCCTCGGCGGAGACCTCCACGTCGGACGGGGTGAGGAGGTACACCGAGGTGGTCACCTTCTCCATCTGCCCCCCGGTGCCGTAGCAGAGCCCGCTGGCGAAGTCGACGAGGCGCCTCGACAGCTCGCGGTCGACGCCCTCGAGGTTCATGATCACGGGCGTGTTGGCCATGAACGTGTCGGCCACCTCCTGGGCGTCGTTGAACGACACCGGAGCCACCGCGAACGGCTTCGAGCCCGAGTGGGGGACGGCGAGGGGGCGGACCACGCCGCTCCGGGAGGAGACGTGGGAGACGGCGGACGGCTCGGGCGCGGCAGCGCGCTCACGGGGGAGCGGCCGGAGGGCGCCCCCCGTGGCGGCGACGGGCTCCGGCGGGACGTAGCGGGCGGGCGCGGCCTGGCGGTCGTCGACGGCGTCGACGTCGTCGTCGTACTCCTCGTCCGGACCCAGCCCGAGGTACAGCATCGCCTTCTTCCACATGGTCGCCATGGTGCTGAGGCCCTCCTTCGGCGCGTCGACCCTAGTGTTGCAGCCGGCTCCCGCCGCCACGGGGACCGGGGCCGCCCGGCACCGCCCTCGGCCCGAGGAGGGCCGTCCCGAGGCGGACGATCGTGGCGCCCTCCTCCACGGCTGCCTCGAGGTCGCCGCTCATGCCCATGGACCGCTCCTCGAGCCCGAGGTCGTCGGCCAGCGAGCGCAGGAGGCGGAAGCCGGGACGGGCTGCCTCGTTGCCGCCGGCGGCGGCGACGCACATGAGGCCACGCACGGCGAGTCCCGCGGCCGCGGCCTCGGCCACCAGGGCCGGCGCGTCGGCGGGGTCGCAGCCCCCCTTCTGTGGCTCCCCGCTGACGTTCACCTGCACGAGGACGCCGGCCCCCGGGGCCCGGCGGGCGATCTCGGTCACGACGCCCGTGCGGTCGACGCTCTGCCAGAGGTGCACGGTGGTGCTCAGCCGCCTGACCTTGTTCGTCTGGAGGCGCCCGATGAAGTGCCACCGGATCGGGGTGGCGCCACCGGTGGAGGCGAGGGCCTTCGTCGCCAGCTCGGAGGCGTAGCTCTCACCGATGTCCACGAGCCCGGCGGCGACGGCGGCGGCCACCGCCTCGGCCCCGAAGCCCTTGGTGACGGCGACGATGCGCACGGCGTCGGTCCCACCCGCCCCTCGGATGCGGCCCCGGATGGTCTCCAACCGGTCCTGCACGGCGGTGGCGAGGGCGGTCACGTCAACCACGCCAGCGCCGCCTGCCTCCCGCTGTCGGCCCGGGCCCGGTGGGACCACAGCGCATCGGGCCGGCACGCGGTGCAGGTGGACGACGACGTGTCGAGGCTGACGTCGACGCCTGCGAGGCAGGCCCGTACGGCGGCGGGCACGTCCATCCCCGGGGCCCCCGACGCCGTCCGGCCCACGACGGCGGCGCCCAGCCCGGTCGCCACCTCGGCGAGATCGGCCTCGCCGAACTCGTAGCAGCCGGCGTGGATGCACGGCCCGAGCAGCCCCTGCACCCGGTCGGCCCCGAGCGCCCGCATCGCCCCGACGGCGGCCGGCAGCACCCCCGCCACCAGGCCGCGCCACCCGGCGTGGACGACGCCGACCGCGCCTTCCGCGAGCAGCACGACCGGCGCGCAGTCGGCCGCCTGCACCGCCACGACGGCACCTGGCACGGCGGTGACCGCTGCGTCGGCGGCGGCGCCGGCGTGCTCCCCGGGCCGGGTCACCGTCACCACGTCGGCGCCGTGGACCTGGTCCAACCACGTCCACGGCAGGTCGACCAGCGCCGACCGTCGTCCGGCCACGCCGACGGCGCCGACCGCGAGGTCGCCGTCGGCGCGCGTGGTGAAGCGGTGGTGCGAGGTGCGCCCCGGCACCCCGCCGCTACTTCAGGAACGAGGGGACGTCGAAGTCCTCGTCTGCGTCGAGGTCGATGTCCTCCTCGACGGGGGCCGCTGCGAAGACGTCCCTGCTCCCGGTGGCGCGGGCGGCGGGCTCCCGGTCCTTGGCCTCGTCCCAGCGGTCGAAGCCGGCGGCGATGACCGTGACCCGCACCTCGTCGCCCATGGCGTCGTCGATCACGGCTCCGAAGATGATGTTGGCGTCCGGGTGGGCGACGCCGTGGATGATCTCGGCCGCCTCGTTGACCTCGAACAGCCCGAGGTCGCTGCCGCCGCTGATGCTGAGGAGGATGCCCCGGGCGCCCTCGATCGAGGCCTCGAGCAGGGGGCTGGCGATGGCTGCCCGGGCTGCGCTGACGGCCCGGCCCTCACCCGATCCGAAGCCGATGCCCATGAGGGCCGAGCCGGCGTTCGTCATGATCATCTTCACGTCGGCGAAGTCGGTGTTGATGAGGCCGGGGGTGGTGATGAGCTCGCTGATCCCCTGCACGCCCTGGAGGAGGACCTCGTCGGCCATCTTGAACGCGTTGAGCACCGACGTCTTCTCGTTCGACACCGTGAGCAAGCGGTCGTTCGGGATGACGATGAGGGTGTCGACCTCCTCCTTCAGCTTCTGGATGCCCTGCTCCGCCTGCACCGAGCGGCGGCGGCCCTCGAAGGCGAACGGGCGGGTGACGACGCCGATCGTGAGCGCGCCCAGGCTCTTGGCGACCTCCGCCACCACGGGCGCCCCTCCGGTGCCCGTGCCGCCGCCCTTGCCGGCGGTGATGAAGACCATGTCGGCCCCCTGGAGGGCGGCCTCGATCTCGGCCCGGTGGTCGTCGGCGGCCTTGCGGCCCACCTCCGGGTCGCTGCCGGCGCCGAGGCCCCTCGTCACGTCCTGACCGATGTCGAGCTTGAGCTCGGCATCGCTCATCAGCAGGGCCTGCGCATCGGTGTTGATGCCGATGAACTCGACGCCCTTCAGGCCGGCGTCGATCATCCGGTTGACGGCGTTGACGCCACCGCCGCCGATGCCGACGACCTTGATCACAGCGAGGTAGTTCTGGGGGACGGCCATGTGTGGCTTCCTTCACGGAGAGTCGGGCAGGGAGAGTCGGTCAGGGCGAGTCGGACAGCGAGCGGTCGGGCGGAGAGAGCGGGAGATCGAGCAGGAGAGATTCGAGCACGGGTCGGGCGGGCGGTGCGAGCAGGAGGCAGACCGTGCGGCGACGGACGAGCAGGCAGGCGGGCCGCCGGGGCGGGACATGGTCCCGTCCCGGACCGCCCCTCTGCACGTTGCCCCCATCGGCCGCGTCACCCTGGAGTTGAGGTCGAGATGGCCATCAACCTCTGGTTCCGGTAGAGAAGGTAGGACAGCCTCAGCGCCGGGTCAAGGCTGGTGCGCTGGGAACCTGGAGGTCGACCGTCACCACGCCTGCGAGGTCGACCCGAGCGAGGATCGTGGCCAGGGCCGACACCTTGTCTTCGAGTGCGAGGTCGTCTCCGAGCACCACGCGGGGGCCTGGTCCCGCCCCCTCGGCGAGGGGCTCGAGGAGGAGGGTGAGCGTGCCGTCGTCCTCCACCGCCACCTCGCCCACCCGGTCCGCCACCTCTGGCGGGAGGGCCCTCGCCACCTCGAGCGCGGGACGGGCGGGCGCCGTGACCGGGCCGCCCGGGGTGCCCGGGGAGGCCGGACCGGTGATGACGATCACCCCGGGCTCCGCCTCCCCGGCGGCCACGACGTCGAGGACCCGCCCCTCCTCGTCCGCCAGCACGAGGCGCCCGTCGGACCCGACGAAGCCGACGAGCGCCTCACGCTCGACGACGGAGATCTCCAGCGTGGAGGGCCACGACCGCTCGACGGAGGCGGTCCGGATCCAGGGCAGCCGCTCCACCCGCGCCACGACCCCTGGCCGGTCGACGAGGACCAGCTGGTCCCCCGGCTGCACGGCGCTCGCGGCCACCACCTCCCGCTCCGCTGCGTGGAAGGCGCCCGTCACCGTGACCTCGTCGACGTCGAGCAGGGGTGACAGGGCGACTGCGACGACGGCGCCGAGGACGGCGACCACGATGCCCAGGACGGCGAAGCGGTGGAGCCTGCGTCGCCCGACGTCACGCCGCACGGCGATCCGCCGGGCCCGCAGCCTCGGGTCGATGGGCGCGCCGACCTCCTCCTTCACCTCGGACGGGGCGCTCAACCCTCTACCTCAGGTAGAGGGACGGTCGCCTCCCGGTCGTGGCGCTCCGGCGGGTCGAAGAGCTCGTCGTCGCCGAACCCGGCCAGCCTCACCTCTGGGTGGAGGATCACGCCGTGCGTGCGGATCACCGCCTCTCGGACCGCCCTGATGAGCCGCAGCACGTCGTCGGCCGAGCCGCCGTCGTCCGCCTGGATGAAGTTCGCGTGCTTGGCCGACACCGCGGCGGTCCCGATCCGCAGCCCCCGGCACCCCGCCTCCTCGACCAGGCGCCCGGCTGCGGCGCCGGGCGGGTTGGTGAACACCGACCCGGCGTTCTGCCCTCCGGGCTGGTGGTCGCGCCGCCAGCGGACGATGGCGGCGACCTCCTCGCCCGCCACGCCGGCGTCCCCGATGCCGAGCGCGAAGGTGGCATCGACGACGACGTGGGTGGCGTCGAGCGCCGACCGGCGGTAGCCGAGCGCCAGTGCTGCGGCGGCCACCTCCTCATGCTCGCCGGTCGCGAGGTCGAGGCGGTGGATGCCGACCAGGTTGGCGGCCACGTCGGATCCGTGGCCGCCGGCGTTCATGCGCACCCCGCCCCCGACGGTGCCGGGCACGCCCACCGCCCACTCGAGGCCGGTCAGGCCGGCCGCAGCCGTGCGACGGGCCAGCACCGGGAGCGGGGTGGCCCCCCCGGCCACGACGGTGGTGCCCTCGATGCGGACCTCCTCGAAGCGAGGCCCGAGGACGACCGCGATGCCGGGGAACCCGGCATCTGCGACGAGCAGGTTGGACCCCCGTCCGACCACGAGCACGGGGAGCCGGCTCCGGCGGACGGCGGTCGCGACGAGGACGAGGTCTCCGACGGTCTGGGCCTCCACCAGCACGGCTGCCGTGCCCCCCACCCGGTAGGTGGTGCGAGCCCCGAGGGGGGTGTCGACGCGCGCCGCCGGGCCGAGCACGGCCACCGCTGCGGCGACCCGGCCGGAATCGGCCGTCAACGCCCGCACGCCCGCCCCTCGACCAGCGGAGCGAGCTCGTCGG
>CADCSY010000092.1:3005-99922 GCA_902805555.1 uncultured Acidimicrobiales bacterium | reverse complement strand
GCCCGGGTCCGGGCGCTCGCCCACCGCCTGCGCACCGAGCACGGCGTGCAGCAGGGCGACCGCATCGCCATCGCCACCCGCAACTACCCGGAGTGGGTCATCGCCTTCTGGGCTGCCGTCGGGACGGGGGCGGTGGCCGTCCCGCTGAACGCATGGTGGACGGGGCCGGAGCTCGCCTACGGGCTGGCCGACTCGGGCGCCGTGGTGCTCGTGGCCGACGACGAGCGGCTCGAGCGCATCGAGCCGCACCTCGAGGGCACGGCCGTGCGGGTGACGATCGGGGTGCGCACCGACCGTGGCGAGGTCCGATGGGCGGACGCCGTCGCGGGCGAGGCGCCCCCGCTCCCCGAGGTCGCGATCGACCCCGAGGACGACGCCACCATCATGTACACGTCGGGCACCACCGGCCGGCCCAAGGGCGCGGTGGGCACGCACAGGAACTTCGGCGCCTTCCTCATGAACGCGGTGTACCGGACGGTCGTCGGGACGTCGGCCTCGGACGCTGCGGCCCCCACGCCTGCGACGCTGCTCACCTTCCCGCTCTTCCACGTGGGCGGCCTCCAGTCCTTCCTCCTGCCGTTCACCGCCAGCGGCGGCAAGCTCGTCCTGATGTACAGGTGGGATGCCGACGAGGCGGTCGAGCTCGTCGAGCGGGAGCAGGTGACGACCGTCGCCGGTGTGCCCACGACGGTGTTCCAGCTGCTCGAGACGGCCGCCGCGAGGGGCGTGACCATGAGCAGCCTGGCCGGCATCTCCTCGGGGGCCACGCTCGTGCCGCCGGAGCTGGTGAGGCAGATCGACGCCCGGGACCTGGCGCCCGGCAACGGCTACGGCCTCACCGAGACGTCGGGGGCCGCGGTCGCCAACCTCGGCCCGGCGTACGTCGCCAAGCCGGACAGCGTCGGCCTGCCCATCGCACCGGTGATCGACGTGCGCATCGCCGGCGCCGACGGCGAGCCGGTCGGGACCGGGGATGTCGGCGAGATCTGGCTGAAGGGGCCCACGATCGTGCGTGGCTACTTCAACCTGCCAGAGGAGACGGCCGACGCCTTCACCGACGGCTGGTTCCACACCGGCGACCTGGGCCGGCTCGACGACGAGGGCTTCCTCTACGTCGTCGACCGCCTGAAGGACGTCGTGATCCGCGGCGGGGAGAACGTCTACGCGGCGGAGGTCGAGGCGGCGCTCTACGAGCACCCCGGCGTCACCGAGGCCGCGATCATCGGCGTGCCGCACGACCGGCTCGGCGAGGAGGTGGGCGCCGTCCTCCGCGTCCGGGACGGCGCCACGATCACCGAGGACGAGGTGCGCGCCTGGGTGGCCCAGCGCCTGGCCGCCTTCAAGGTCCCGAGCCGGGTCTGGATCACCGACCGGGAGCTCCCCCGCAACGCCAGCGGCAAGGTGCTCAAGCGCGAGCTCAGGGAGACGCTGACGGTGGCGTCGTGAGCGAGCGCAGCGAGCGTGGCCCGAGCGGCCCGGCCGGAGGCCGAGGAGCGGAGCACGTGAGCGAGCGCAGCGAGCGTGGCCCGAGCGGCCCGGCCGGAGGCCGAGGAGCGGAGCACGTGAGCGCCTACTCCGAGATCCGGTACGAGGTCGACGGCCACGTCGGGATCATCACGCTCGACCGGCCCGACGCCCGCAACGCCCTCACCCACACCACCTACGCCGAGCTGCAGCACGCCGTGGAGCACACGGGTGCGCGGTGCCTCGTGGTCACGGGGGCGGACCCGGCCTTCTGCTCCGGCGACGACGTCAAGCGGGTCATGAAGGCCGCCGGCGAGCAGCTCTCGAAGGGCCTGCGGGCGGAGCCCCGCCTGACGCCCGCCGCCGGCGCCCTGCTGCACACCGACGTGCCGGTGATCGCTGCGGTGAACGGCGCCGCCGTCGGCTGGGGCATGGAGCTGGCGCTCATGGCCGACATCCGTGTGCTGTCCGAGCGGGCGAGGCTCGGCGAGCTGTTCGTGAAGCGGGGCCTGTGCTGCGACGCGCCGGGGCTCGGGCGGCTGGCCCAGCTCGTCGGCCGTGAGGCGGCCGCCGAGCTGCTCTTCACCGGCCGCGTGGTCGCAGCCGAGGAGGCCAGGGAGCTCGGCCTGGCGAGGCGGGTCGTCCCCCACGAGGAGCTGCTGCCGACGGCGGTCGGCCTGGCCCGGGAGATCGCCGCCAACCCGCCCCTCGCCGTGCAGCGCATCAAGCAGGGGTTGCGGACCGCCCTCGACCCTGACTGGACCGAGCTGGGCCGCTGGGTGAGCGCCAGCCTCGGCGAGCTGTTCCAGACCGAGGACCACAGGGAGGGCGTGGCGTCGTTCCTCGAGAAGCGCGAGCCGAGGTACGTGGGCCGCTGATGGGCGACACCGATCGCGGCCTCGCCTCGGGCCTCGACGTCGCCGCGCTCGGCCGCTGGCTCGCCGAGCACCTCGGGTGCGAGGGGCCGCTCGAGCACGAGGTGATCAGCGGTGGCGCGTCCAACCTCACGATCGGCGTCACCGTCGGCGGCACCGAGCTCGTGGTGCGGCGGCCACCGGTCGGGGCGTTCCTCCCGTCGGCCAACGACGTCAGCCGTGAGCACCGCTACCTCACGGCGCTGAAGGGCACCGACGTGCCCGTGCCGGAGACGCTCGCGCTCTGTGAGGACCCCGGGGTCATCGGTGCGCCCTTCTACGTGATGCGGCGGCTGCACGGGGTCGTGCCGCACGACGCGTCGGCGCTCTCGGGACGCACGCCCGAGGAGGGGCGGGCCATCAGCGAGCGCTTCGTCGACGTGCTGCGAGCGATCCACCAGGTCGACGTCGACGCCGTGGGCCTCGGCGGTGCGGCGAAGCGGACCGGTTACCTCGAGCGGCAGGTCTCCCGATGGACCGACCAGTGGCACCGGGCCAAGGAGACGGAGAACACTGCCATCGACGAGCTCTCGCGGCTGCTCGCCGAGCGCCTGCCCGAGTCGGGGCGTGCGACGATCGTCCACGGCGACTACCGCCTCGGCAACGTGATGGTGGAGGGCACCGACGTGGTCGGCGTCTTCGACTGGGAGATGGCCACCCTCGGCGACCCGCTGGCGGACGTCGGCTACACGCTCCTGTGGTGGGGGACGGCTGACCGGCCGCCGTTCAACCCCAGCCAGGCCGTGGCCGACCTCCCCGGCTTCCTGACCGCCGAGGAGGTCTGCCGCCGCTACGGCGCCGAGCCAGACGCCGTCCGGTTCCACGTCGTGCTGGCCGCCTTCAAGCTCACGATCATCGGTGAGGGCAACCGCGCCCGCGCCCGCCGCCTGGGCCAGCCCGTGCCCGACGCCGGCACCCTCACCCTCGCCGACTGGGCACTGGAGGTCTTCGCGTGAGGCTCGACGGCAGGGTGGCGGTCGTCACCGGCGCCGGCTCCGGCATCGGGGCGGCGTCTGCGGCCGCCCTGGCGGCCGAGGGGGCGACCGTGGCGTGCGCCGACCTCGACGTCGCCCGGGCTGAGCGGACGGCCGACGAGATCGGGGGCGACGCCTTCCCCCTGCACCTCGACGTCACCGACAGGGCCTCGAACGAGTCGGCGGCCGCGGCGATCGTGGCACGCTGCGGCGGCCTGCACGCCGCCCACCTCAACGCCGGCGTCGGCTCGTACGGCGCGATCTTCGACATCACGCCCGAGGAGTGGGACCGCACCAACGGCGTGAACCTCCGGGGCGTTCTGTTCGGCATGCAGGCCTTCGGCCGGGCCATGGCCGACGGCGGCTCGATCGTCGTCACCTCGTCAGGAGCCGGCCTCATGGGCGCCGCGTCGATGGGCACGTACTGCGCCACGAAGTTCGGCGTCATCGGCCTCGTGAAGTCGGCGGCGGTCGACCTCGCCGCGCACCGCATCCGGGTCAACGCCGTGTGCCCGGGTGTGATCGACACGCCCATCCTCGGCCCCGGGCACGGCAACGCCGACGTGCTCGCCGCCATGGGCTCCGGCCACCCCATCGGGCGGGTCGGCCAGCCCGCCGAGGTGGGCCGGCTCGTCGCGTTCCTGGCCTCCGACGACGCCTCGTTCATCACGGGGGCAGCCGTCCCCGTCGACGGCGGCATCACCGCCGCCTTCCGACCCCCGACCCGCTAGGGAGAACCCGTGGACTTCGACCTGCCCCAGGACCTCGTCGACTACCTCGCCGAGCTCGACGCCTTCATCGAGCGGGAGATCGTGCCGCTGCAGGCCAAGGACGACAACGAGCGGTTCTTCGACCACCGCCGGGAGGACGCCCGCACCGACTGGGAGCGGGGCGGCCTGCCGAACGAGGAGTGGGAGCAGCTGCTCGGCGAGATGCGGCGCCGGGCTGACGCAGCCGGCCACCACCGCTACGCCTTCCCGAAGGAGCACGGCGGCCGGGACGGCACGAACCTGGGCATGGCCGTCATCCGCGAGCACCTCGCCCGCAAGGGCCTCGGCCTGCACAACGACCTGCAGAACGAGTCGTCCATCGTCGGCAACAACGTCGGCCTCATGCTCATGCTCGCCCACGGCACGGAGGAGCAGCAGGCGGAGTGGGTGCCGAAGATGCTGGAGGGGACGGGGGGCTTCGCCTTCGGCATCACCGAGCCGAAGCACGGCTCGGACGCCACCCACATGGAGACGACGGCCGTCCGCGATGGCGACGAGTGGGTCATCAACGGCGAGAAGACGTGGAACACCGGCATCCACAAGGCGCAGTACGACCTCATCTTCGCCCGCACGTCGGGCAAGGCCGGCGACGGCAGCGGCATCACCGCCTTCCTGGTGCCGACGACGAGCCCGGGCTTCGAGGTCCTCGAGTTCCTCTGGACCTTCAACATGCCGACGGACCACGCCCACATCAGGCTCACCGACGTGCGGGTGCCGCACTCGTCGATCTTCGGCGGCGAGGGCCGCGGCCTGGGCGTGGTGCAGCTGTTCTTCAACGAGAACCGCATCCGCCAGGCGGCGTCGTCGCTCGGGGCGGCCGAGTACTGCCTCGACCGGGCCATCGAGTACGCCAACGAGCGGGCGCCGTTCGGCAAGCCGCTCTCGCACAACCAGGGCATCCAGTTCCCGATCGTCGAGCTCGTCACCCAGTGCGAGATGCTGCGGGCGCTGATCCGCCAGACGGCCTGGCAGATGGACACCTACGGCGCCTTCTCGGTGAGCGACAAGGTCTCCATGTGCAACTACGTCGCCAACCGCCTCTGCTGCGACGCCGCCGACCGGGCCATGCAGGTGTTCGGCGGCCTCGGCTACTCGCGGCACCAGCAGTTCGAGCACATCTACCGCCACCACCGCAGGTACCGGATCACGGAGGGCGCGGAGGAGATCCAGATGCGGCGGGTCGCCGGCTACCTGTTCGGGTTCATGAGCCAGCAGGCGCCGAAGGGGGTGGCGTCGCTCCACGGTTGACGGGACGAGGCCGAGCACGACCCGTCGACGCCACTGGTCGGTGATCCACCCCCGAGGGGCCGCCCCGAGCTGCGGCCGACCGGCGCCCGTCGTCGTGTGCGAACATGTGTTCGATGCGGACGGACGCGTCGATCCTGCACGCCGACCTCGACTCCTTCTACGCGTCCGTCGAGCAGCGCGACGACCCAGGCCTGCGGGGGCGGCCGGTGGCGGTCGGCGGCGGCGTGGTGCTCGCCGCCTCCTACGAGGCGAAGGCGCACGGCGTGCGCACGCCGATGGGGGGGCGGGAGGCCCGGCGGCTGTGCCCCGCCCTGGTGTTCGTGTCCCCTCGGATGGCCGCCTACACCGAGGCGAGCAGGGCCGTCTTCGCCATCTTCCACGACACCACCCCGTTCGTGGAGGGCGTGTCGGTCGACGAGGCGTTCCTCGACGTCGGCGGCCTGCGGCGCATCGCCGGCACGCCGGTGGAGATCGCCGCCCGGCTCCGGAGGCGGGTCAGGGAGGAGGTCGGGCTGCCGATCACCGTGGGCGTCGCCCGCACGAAGCACCTGGCCAAGGTGGCCAGCGCTGCCGGCAAGCCCGACGGCCTCCTGCTGGTGCCACCCGACGGTGAGGAGGCCTTCCTCCACCCGCTGCGGGTCGAGAAGCTGTGGGGGGTCGGACCGAAGACCTCGGCCAAGCTCCACGGCCGCGGCATCCACACCGTGGGCGACCTCGCGGAGCTCGGCGAGGAGCTGCTCGTCGGCATGCTCGGCCGGGCGACGGGCCGTCACCTCCACGCCCTGGCGAACAACCGCGACCCCCGACCCGTCGTGGTCGGGCGTCGGCGCCGGTCGATCGGCTCGCAGCGGGCTCTCGGGTGGCGGCCCACGACCGACGCCGAGCTCGACGCCTCGCTCGTCGCCCTCGCCGACCGGGTCACCCGGCGCATGCGCTCGGCCGGTCGGGTCGGCCGGACGGTGACGCTGCGGCTGCGCTTCGACGACGCCGCCCGCATCACCCGGTCCCACTCGCTGCCCAGGGCCACTGCCCACACCTCCACGGTGCTCGACGCGTGCCGGGCCCTGCTGGACGGCGCGATGCCGCTCGTCGCCGAGCGGGGCTGCACGCTCATCGGGATCAGCGTCGGCAACCTCGACGACGACGCCGCCGTCCAGCTCGTGCTGCCCTTCGAGCGCGGCTCCGGCGGCTCGCTCGACGCCGCCATCGACGAGGTGCGGGAGCGGTTCGGCTCGTCCTCGGTGCAGCGGGCCGTGCTGCTGGGGCGGGACACCGGCATGACCGTGCCGATGCTCAGCGACTAGGTCGGCGGCGGTCGTCAGCGGGTCCGCCCGCCGGCCGGCTGCTCGCGCCGGATGAGGCGGGCGGTGTCGGGCGAGACCGGCGCTGCCAGCAGCGCGGTGACGAGGTCCACGAGGTGGCTGGTGAACAGGCGGTGGTCGGAGCGGGACCGGCGCTCCCGGGCGCGAGACGCCAGCTCGCCGTGCACGAAGCGGATGGCGGCGAAGCGGCGGTGCAGGGGCCGACCCACGGCCGCTTCCGGCAGCAGCGGCTCGACCGCCTTCGACCACCGAGCCATGCCCGGACCGGTCGTGAGCACCGGCAGCAGCTCGGCGAACCGCACGGGTCGGGCCACGACCTCGCCGGCCACCTGGAGGTATGCCGGCCCTCCGCCCCCGTCGTCGAGCTTCGACACGAGCGGGAGCACCAGCGCAGCCGCGAGCCCCCGCTCGTCGCCGCCGCCGGTGAGGTCGAGCTGGTCGAGGAGCGCCGAGCGGTTCGCGTCCACCGACTGCAGGTGCCGCTCGAGCACCGCGCGCAGGAGCTCGTCGCGGTCGCCGAAGTGGTACTGCAGGGCCGAGGTGTTCCGCTGACCGGCGGCCCGGGTGATCTCCCGCAGCGACGGCCCGTCGATCCCACCGTTCGCGAACAGCCGCTCGGCGGCCGTCAGCAGCGCAGTTCGGGTGTCGGCGCTCACGACCGCCCGATCCGGGCGAGGGCGCGGCGGAAGAGCCCGACGGTGGAGGCGTGGAGCATGTCACCGGTCTCGACGGGGGCGAGGCCGGCGAACGCCCGGGCGTGGGTGCCCTCGAGGATGAGGCCGAGCTTGTAGCAGGCGAGCACCTCGTACCAGGCGACGGCGGACAGGTCGCGGTCGGACCGCTCGCTGTAGCGGCGCACGAGCTCGTCCGCAGTCGGGAAGCCGTCCCACGGCTGCACGTTCGTCGTGGTCGGCCCCTCGCCGTCGGGCCAGGTGGCGAGCAGCCAGCCGAGGTCGAGCAGCGGGTCGCCGATGGTGGTCAGCTCCCAGTCGACGATGGCGGCGAGCCCCGGTCGGTGCGGCGAGCACAGGACGTTGGCGAGGTGGTAGTCGCCGTGGATGAGCCCGGGCCGCCACGAGGTGGGTCGGTTGGCGTCCAGCCACGCTCCGACGTCGTCGACGCCCGGGATGTCGGGGCCGGGGTAGCCGGGGAGCTCTGCGTAGGAGTCGAGCTGCGCCCGCCACCTGGCCACCTGGCGCTCGAGGTACCCCTCGGCCCTCCCGAGGTCGGCGAGGCCGACCGCTTCGTGGTCGACGGCCCCGACGGACGCCGCCCCGTCGGCCATGGCCAGCCCGAGCTGGTGCCGCCACGACGCTGCGTCGAGGTAGCCCTGCGGCAGCCCGACCGTCGGGTTGGCGCCGTCCACCGGCTCCATCAGGTAGAAGGCGGAGCCGAGGACCGACTCGTCGCCGCAGGCGGCGATCAGGCGGGGGTGGGGCACGTCGGTGCCTGCGAGGGCGGCCAGGACGCGGGCCTCGCGGCGCATCGTCTCGTCGCTGTTCCTGCGCTTGTGGGGCGGTGGGTGCCGGAGCACGTACGCCCCGGGGCCACGGGTGAAGCGCAGGAGGATGTTCTGGGTGCCGCCCCCGAGCAGCTCGGCGCCCTCGATCTCGCCCCCGGGGAGCCCCTCCTCGTCCATCCAGCCGCCGAGGCGCGCCAGGTCGATGGAGTCGGTCATGCCGGTGCGTACGCGGCGCCGCCGTCGATCTTGATGACGGCGCCGGTCGTGTACGACGAGGCGTCCGACGCCAGGTACAGCGCGGCGCCCACGACCTCGTGGGGCTCGCCGCCACGCTGGAGCGGGATCGAGGCCTTCGCGCTGCGCTGGAAGGCCTCGAGGTCCCACGCCTTGGAGATGTCGGTCAGGAACGGTCCGGGCATGATCACGTTGCAGCGCACCTTGGGCGCGTACGCGCGGGCGATGCCGATCGTCATGGCGTTCAGGGCCGCCTTGGCACCGGCGTAGACGAGCTCGTTCGGCGTCGGCTGCACCGCCGCCACCGAGGACACGTTGATGATCGAGCCGCCCCCACCGGCCGCCATGTGCTCGCCGACGAGCGCCGACAGCCGGAAGGGCCCCTTGAAGTTCACCCCGACGACCTTGTCGAAGAGCTCCTCGCTCACCGTCGAGAGCGACTCGTAGAGCGGCGACATGCCGGCGTTGTTCACCAGCACGTCGCAGCGCCCGAACCGCTCGTGGACGACGTCGACGAGTCGGTCGGCGTCCTCCCACCGGCCGGCGTGGAAGCCCACTCCGAGCGCGGCCCGGCCGGTCGACGCCTCGACCTCGACTGCCGCCGCCCGGCAGGCGTCGGCCTTGCGGCTGGCGATCACCACGTCGGCCCCGTGCTCGGCGAAGGCCTGGACCATCGCCCTCCCCAGGCCGCGGCTCCCCCCGGTGACGACCGCCACCCTGCCGCTGAGGTCGAAGGGCTGCGCCGCCATTCCTAGAGGTTGCCCACGGCGTGCTCGAGCACGTCGGCCAGCTTCGCCCGCGCCGCCTCGCGGCGGGTCGGGATGTGGGCGGACGGGAACAGCGTGTCCACCGCCTGGTGCTGCTTGAGCACCTGCCGGGCGATGGTCAGCTTGTGCACCTCCGTGGGGCCGTCGGCGATGGCCATGACCTCCGCTGCGGTCATCATCCCGGTGAACGGCATCTCGTTGGAGACGCCCAGGGCGCCGTGCAGGTGCATCGCCCGCTGCACGACGTCGTGGTACACCTTCGGCATCGCCACCTTGACGGCCGCGATGTCCTTCCTGACCTTCTTGTAGTCCTGGTGCTCGTCGATCAGCCAGGCCGTCCGGAGCACGAGCAGGCGGAACTGCTCGATCTCGATCCAGCTGTCGGCGATCTGCTCCTGCACGACGCCGAGCGACCCGAGCGGGCCCTCCCTGGTCTGTCGGCTCAGGGCCCGCTCGCACATCATGTCGAAGGCCTGGCGCACCTGGGCGATCGTGCGCATGGCGTGGTGGATGCGACCGCCGCCGAGGCGCGTCTGGGCGATCACGAAGGCCTGGCCCTCGCCCCCGAGCAGGTGGTCGGCGGGGACCCGCACGTTCGTGTAGCGCACGTAGCCGTGGCTGCCGTGCCCCTCGGGCTCACCGCCGACCCCGACGTTGCGGACGATCTCGACGCCTGCCGTCTCAGCCGGCACGATGAACATGCCCATGCCCTGGTAGGCGCTGACGTCGGGGTTCGTCACCACCATGACGATGTAGAAGCTGGCGAAGCGGGCGTTGGAGGAGAACCACTTCTCGCCGTTGATGACCCACTCGTCGCCGTCGCGCTCGGCCCGGGTCGTGAACAGCGTCGGGTCGGCGCCGGCGTGCGGCTCGGTCATCGAGTAGCAGGACGAGATGAGCCCGTCGAGCAGCGGCTGGAGGTACTTCGCCTTCTGCTCCTCGGTGCCGTAGTGGGCGAGGATCTCGGCGTTGCCGGAGTCGGGCGCCTGGCAGCCGAACACCGACGGCGCGAAGCGGCTGCGGCCGAGCAGCTCGTTCAGCAACGCCAGCTTGAGCTGGCCGTAGCCCTGGCCGCCGAGCTCGGGGCCGAGGTGGGCCGCCCAGAGCCCCTGGTCCCTGACCTGCTGCTGCAGGGGCCGGACGACGGCCATGGCCTGCGCGTCGGCCTTGTCGTACGGGTCGCCGAGGACGAGGTCGAGCGGCTCCACCTCCTCCCGCAGGAAGGTGTCGACCCAGTCGAGCTTCGACTGGTAGTCCGGGTCGGTCGCGAAGTCCCACATGGCCGACATCCTAAGTCATGTGACTTGCGATGTGAAGCGTGTGACGTGTTGCGGGTGGTCGTGGGGACGGTGGCTCAGCCGCGGTCCGGCAGGTCGTACTCGGCCTGGTAGTACGGGTGGTCGGCGTCGAACGTGGTGACGGGGCGGGGGTCGGCGACGCGCCCGATCGGGCGGACGTCCCGGCCGGCGACACCCGTCGCCTCGTCACCCAGCTCGGCCCGCCAGTGGTCGAGCACCGCCTCCAGCGCCGCCACCACGTCGGGGTGGTCCTCGCTCCGGTCGTCGGTCTCGCCCACGTCCGACACCAGGTCGTAGAGGGCGGACAGCTTCCGCTGCCGCTTGCGGACGTGCAGCTTCCACCGCCCGACCCTGACCGCCTCGATGCTGCCGTCGAGGATGTAGACGAAGGCGCGTTCTTCAGCCGGCCGCTCGTCTCCGAGGCCGACGAGCCCACCGATCGGTCGGCCGTCGACGGTGCGGTCGGCGGGCACCTCGGCACCGCACAGACCTGCGATCGTCGGGAACAGGTCGAGCGACGTCGCCAGCTCCTCGACGACCGTCCCCGCCTCGATGCGGCCGGGCCAGCGCATGATGCAGGGCACCCGATGCCCTCCCTCCCAGGTGGTGCCCTTCGCCCCCCGCAGCGGGAGGTTGGAGCCCGACCCGCCCCGGTCGCCGGCCAGGGCGCCGTTGTCACTGGTGAAGATCACGAGCGTGCGGTCGTCGAGGCCGAGCCGCCGGAGCTCGTGGAGCACGACCCCCGCAGCCCAGTCGATCGAGGCCACCGCACCGCCGTAGGCGCCGTTGCGGGACTCGGTCAGGAACCGCTCCTGCACGTAGATCGGCAGGTGGACGTAGAGGTGCGCCAGGTACAGGAAGAAGGGTCGCTCGCGGGAGCCGCGCAGGAAGCGGACGGCCCGCTCGACGTAGCGGCCGGTGAGCGACGCCTGGTCCGGCTGCTCCTCGATGACCTCGTCACCCTCCATCAGCGGGAGCGGTGGCCGCAGCCAGGGCATCGTCACGCCGAGGTCGTCGAGGATGGCCCGCATCTCGGGGTCGCTCGGCTCGCCGGGCCCGCTCACCTGGCGACCCATGTCGTTGCTGTAGGGGATGCCGTACCACTCGTCGAAGCCGTGGTTGGTCGGCAGGAAGTCGGGCTGGTCGCCGCAGTGCCACTTCCCGACGGCCAGCGTGGCGTAGCCGGCATCGCGCAGCGCCCTCGCGATCGTGACCTCGCCGGGGTCGAGGCCGATCGGCCAGCCGGGGAACAGCACGCCACCGAGGCCACCGCCCTCCTTGCCGCCGAACCCGATCCTGAGCGGGTAGCACCCGGTGAGCAGCGCCGCCCGGGACGGCGAGCACACCGAGGACGCCATCAGGAAGTCGGTGAAGCGGGCACCCTCTTCGGCCATCCGGTCGAGGTGCGGCGTGGCGTGCAGCTCCGAGCCGTAGCAGCCGAGGTCGCCGTAGCCGAGGTCGTCGCAGTTGACGAGCACGATGTTCGGTCGTCCCACCACCTGCGCCCCTGTCACCGTGCCGCCAGGTCCCGGGCAGCGGCGTAGGCGTCCCGGACCGCCGGCGTGGGGTCGACCTCGGACGCCGGTCCGGCGGGCAGCACCCACGGAGGTGGGGCTTGCTCACCCGACAGGGCCCACGCGGCCTGGCGGGCGGCGCCGTCGGCGACGTGCTCCGACGGGTCGGGCACCACCACCGGCACGCCGAGGACCGCAGGTGCGATCACCTGGACCGCCCGGGAGCGAGCACCGCCGCCGATCAGGATCACCCGGTGCACCGCCGTCCCTGCGCACCGGAGGGCGTCGAGGCCGTCGGCCAGCCCGCACAGGACGCCCTCCACGGCGGCGCGCGCCAGGTTGGCCGGGGTCGTCGTCTCGTGCCGGAGCCCGGCGAAGGTGCCGGTCGCGTGCGGGAGGTTCGGGGTCCGCTCGCCGTCGAGGTACGGGACGAGCACCACGCCCGCCGCTCCGGGGGGAGCGGACATCGCCAGCTCGTCGAGGCGGTCCTGGTCGACGCCGAGCAGCGACGCGACCGTGGTGAGCACCCGTGCTGCGTTCATGGTGCAGACCAGCGGGAGGTAGCGCCCGGTGGCGTCGGCGAAGCCGGCGATGATCCCGGTCGGGTCCGCGCTCGCACGCTCGGCCACCGCGAAGACGGTCCCGCTGGTGCCGATCGACACCACGACGTCCCCCGGCCCGGCGCCGACACCCAGGGCGGCAGCCATGTTGTCGCCGGTCCCGACGCTGACGACCGCACCGGCCTCGGTCGTCCCCGCGACGTCGCTCGGCCCGAGCACCACGGGGACCTGGAGCTCCCGGCCGAAGGCGAGCCGGAGGAGGTCGGGCCGGTACCGGCCGGTCGACGGCGACCAGTACCCCGTCCCCGAGGCGTCGCCCCGGTCGGTGACGGGCGAGGCGGCCCTCCCGGTCAGGCGCCACGTGAGGTGGTCGTGGGGCAGCAGGACCTGCGCGACCCGGTCGGCACGGTCCGGCTCGTGCTCGGCCAGCCACCGGAGCTTCGTGACGGTGATGCTGGCGACGGGCACGGTCCCCACGGCCTCGGCCCACGCGCCGCCCCCGCCGAGCTCCTCCACCAGGTCGTCCGCCGCCCCGGCCGAGCGGGTGTCGTTCCAGAGCAGGGCGGGACGCACCACCTCCCCCGCGTCGTCGAGCACGACGAGCCCGTGCTGCTGGCCGGCGACCCCGATGGCGGCGACGTCGTCGAGGAGACCGCCCTGCGTCGCTGCGCCCAGCGCCTGCCACCACGCCTCCGGCGCGACCTCGGTGCCCGGAGGGTGGGGCGCCCGCCCCTGCCGCACGAGCGCGCCGCTGGCGCCGTCCCTGACGACGACCTTGGTGGCCTGGGTGGACGAGTCGACGCCGGCGACGAGCATCGTCGGTCCCTCAGCCGCGGATGCCGTAGAGGTGCTCGAGGGCGAGCTGGTCGAGCTGCTCGAAGGCCATGCCCCGTCGGCCGGCCTCGTCGGGGTCGAACGCCTCGTTGCGCACCGCGTCGAGCGTCTCGTCGTCGGCCAGGGTCGCCAGCGCGAGCTGGTCGACCCGCGCCGCCCGGAGGGCCTCCTGCACGTCCGGGTCGGCCCGGAACGCACGCACCTTCGCCTGCAGGACGAGGTAGTTGCGCATGCAGGCCGCGGCCGACGCCCACACCCCCTCCATGTCCTCGGTGCGGGGAGGCTTGAAGTCGAAGTGGCGGGGCCCGTCGTAGCCGCCCTGCTCGAGCACGTCGACCACCCAGAACGCGCCTCGGGCGTTGCCGGCCCCGAAGCGGAGGTCCTGGTCGTAGCGAGGACCGGTCTGACCGTTGAGGTCGACGTGGAAGAGCTTCCCGTGCCAGAGGACCTGCGCCAGGCCGTGGGCCACGTTCAGGCTCGCCATCTCCTCGTGGCCCACCTCCGGGTTCAACCCGACGAGCTCGGCGTGCTCGAGCTCGTCGATGAAGGCGAGGGCGTGACCGATGGTGGGCAGCAGGATGTCGCCCCTCGGCTCGTTCGGCTTCGGCTCGAGGGCGATGCGGAGGTCGTAGCCCCGCTCGACGATGTACGTGCACAGGACGTCGAGCGCCTCCTTGTACCGGTCGAGCGCGGCCCGCACGTCCTTGGCCCCGCCCGACTCGGCTCCCTCCCTCCCTCCCCATGCGACGAACACCGTGGCCCCGAGCTCGGCGGCCAGGTCGAGGTTGTCCGCCACCTTGCGCAGCGCGAAGCGCCGGACGTCGCGGTCGTTGTTCGTGAACCCGCCGTCGCGGAAGACCGGGTGCGCGAACAGGTTCGTCGTGATCATCGGCACCCGCAGGCCCGTCCGCTCCAACGCAGCACGGAACGGCGCCAGGTGCCGTGCCCGCTCGGCGACCGTGCTCCCGAAGGGGGCGACGTCGTCGTCGTGGAAGGTGACGCCGGCGGCGCCGAGCGCAGCCAGCTCCTCGACGGCGAGCGCAGGGTCGAGCGGCGGGCGCACCGGCCCGCCGAACACGTCGATCCCCTGCCAACCCACGGTCCAGAGGCCGAAGGTGAACCGGTCCTCGGGTGAGGGGACGAAGCTGTCGGTCATCGGAGGGCGCTCTCCTGGTCGATCGGGACGTCGATGTGGACCGACGTCGCCAGCACGGTGCTCGGGTCGAGCCGGCGGCGGGCGCCGCCGACGGTGACGGTCTGGCGCAGACGGATGTCGGACGCGGAGGCGCCGACGAGCACGGTGGCGTCACCGGGCTCGACGACGAACGACACCGTCGCGTCGTGGAAGCCGAGCCGTCCGGGATCCACCCCGAAGCGGACGTGGGCCGACCGGCCGGGCTCGAGCGCCACCCGGGCGAAGCCGGCCAGCGCCTGGGCGGGGCGGCCGACTGTGGCCACCTCGTCCCGCAGGTAGAGCTGGACGACCTCCACGCCAGCTGCACGACCGACGTTGGTGACCACGCACTCGATGCCGAGACCGCCGTCGTCGCCCACCTCCACGGCGAGCGAGTCGTAGGCGAAGGCGGTGTAGGAGAGCCCGTGGCCGAAGGGGAACAGCGGCGACGCCGGGCTGTCGACGTAGTCACCGAGGAACTGGCTGCGGCCGGCCCCCTTGTGGTGGTCGTGGTGGGTCGGCACCTGGCCGACGTGGCGGGGGACCGTGACCGGCAGCCGGCCGGAGGGCTCCTGGGCACCGACGAGCACGTCGGCGACGGCCCGACCTCCCTCCTCGCCGGGGAGCCAGGCGCACACCAGGGCGGCGGCCCGCTGGGCGATCGCCGGGAGGGCGTGGACCCGCCCGCTCAGCACGACGACGACCGTGGGGGTGCCGGTGGCGACGACCTCCTCCACCAGCTGCTCCTGTACGCCGGGCAGTCCGAGCGAGGTCACGTCGCGGAACTCGCCCGACGTGGAGGCCCTCGTGAGGCCCGACCTCCCGCCGACGCACACGATCGCCACCGAGGCGCCGGCAGCCGCGACCACGGCGGCGTCGAACCCCGACCGGTCGTCGCCCGAGATCGAGGTGCCCGGCTCGTGGACGACCTCGACTTGCGGGGACAGGACGGCGCGCAGGCCCTCGAGCACGGTGACGATCGGTACGGCCACGTGCTCCGGGTCGAACGGCTGGTCCTGCGAGGTGGGGGCCCCGAGCAGCACCTCACCGGCGATCTCGACGTGGGCGGGGTAGTTGTAGTCACCGAGGGAGAGCCGGCCGTCGGCGGCCGTGGGGCCGATCACCGCCACCCGGGACAGCCCGCCGGGGTCGAGCGGGAGGACGCCGTCGTTCGTGAGGAGCACGATCGAGCCGGTGGCGGCCCGTCGCGCCAGGGCCCGGTTGGCGGGGGTGTCGAAGGCGGCGGTGGCGTCGGCGCCACCCGGCACGAACGGGTCCTCGAACAGGCCGAGCCGCTCCTTGAGCCCGAGGACCCGCGCCACCGAGCGGTCGAGCACCGCGACGTCCAGCCGCCCCTGCTCGACGAGCTGCGGGATCCTCCGGTACGCCCGGGTCGCCGGGAGCTCGATGTCCACCCCGGCGGCCAGCGCCAGGACCGCGGTCTCCTCGATGTCGGCGGCGACGGCGTGGAAGCTCTCGAGGAGGCCGATGCCGAAGTAGTCGGCGACGACGACGCCGTCGAAGCGGAGCTCGTCGCGCAGCAGGCCCTCGAGCAGCTCGACCGAGCCGTGGCACGCCAGCCCGTCGACCTCGTTGTAGGCAGCCATGACCGAGGCCAGGCCGGCCTCGGCGATGGCGGCCCGGAACGGTGCGGCGACCACGTCGCGCAGCAGGCGGGGCCCGAGCGACGCCGGCGCGTGGTTGAAGCCGCCTTCGCCGAAGCCGTACCCGAGGAAGTGCTTCGCGGTCGCCGCCACCCCCGTCCGCAGGTCGTCGGACTGGAGGCCGCGCACGAAGGCGACCCCCATCCTCGAGGCCAGGTACGGGTCCTCGCCGTAGGTCTCCTCGAGGCGTCCCCAGCGGGGGTCCCGGGCGATGTCCAGGACGGGGGCGAGCGCCTGGCGGGCGCCGACGGCCAGGAGGTGGGCCCGGACCGCGGTCGCCACCTCCTCGACGAGCGCGACGTCCCAGGTGGACGCCAACCCGATGGCCTGGGGGAACTGGGTGGCGTCGCGCCCGCACAGGCCTGCGACGGCCTCCTCGTGGATGATCGCCGGGATCCCGAGACGTGTGCGCTCGAGGAGGAAGCGCTGGATCCCGTTGGCGTAGGCCGAGGTGTCGGCGGGGCCGAGGCCGCACTCGGTGGCGATGCGGGTGACGTGGCCGATGCCGTCGCCGATGCGGCGCCCCATCGCCTCCTCGGCCAGCTGCCCGTCTGCCCCCACGAGGCGCGTGAACCACGACGCACCGAGCTGGGCCACCTTCTCGTCGATCGTCATCCGGGCGACGAGGCCGTCGACGCCGTCCGGTCCGAGGGAGGTCACCGACGCCTGTCTACCGCGCCCGGTGACCGGCCGCGAGCAGGCGGGCGGTAGCCATCTCGCCGACAGCACGTCCTCGCGCTGTGGCGGATCAGTCGTCGAGAGGCTTCAGCGTGTCGAAGAGGAGCTCGGCAGGCGCGCACCGCTGGCGGCACTGCGTCCGTCGGGGGACCCGTCGGGTCAGGGGGCGAAGCCGAGCCGGGCGGTGGTGAGGCGGCCGTCGGGGGCGGCCTCGACCGTCCACACCGACCCCTTGGCGACGTTCCCGTCCGGCCCGGCGACGGGGATGCCACGGTGCGCCAGCCGCTCGAGGAGCGGCGGGATGACGTCGCCGTGGCTGCAGAGCACGGCCTCCTCCTCTCCGGCGAGGCTCTCCAGGAGCGCCCACGACTGCTCGATGTCGGCACCTTCGGCCAGGGCGGGGTTGGGCTCGACGACGATCCCCAGGGTGTCGGCGAGCGGCTGGACCGTCTGGACGCAGCGGACGAGCGGGCTCGACAGGATCCGCCGCACGCGCGCCAGCGCCGGCTCGACGGCCAGCGCCTGCGCCTGCGCCAACCCGGCATCGACGAGCGGGCGCTCGCCGTCCGGGCCGCGCCACGACCCGCGGCGCCCGGCGTCTGCGTGGCGGATCAGGTGCACGGCCATGTCACGCATCGTAGGGCGGCGGCCGGTCCCGGGGCCGGGTCGCGGCTGCTGCTCCACCCCGCCCAGCCGTAGGATCGGGAGGTGGGGTTCTTCGACCGCAACCGCCGGAACCTCGAGAAGCTCGGCTACGACCCGTCGCGGCTGCCACCAGGTCAGTACCTGACCGAGCGGTTCCCGGTCCTCCACGCAGGCGACGTCCCGACCTACGACGACCTCTCGACCTGGTCGCTGCGGGTGTTCGGGCTCGTCGACCAGGAGCTCACGCTCTCGTGGGACGAGCTCATGGCGATGCCCCAGACCGACGTGACCCTCGACATCCACTGCGTGACCAAGTGGTCGAAGTTCGACACCACCTGGCGGGGCGTGAAGGTGGCGGACCTGTTGGACCGGGCCGGGCTGCAGGGTGCCGCCACCCACCTGCTCGCCCACGCCGAGCACGGCTACTCCGCGAACGCACCCCTGGCCGACGTCCTCCTCGACGAGGCCATCGTGGCCCACCGCTTCGAGGACGAGCCGCTGGCACCGGAGCACGGCTACCCGGCCCGCCTCATCGTGCCCAGGCTCTACTTCTGGAAGTCGGCCAAGTGGCTCCGGGGGCTCGAGCTGATCAGCGGTGACCGGCCCGGGTTCTGGGAGCGCAACGGCTACCACATGTACGGGGACCCCTGGCGGGAGCAGCGCTACTGGGAGCACCGGCCGTGAGAGCCTCCACCCTCAAGTCGAACGACACCTGCTGGTGCGGCAGCGGGAAGAAGTACAAGCGCTGCCACAAGTCGATGGAGCGACCTCCCGTGGCCCGCCCCGTCCGCCCCGGCCGGCTCAGCCCGTGGCGCGAGGTCCCCGAGGCGATCGGCCGCCCGCCCTACGCCGTCTCAGGCGACCCCGGTCCCCGTCGGAACGACGACGCCGTCAAGTCCCCCGAGCAGCTCGTCCGGATGCGCCGGGCCGGGGCTGCCGCCGCCGAGGTCCTCATGGAGGTGGGATCCGCGGTGCGGGCCGGGGTCACCACGGACGAGCTCGACCGGATCGGCCACGAGGGCGCGATCGCCCGTGGCGCCTACCCGAGCACGCTGAACTACCACGGGTACCCGAAGTCGCTGTGCACGTCGATCAACGAGGTGATCTGCCACGGGATCCCCGACGACCGCCCCCTTGCCGAGGGCGACATCGTGAACATCGACGTGACCGTCTTCCTCGACGGCGTCCACGGTGACACGTCGAGCATGTGGGCGGTCGGCGACGTCGACCAGGCTTCGACGGACCTCGTCCGGGTCACCCGGGAGGCCATGTTCCTGGGCATCGACGCCGTAGCCCCCGGCCGGCCCGTGAACGTGATCGGGCGCGCCATCGAGGCCCACGCCAGGGCGCACGGCCTCGGGGTCGTGCGGGCCTTCATCGGGCACGGGATCGGTGAGGCGTTCCACACCGGGCTCCAGATCCCCCACGGCTACGAGCCCACCGCGACGACCACCCTCCTGCCGGGGATGACCTTCACCATCGAGCCGATGTTGACGCTCGGCAACCCCGACCACGTGCTCTGGGACGACGGGTGGACGGCGGTGACCACCGACCGCTCCCGCAGCGCGCAGTTCGAGCACACCGTCGTGGTGACCGAGGACGGCGCCGACCTGCTCACGGTGACGGAGGACGGGCGGTCGGCTGCCGGCCCCTGGCTCGGCCTGCCCGCCGTCTGACCGGCGCCCGCACCGCGGTCGACGTTGCGCCACGTCCTGTGGATCGGGGGGCCTCCCGCCTCGGGCAAGACGACGGTGGCCTCCCGGCTGGCGAGGGCCCACGGGCTCCGCCTGTACAGCGCCGACACGAGGACCTGGAGCCACCGGGCCCGGGCGCTGGCGGCGGGTGATCCGGCAGCGCAGCGGTGGGAGGCGCTGGGCCCCGCCGGTCGGTGGGAGGGGATGACCCCCCTCGAGCTCGTCGAGCTGTCGCTCCACCACACCCGTGGTGCGATGGTCGTCGACGACCTGCGGGCCCTGCCGAGCTCGCCGCTGATCGTGGCGGAGGGGTCGGTGCTCCCCGCCTGGGCGCTGGCCTCCGGTGTCGCCCACCGGGACCGGGCGGTCTGGCTCCTGCCGACGCCCGAGCTCCAGGACCGGCTGCTGGTGGCGCGAGGCACCGCCGGTGGACCTGCGACGCTCTACCGGGCGCTGCATGACGTGATCGCAGAGGACGCTGCGGCGCAGGGCGCGCCGACCATCGCGGTCGACGGCGACCGCGACGTGGACGCGCTCACGTCGGCCGTCGAGGCGCACTTCGCCGGGGCGCTGGCGGAGGGGCCACGGGCCCAGGATCGTGCACAGCGACAGGCGCTGCTGCGGGAGGCGAACCTGGACGTCGTCGCCCAGGTCCGAGCGGGCGTCTCCCGCATCGGGGCGGGGGGTGACGCCGACGACGTGCGGCGCGCCTTCCCGTGCGAGTGCGGGTGGCCGAGCTGCACCGCCGACGTCGAGCGCCGGGTGGGCGACGTCGCCGCCAGTCCGGCGCTGGCGCCGGGCCACGGCTGACGGGCGCGACTGCGACCCCGACCCGCGCCGGTGCACGGGGCGTCTGCCCACCTCCCGGCCCCACCCGGCGGCGCCGCTCCCTCAGGTCGGGGCGGGCTCCTTCGAGACCGACTGGTAGGTGCGCACGTCGTACGGCTCCGTGTCGAGCTCCTCGAGCTCGATGTCGCCGGCGAGCACCGATCGCTTCCACGCCTGGTGCTCGGGCTCCCGGTCGTGGAACTCGGGCATGACCTCTGCTGCGAAGAGCTCGAGGCTGGAGCAGATGTCCTCGTGGCGGTTCTTCCCCGCCTGGTTCAACAGGATCACCTGGTCGACGTGGCTCTCCTCGAACTGGCGGAGCCGGCGCCTGATGGTCTCGGGGGAACCGATGAGGCCCCCGACCTTCAGCGCCTGGCCCTTCGGCGTCTCCTTGAACTCGAGGAACTCCTGCCAGAGGTCGACGCTGCCCGGCTCGACCGGGCCGTGGCTGTTGTAGAAGCCGAGGGCGAACTGGAAGAACGACGAGCCCTCCGCCATGGCGGCGGCCTCCTCGTCGGTCGCAGCGCACATGAACTGGCTCACCACCGCCACCGCCGGGTTCGGCTGGTAGTCGGCCAGCGGGTCGAAGCGCTTCGTGTAGGCGTTGTAGTAGGCGTGGACCCAGGCCTGGGCCGCCTCGGCCGACACGAACTGGAAGCCGAGGGCGCCCATCCCCCGGGTGCCGGCCATGCGGATCGTCTCCATCTGCGAGCAGGCCACCCACAGGGGCGGGTGCGGCTTCTGGCGGGGCTTCGGCACGACGTTGCGGAGCGGGAAGTCGAACCACTCCCCGTGGTACTCGGTCCCCTCCTCCTTGAACATCGGCATGAGGCAGCGCACGCCGTCCTCCCACACCGAGCGCTTCTCCCGGAAGCGGCGCTCGAACGGGTGCAGCTCGGTGACGCTCGAACCCTCTCCCAGGCCCAGCTCCACCCGGCCGCCGGAGACGAGGTCGAGCGTGGACACCCGCTCGGCCACCCGGGCCGGGTGGTTGGTCGTGAGCTGGACGATGCCGTGGCCGAGGCGGATCTGCTTCGTCCGCTGGCTCGCAGCCGCCAGGAAGACCTCGGGGGCGGAGGAGTGGCTGTACTCCTCCATGAAGTGGTGCTCGACCTCCCAGGCGTAGTCGTAGCCGAGCCGGTCGGCCAGCTCCACCTGGTCGAGGGCCTGGTGGAGCAGGTCGTGCTCGGCGTCCTGCGACCACGGTCGCGGCAGCTGGTGCTCGTAGAAGATCCCGAACCTCATGCGATGACCCCCCTCGTCAGGCGAGAAGGATCGCACGATCCCGCGCGGGTCGCAGCACCGGCGGCGGAGACCGTCGCAGCCGGCGCCCGGTCAGCCGCTGCGGGGACGGTGCTCGTCGGGCGCCGCCCGGGGCTCGCCGCCCCCTGCCACACCACCCCCGCTCAGCTCCGCAGCGCGCGGAGCCGGCTGACGACGTCGGGCATGGCGCCCAGCAGGGCGTCGACGTCACCGTCCTCGGTGCTCCAGCCGACGCTCACCCGCAGCGAGCGCTCGGCGTCGACCCCCATCGCCTCGAGCACCGGCGACGGCTCGAGCGACTCCGACGAGCACGACGACCCCGAGTGGACGGCGACACCCGCCTGGTCGAGCCCGAGCAGCACCGGTTCCGCCTCGACGCCCCCCACGGTGAGGCAGACGAGGTGGGGGAGGCGTCCCGCCGGGTCCGGGTCCCCGAGCACCGTCACATCGGCCCCGAGCCGGCCTCCCCGTGCCGCTTCGACCACCCGCCCGGTCTGCGCCGCTGCGGCCGACGCCTCCCGGACGAGCCCTCCGTCGGACAGCGCCGAGGCAGCGGCGCCGAAGCCGACGATGCCGGGCACGTTCTCGGAGCCGGCCCGCCGGGCCCGCTCCTGGTCACCGCCCACCATGAGCGGGCGCAGGCGCAGGCCCCGGCGCACCAGCAGCGCGCCGACCCCCACCGGGCCGCCCAGCTTGTGGGCGCTCACGCTGAGCAGGTCGGCCCCGAGCGCCACGAAGTCGATCGGGACGTGGCCCGCGGCCTGGGCGGCGTCGACGTGGACGAGCACTCCTCGCTCCCGGCAGGCGGCGACGGCGTCGGCCACCGGCTGGAGGGTGCCGACCTCGTGGTTGCCCCACTGGACGTGCACGAGCGCCGTGCCCGGCTCGACCGCCTCGGCCAGCGCTGCCCAGTCGACACGACCGTGGACGTCGACGCCGACCACCGTGGTGCGGTGCCTGGCCGCGGCGTCCCGCACGCAGCGGTGCTCGACTGCGGGGAGCACGACGTGGTCGCCCCGCTCCGTCGCCATCCAGGTGGCCGTCACGACCGCCTCGGTGGCGCCGCTCGTGAACACGACCTCACGGGGCCGCGCGCCCAGCAGGTCGGCGACCTGCTGGCGCGCCACCTCGACGGCCACCCGCGCTGCGCTCCCCTCGCTGTGCACGCGACCCGGGTCGGCGGCCGCGCCGAACCACGGCAGCATCGCCTCGACCGCCACAGGCCGGGTCGGCGAGGTCGACGCGTGGTCGAGGTAGTGGCGGCTCAGGGGCTGAGGGCCACGGCCACGTTCGTGACACAGGTGGCGTCGCCGAGGGCGCGGGAGCTGGTGGTGGCCGGGTCGGTGTCGCCGTACAGGGCGCCGAGCATGCCCTTCACCATCCCGCGGTCGACTGCGCAGATGACCGGCGAGGCGACCGCCGGGCCGCCGAAGGGGCAGTGGTCGGAGACGATCGAGAGCGCATCGCCTCGGCCCTCGGTGTGTGCCGCGAAGCCGTGGGCGGTCAGGGCGTCGGCGACCGCGTGCAGCGCCGAGCGGAAGGAGCGGTGCCCGTCGCCCACCCCGAGCGAGGAGGCCATCGCTGCGCCGTACTCGGCCCCGACCTGCTCGGCCATCGCCTCGGCCGCCTCGCGCGGCAGCAGCTCGAGCGCACGTGCGAGGAGCGTCATCACCAGGTCGTCGTGGCGGACCGGGAAGACGAGGTCGACCTCGCGAGCCGTCGCCACGTAGCGCTTGGACGGCCTGCCCGCCCCGGCGCCGACGGCCCCCCGACCCGTGCGCACCTCGAGGTAGCCGCCGGCTGCGAGCTTGTCGAGGTGGTGGCGGGCCACGTTGGCGTGCAGGGCGAAGCGCTCCGCCACCTCAGACGCGGTGACCCCCTCGGGGTGCTCGTGCGCCTCGAGGTAGATCCGGCGGCGGGTGGGATCGCCGAAGGCGGACGTGACGGCGCTGACGGCGGAGGAGAAGGCCTCGGCGCGGCGGCCTTCGGCACCGTCGGGTGTCGGTGCGTGGTCGGAGAGGGGATTCTCAGCCACGTCAGTAGTGTACCGAGGGTCCCCGGTGGGGCTCCGGCGGCGCCCGGCGGGTCACGAGCGGTCGTGGGCCCCAGCCGCCCGCCGCGCCGCTTCCGCACACCGCAGCGAGGCCGAGCTCCCCATGTCCGTCGACGAGAACCTGGTCCGAGCGGCGCTGGCCGCCGTCGAGGACCCCCAGCTCCACCGCAGCATCGTCGAGCTCGGCATGGTCCGGCGGCTCTCGATCCGCCGCAAGCGCGTCGAGGTGCTCGTGGCCCGGCTCCTCCCCGACTCGCCGACCGACCGGCTCGAGGCCGACGTCCGCGCTGCGGTGCTGGCGGTCCCCGGCGTGGAGGACGTGCGCGTCGAGCTCGACGACCTCGACGACGACGAGCGGTCGACGATCCGACGGCGCCTCCACGGCGATCCCGGGTCCACCGCCGGCCAGGCCCCTGCCCACGGCCACGCCGAAGGGCGAGCCGTCTCGTTCGCCGACCCCGGCTCGCGCACCCGGGTGCTGCTCGTGGCGTCGGGCAAGGGCGGGGTCGGGAAGTCGTCGGTCACGGTCAACCTGGCGATCTCCCTGGCGAGGCGTGGGAAGCGGGTGGCGGTGGTCGACGCCGACGTCTGGGGCTTCTCCATCCCGGCGATGCTCGGCATCGACGCCCCGCCGTCGGTGCTCGACGACTCCATGATCATCCCGCCGCAGGCGCACGGGATCTCGGTGGCGTCGATCGGCTTCTTCGTGCGCGAGGACCAGCCCGTCGTGTGGCGTGGACCCATGCTCCACAAGGCCCTCGAGCAGTTCCTGACCGACTTCTACTGGGGCGAGCCCGACTACCTCGTGGTCGACCTGCCTCCTGGCACCGGGGACATCTCCCTCTCGCTCGCCGGCTTCCTCCCCCGGTCGGAGGCCTACGTCGTGACCACGCCCCAGCCCGCCGCCCAGCGGGTGGCGCAGCGAGCGGGGCTGATGTTCCAGAGCCCACAGGTCAAGATCCCGGTGCACGGCGTCATCGAGAACATGAGCTGGTTCACCGGCGACGACGGGACCCGCTACGAGCTCTTCGGGTCCGGCGGCGGGGAGGGCCTGGCCGAGCGCCTCGACGCCCCCCTCATCGGCAAGGTCCCGCTGGTACCTGCGCTGCGGGAGGGCGGCGACGTCGGCACGCCGATCGTGGTCACCGAGCCCGAGGGCGAGGCAGCCGCCGCCTTCGCCGAGATCGCCCGCCGCATCGACGAGGAGCTGGCGCCCACCCGGCGCCGCCACCGCGACCTCAAGATCGTCTGAGCGGCCCCGGCGGGTCGTCCGGGCCCGGCCCGGCATCCCGTCCGCCTGGCGGCGACGGGTGGACGGCGGGCCTCAGGTGGACCAGGACCAGTCGACGGCGAGGGGGTCGTGGTCGCTCAGCGGCAGGCCGGCCGGGTCGACGAAGGTCTCCCGTTCGAAGTGGTGGCGGGTCGGCTCGAGCGTCACCCGGTCGTCGCTGCGGAACAGGAAGCGGTCGATCACGTCGGCGTCGGCGCCGCAGTCGACCACGTCGCACACGTCCTGGAGCCCGGTCTCGGCCAGGAACGACCGCAGCTGGTCGCCGTCGGGGTCGTCGGCGTACTCGAGGTTCCAGTCTCCGCCGATGATGACGGCTCCCGGGGCGTGCGCTGCGAGGTGGGCGGCGAGCTGGGCCAGGTCGTCGCCCCGGAGCGCCGAGTCTGCGCCGCCTGCCTCCATGTGCAGCGTGTAGAGGTCGATGCCGACGCCGTCCTCGAGGGTGAGCTCGGTGGCGGCGAAGCCCTTGAGGGCCAGGCAGTCGCCGGAGGCGGCGCCGCACCCCGTCCACGGGACACGCTCGAGCTCGCCGATGGGCAGGCGCGAGTGGATGTTCAAGCCGTCGCCGACCGCGGCCTCGACCCGCCCGATGGGGTTGAGCACCTGCGGGCCGGGGTGCGGGTCGCTCAGGTGGGGGTGCTCCGCCTCGGCCCGCAGCACCTCCGTGTAGGTCCCGAAGTCCTCCTGCACCAGCACCACGTCGTACGCGTTGAGCAACGGGCCGATGAGCGGCTGGTTCTGCTCGGGGTTCTGGTCCGGGTTGATGCCCTGGGGGAGCCCGGCGACGTTGTAGGTCAGCGAGGTGAACGTCCCCTCCGGTCCGGTGGTGGTGGAGGTGGTGCTGGCAGTCGACGCCGCCTCCCCGTCCCCGTCGCCCTCCCCCCCGTCGCTGCAGGCGAGGAGGAGGCCGAGCGCGCACGACACGGCCCCGAACCGGACGGACGGCGAGCGGAGGTGCCGGATCGAGCGCACCTCAGGCGCCGCCGTCTCCCGCGA
Organism: uncultured Acidimicrobiales bacterium; assembly: GCA_902805555.1. Classification (GTDB taxonomy): domain Bacteria; phylum Actinomycetota; class Acidimicrobiia; order Acidimicrobiales; family CADCSY01; genus CADCSY01. The sequence goes on along the minus strand of CADCSY010000092.1, from coordinate 74,278 downwards.
AGCGCCGGGAGTCGGCAGCGGCGTAGGCCGCCACCTCGGCGTCGATGGCGGCTGTCGCCTGCACGGCGGCGACGACCTCGGCCAGCCTCGGTGCGGGGATGGCGCACGTGGTCTCCGTGCTGGGCATGCCCGTGCGCACCCGGCTGAGCATGCAGCCGACGCTGGCCGCCACCTCGCCCTGCTCCTTCGCCACGGCCACGATGTGGCACTGCGGCTTGCCCTCGACCCGCAGGCCGGGGATCGCGTCCGACAGCACCATCAGCGACTTGGCGGTCAGGCGCACGAGCACCACGTCCGGGTCGACGGGGGTGTCTGCGAGCGGGCCGTAGGTCACCGCGACGGGTCGCTCGGTCACGACGGGGATCTGCGGGACGTCCTCCATCGACACCCACCCGGAGCCGACCAGGGCGGCCACGTCGTCGTTCCCCGCCACCTCGTCCAGGGTGGCGAAGCCGTGGGTGAGGGAGCCGACGCTGCAGTTCCCGTGGTCGGCCTTGGTGGTGGTGAACGTGCGGTCGGCGGCGTGCATCCAGAACACGCAGCCGGCGGGGACCCGGCCGGTGCGCCCGTCGGGCAGGGGGGCGGGCATCGGGCCGTCGTGCGGGTCCACCCCGGCGGGCGGCTCGGCCCCGAAGGTGATGGCCACGGGCGGGGCGGTGGGATGCAGGGCGGCGGTGAGGGCGGCGTCGAGGCCGGCCCACTCGGGGGTCGTCACCGCCCGATCATGCACCGCCACCTGTGCGACGGCCAGGACGGGCTACTTCTTGGCGGCCTCGTAGTAGGGGTTGGCGCCTTGGGCGTGGTCGGTCACGTCGACGACGTTGGTGATCTCGGGGACGTTGTCCTTGATGGCGACCTCGATGCCCTGGCCGAGGGTGACCGATGCCATGCCGCAGCCCTGGCAGCCACCCGAGAGGCGGAGGTAGGCCGTCTCGTCCTCGACGGCCACGAGGTCGGCCCGACCGCCGTGGCTGGCGATGCTGGGGTTGATCTGGCGGTCGAGGACCTGGAGGATCCGCTGGGCGACGTCACCGCTGAGGTCGCCGACCGGCGGGGCCCCCGCAGCCCCGACCGCCGGGCTGGGCGACGGCGGCGGCGCCGGCCGGTTGGGGTTCGTGACCGACAGCCCCGGGTTCAGCAGGTCGCGGGACATGCCGAGCGTGGCCCCCGTGAGGCGCCCGATGCTCTCGGAGGGGATCACGAGCGTGAGGTCGTCGTGGTGGATCACGGCGTCCTCGGCGGCGGCGGCGTCGACGACGTCGAAGTAGACGTCGTAGGTGTACTCCCCGCCGGCCGCCCCGGACACCTCCAGCCACAGGGCGAGCTTGTCCCCCTCGGGCTCCCCGGCCCTGATCTCCTGGACCTTGCGCAGGGCCTGCGGCGTGACGGTCATCAACGGCTCCGCGGGCACGCCGCCCGCGTCCGCACCTGTGCGCTCGGTCTCGTCGTCCACGGCACCAGGGTACGACGCTCCCGCCCGCAGCACAGGTTGGCTCGTGCCGGGCAGGCGGCGGGACCGCCATGCTGGGTCGGTGCGGGTCCTGCTGCTCCTGCCCACCGCCACCTACCGGGCCCCCGACTTCGTGACGGCCGCGGCGGCCCTCGGGGTCGAGGTGGTGGTCGGCTCGGAGGAGGCGCAGGCCATGGCGGCGGCCATGGGTGACCGGGCGCTGGTCGTCCCGCTCGCCGATCCGACCGCAGCAGCAGACGCTGTCGCAGCGCTGCACCAGCGCTCGCCGGTGGCCGGCATCGTCGCCGTCGACGAGCAGGGCGTGGTGGCGGCGGCCACGGCGGCGGCTCGGATCGGACTCCGCCACAACCCGCCGGCGGCCGTCGCCGCCACGAGGGACAAGGCGGCCATGCGGGTCGCGATGGAGGGGGCCGGCCTCGTGCAGCCGCGCCACCGCCTCGTGCGTGCCGGAGACGACCCGGTCGCGGCTGCGGAGGAGGTCGGCCTGCCGTGCGTGGTCAAGGCGACCTCGCTCTCCGGCAGCCGCGGCGTGATCCGAGCCGACACGGCGGACGAGGTGCCCGGCGTGGTCGAGCGGGTGCGCTCGATCGCCGCCGAGGCGGGGGCGCCGGGCGACGCCCCCGTGGTCGTCGAGGCCTTCGTCCCCGGTGTGGAGGTCGCGGTCGAGGCGCTGCTCCGATCGGGGGAGCTCCACGTCCTCGCCACGTTCGACAAGCCCGACCCGCTCGACGGCCCGTACTTCGAGGAGACGATCTACGTCACGCCGTCGCGCCACCCGACCGCCACCGTGGACCGGCTCCACGAGACCGTCGCCAGGGCCACGGCCGCCATCGGCCTCGTCGAGGGCCCGATCCACGCGGAGGCGAGGCTCACCCCCCAGGGGGACGTCGTGGTGCTGGAGGTCGCCGCCCGCTCGATCGGCGGCCTCTGCGCCCGCACCCTCCGGTTCGGGGCCGGGATCAGCCTCGAGGAGGTCATCCTCCGCCACGCGCTCGACCTGCCGCTCGAGGACCTCCGGCGGGAGACGTCCGCTGCGGGCGTGCTGATGGTGCCGATCCCCCGCAGCGGCACGCTGGTGCGCGTCGGAGGCGTGGAGGAGGCGGCGGCGGTGCCGGGCGTGGTCGGCGTCGAGATCACCGTGCTGGCCGGCCGCCCGGTGCGGGCGCTGCCCGAGGGCGACCGCTACGTCGGCTTCGTCTTCGCACGAGGGACGCATGCCGCACAGGTCGAGGTGAGCCTCCGAGCGGCGCAGGCCGCGCTCGACGTGGTCGTCTCGTGACGTGACGGCAGTCGAGGGGGCCGGCGGACCCGGGGCGGTGGGAGGCACGGTCGACTCCGCCCGGGCGTGGCGGGCGGTGCTCGCCGGCTTCACCTCGATGTTCGCCGTCTTCGGCGTCGCCTACAGCTTCGGTGCCTTCTTCGGCCCGATGGGCGACGAGCTCGGCTCGGGGCGGGGGGCCACGTCGCTCGTGTTCTCGATCACCGCCTTCCTCTGGTTCACCCTCGGGGCGGTGAGCGGCCCGGCGGTCGACCGGTACGGGCCCCGCCCGGTCCTGCGCACGGGGGCGGCCGTGATGGGCACCGGCCTGCTGCTCACGTCGCGGGTCGACTCGATCGTGGTGGGCTACGCCACCTACGGCGTGGGGGTGGGGGTCGGCGTCGCCTGCGGCTACGTGCCCATGGTCGCCGTGGTCGGTGGCTGGTTCGAGCGCCGGCGCAGCACCGCCCTCGGCGTCGCGGTGGCCGGGGTGGGCCTCGGCACGGTGGTGGCCGCGCCGGTGGCGGCCCGCCTCATCGACCTGTACGGCTGGCGTACTGGCTACGTCGTCCTCGCAGCGGCCAGCACGGTGCTGCTCCTCCTGGCCGCCGCCCTGGCCGAGCGACCACCCCTCCCCGCTGCCTCGGCCAAGGCCCGCTCCCTGCGCCAGGCGGTGCGCACCCCCGCCTTCGCCTCGCTCTACTCCTCGGCCGTGCTGCTCTCGCTCGCGCTGTTCCAGGTGTTCGTCTACCTGCCCGACTTCGCAGAGGACGACGGGGCGTCGGAGGTCGCGGCCGCAGGCCTCGTCGCCGTGGTGGCTGCAGCGAGCATCGTCGGGCGCCTCGTGCTCGGTCCTGTGGCCGACAAGGTCGGGCGCATCAGGACGTACCGCCTGTGCTTCCTCGTGATGGGCCTCTCCTTCGCCATCTGGCTCGGCGCGCCCAGCTACGCCTGGCTCGTCGTCTTCGCGGCGGTCATGGGGGCCGGCTACGGCGGCTTCGTGGCGCTCTCGCCGGCGGTGGTGGCCGAGGTGTTCGGCGTCACCGGGCTGGGCCGGTTGATCGGGGTCCTGTTCACCGGCGCCGGGCTCGGTGCGCTGGTCGGGCCGCCCCTGGCGGGCCTCGTGATCGACGCCCACGGGTACCGGTGGGCCATCGGCGCCTCGATGGTGGTCGCCCTCGGCGCCGCCCTCGCCCTCGTCCCGCTGGGCGGCAGCGACGCCGGCGTGGAGCGACCCCGCCGGTAGCCTCGGCCGGTGCGCGCCCTGCTCGTCTCGACCTACGAGCTCGGGCACCAACCCCTCCACGTGGCGTCACCGGCCGCCGCCCTGGAGGCGGCCGGCCACGACGTGCGGGCCTTCGACCTGTCGGTCGAGCCGTGGGACCCGGCGCTCCTCGACGACGTCGACGCCCTTGCGCTGTCCGTGCCGATGCACACCGCCATGCGCCTCGCCGTCGCCGTGGCCACCGACGCCAGGGCCAGGCGCCCTGACCTGCCGATCTGCTTCTACGGGCTGTACGCACCCGTCGGGCGGGACGCCACCGCCGGCCGCTCGGCCGACAGGGTGATCGCCGGCGAGTACGAGCCGGCGCTGGTGGCGTGGGTGGACGGGCTGGCCCCGTCCACGCCGGCCGACGCCGTCGGCGTCGTCAGCGTGCACCTGGGGCGGGGCGGGTTCCGGCTCCCGGCGCGCGAGCTGCTCCCGCCCCTCGAGCGCTACGCCCGCCTCTCGGTCGGCGGCGAGGAGCGGCTCGCGGGCTACGTCGAGGGCAGCCACGGGTGCACGTTCCGCTGCCGCCACTGCCCGGTGCCCACCGTCTACGACGGCCGGATCCGGGTGGTCGACCACGACGTGGTGGTGGCCGACGTCGACCAGCTCGTTGCCGCCGGCGCCCGCCACCTCACCTTCGGCGACCCCGACTTCCTGAACGGCCCGAAGCACTCGCTGCGGCTGGTGCGGGCCATCCACGAGCGACACCCCGAGCTCACCTTCGACTGCACGACGAAGGTCGAGCTCGTCCTGCGCCACGCCGACGTGTGGCCCGAGCTCGCCGCCGCCGGCTGCCTCTTCGTCACCTCCGCCGTCGAGTGCGTGAACGACGAGATCCTCGAGCGCCTCGACAAGGGCCACACGGCCGCCGAGGCGGCGTCTGCGGTGGCGCTCCTCCGGAGCCACGGCATCGAGCTGCGACCCTCGCTGCTCCCGTTCACCCCGTGGACCACGCTCGCCGACCTGGTGGCGCTGGTCGACTTCGCCGTCACCCACGACCTCGGCCCGAACATCGACCCGGTGCACTGGACGATCCGGCTGCTCCTGCCCGAGGGCTCGCTCCTGCTCGACCACCAGGACCTGGCTCCCCACCTCCTCGGCTACGACGCCGAGGCCCTCGGGTACCGGTGGCGCGCAGCCGACCCGGCCGTCGACGCGCTGCAGGTGGAGCTGGCCGCACTCGTGGAGGCGCATGCCGCAGGCGGCCTGCCTGCAGCGGCGACGTTCGACGCCGTGGCCGCCGCCGTGCGCAGGGCGGCCGGGGCAGCCGACCCGGGCGTGACCGTCCCGTGGACGGCGGGTCGGCCCCGCCTGACGGAGGCCTGGTTCTGCTGCGCCGAGCCGACCGCCGGCCAGCTGGGCGCCATCGCCCCCGGCTCCGTGGTCGACTGCGCCCCCGCCTGAGGCGAGCGACCCTGCCCTGCGCACCCCGCCGCTGGGGGGCTACCGCACGACGGGGACGTGCGCCTCGAGCTCCACGAGGGAGATCCGCAGCTGGCGGGCGCGGGTGCGGAGGGTCTCGAGATCGGGCACCGAAGCGCTCGGCGGGAGCAGCGTCGGCTCGTGGCGCTGCACGGCGAGCACGGCGATGCCGCCTCCCCGGTCGGGGAGCACCACGGCGGCGTTCGTGGCCAGCAGCTCGACCACCTCGGTCAGCCGCTCCGGCGGCAGGCCGGCGGCGGCGAGGCGCAGCACCACGGCGCCCTCGTACCCGAGCTCGCCGGCCTGGCGGAAGGCGTTGGCCCATCGGGCGCCCTCGGTCTCGCCGTCCGCCGGCCACAGGCGGAAGCCCAGCGCCCTCGCCGTGAGCGCCGCCTCCGCCTCGTGCGGGTGGAACAGGAGCACCCGGCCGACGCCCCCCGTGGCCCGGGCCAGCTCGAGCGCAGCGCCGACGAGGTCGTCCGGCTCACCGACGTCCCCGCCCGTCCCGTCGGCGAGGAGCAGGAGGGCGGGTCCCACGTGGCCTCACCGTACCAGCGGGCGTCCGACGGGCGCAGCAGGTGCCGGCCTGCTCGACCCGACGCGGCTCGCCGGCCGTCGGGACGGACGCGCTGCCGCCGTACCATGGCGACGCTCGCCCCCCGACCTCCCGAGGAGACCTGCCCGTGGACGTTCGCATCGGTGTGACCTACACGGCCAAGGAGATCGACGTCGACCTCGGTGACGAGGCCGATCCGGCCCAGGTCCGCGTCGACGTCGAGCAGGCCCTCGGCGGTGAGGCCGGCGTGCTGTGGCTGACCGACCGCAAGGGCCGCCAGGTCGGGGTCCCGGTCGCCAAGGTGGCCTACGTCGAGATCGGCAGCCCGAGGGACGAGCGCCGCATCGGCTTCGGCGGCACCTAGCACCGGTGCCGGGCGCAGCCCTGCTCGACCGCCGCCTGCTCTTCGTCACCGGCAAGGGCGGGGTCGGCAAGACGACGATCGCAGCGGCGCTCGCGGTCCTCGGCGCGCAGCAGGGCAAGCGGGTGCTCGTCTGTGAGGTCGACGCCAAGGGCGACCTGGCCGAGGTGCTCGAGACCGCCCCGACGTCGTTCGCCGAGCGGGAGGTCCAGCCCGGCGTCTTCGCGATGACGATGGACACGGAGGAGTCGCTGCGCGAGTACCTCCGCCTGCAGGTGCGCATCCCCCTCCTCGCCCGCATCGGCCCGCTGGCCAGGACCTTCGACTTCCTGGCGAACGCGGCTCCCGGGGTGAAGGAGATCGTCACCGTCGGGAAGTTCGCCTGGGAGGTCAAGCAGCGGCACTACGACCTCGTGGTCGTCGACGCCCCCGCCACGGGCCACATCGTGGGGCAGCTGAACGCGCCACGCGCGATCAACGACCTCGTCCAGGTCGGCCTCATCAGGGAGCAGACCGGGTGGATGCTCGACATCCTCCAGGACCCCGCCGCCACCGGCGTCGTCATCGTGGCGGCCCCCGAGGAGATGCCGGTGGTGGAGACGCTCGAGCTGATCGAGCGGTTGGAGGACACCCACGTCGACCTCGCCGCGGTGATCGTGAACCGGGTGCTGCCGGAGCTGTTCGGCAGAGCCGAGGAAGAGGTGTTCGAGCGCCTGCGCGACGTCGAGGAGGCAGGGGGCCTCGACGGCGCGCTGGGGTCCGGCATCGGTCCCGTCCTCGAGGCGGCCCGCCTGGCGGTCACGCTGCGCCGGACCCGGGCGGGCCACCTGACCCACCTCCGCGAGGGGGTCCCCGACGGCACGAACGTCGTCTACGTGCCCGAGCTCTTCAACCGCACCCACGGCCTGCGGGCCACCCGCCAGGTGGCCGACGCACTGGCGGCCGAGCTCCTGTGACGCCGCTCCGACGCCGGTGGGTCCGGGCGTGAGCGCCCGTAGGGGCGGCGAGGCGGCGACCCTCGACCAGCTGCTCGCCGCGAAGGAGATCGTCGTCACCTGCGGTTCGGGCGGCGTCGGCAAGACCACGACCGCCGCCGCGCTCGGGACGATGGCCGCCGTGCACCTCGGCGGCAAGGTGCTCGTCCTCACGGTCGACCCCGCGCGCCGGCTGGCCAGCGCCATGGGGCTCGAGCGCTTCGGCAACGTGGAGGTGCAGGTCAGCCCGGAGACGTTCGCAGCCGCCGGCCTCGAGCCCCGAGGCGAGCTGTGGGCGGCGATGCTCGACACCAAGCAGAGCTGGGACGACCTCATCCGCCGCCACGCACCCGACGCCAAGACCCGCGACGCCATCCTCGCCAACCCGCTGTACCAGAACGTCACCGGCAAGTTCGTCCAGAGCCACGACTACATCGCCATGGAGCGGCTCTACGAGCTGCACACCAGTGGCGTCTACGACCTGATCATCGTCGACACGCCCCCCACCAGGAACGCCCTCGACTTCCTCCAGGCACCCGAGCGCATGGCCGAGTTCTTCTCGAGCCGGCTGCTGCGCTGGTTGCTGGCGCCGTACCGGAGCCGCTTCGTCAACGCCGCCTCGCGGCCGTTCTACCAGGTGGCCGACCGGATCCTCGGCTCGGCGTTCCTCCAGGACATCGCCGAGTTCTTCATCCTGTTCCAGTCGATGTACGACGGCTTCGTCCAGCGGGCGCGGGCCGTCGAGCGGGTCCTCGAGGAGCGGCGGACCACGTTCGTCGTCGTGAGCACGCTCGAGGCGAGCCCGGCCCACGAGGCCGACTTCTTCATCCGGGCGCTGGCCGAGCGGCGGCTCCACCTGGGCGCGCTCGTCCTGAACAAGGTCCTTCCGGCGTACCTGCTCGACCCCGACGCCACGAGGTCGGCCACCCGCCTGTCCGCCGACGCCTCGGCGGTGGCCGCCACCGTCCCCGCCGCAGTCGGGGAGGAGGCGATGGTGGCGCGGGTGCTGAAGGAGGTCGGCGACAGCTTCCTGCACTTCCAGGTGGCCGCCAAGCGGGAGGCGACCCAGCGGGCCGAGCTCGGCTCGGCCCCCGAGGTGGTCGCCTCCGTGCCCTACTTCGACACCGACATCTTCGACCTCGCCGGGCTCGCCAGGGTCGGGGAGCAGCTGTGGCGCTGAACCCGCGACCACTCCTGCTGGCCCTCGCGGTGGGCTGTGGGGCCGCCGTCGGTGCCGTCGCCGGGGCGGTGCCCGCAGCGGCACACGGCGGTGGGGCCGCCTTCGAGGTGGTCGACGCCGGCGAGGAGGCGCCCGGCACCGTGACGCTGCGCCTCGCCGTCCTGTTCGAGGCGGACGGCCACGAGGCCACCGGTGCGTTCGTCGACGTCTTCCCCACCGGACCGACCGGCGGCGAGGCGCCGACGGTCCGCCTGGCCCGCGAGACGGGAGCGGGCACGTACGCCGCCACCTTCGAGCTCGACGAGCCCGGGAGCTGGACGCTGGCGGTGACCTCGTCGTTCCCGCCCGGGAGCACCGAGATCCCGGTGCAGGTGGCAGGCGCCGCGGAAGGGAGCCCGGCCGTGGGAGGTGCCGGGGAGGACCCGGTCGCCACCACCGGCGAGGGCGGAGCCGACGGCGGCGTGGTCGAGGACCCAGAGGTCGGGGGGGCGGAGGGCGGGTCGGACACCAGCAACCTCATCGTCGCAGCCTTCAGCGGGATCATCGGAGGTGGTCTCGGGCTGTGGGTGTCGCGGCGGCGCGCCGCCCGCCGGAGGGCCGCCTCGTCGGAGTGACCCAGGCGCGAAGATGGGTCGTGCCCTTCGACTCGCCGATCACCGACGCCGCCGCCCTCCGTGCCAGGTACCGAGAGCCGAACGTGGTCGCGGTCGAGAAGGAGATCGGGCACCTCGACCAGGGCGCCCGCGACTTCCTCGCCCACACGACGTTCCTGGTGCTCGCCACGTCCGGGCCGCACGGGACGGATGCGTCGCCACGCGGCGGCCCTCCGGGCTTCGTCGCCGTCCTCGACGACCACCGTCTCGCCTTCGGCGACCTCGCCGGCAACAACCGGGTCGACTCCCACGCCAACCTGGTGGCGCAGCCCGAGGTCGGCGTGCTGTTCGTGGTGCCGGGGTTGGAGGAGACGCTCCGGTTGAACGGCCGAGCCACCCTCACGGCCGACCCTGCGGTCCTCGACGCCACCACCGTCAGCGGCCGGCGGCCGCGCCTGGCCGTCGGCATCGACGTCGAGCGCTGCTACATCCACTGCGGCAAGGCGCTGCGCCGCGGGGGGCTCTGGCAGCCGGACTCCTGGCCGCCTCCCGAGGCCCGACCGGACGCCGCCTGCATCCTGCACGACCACCTCGGCCTCGACGTGGAGCCGGCGACCATCGCCGCCAACCTCGAGTCCAGCTACCGCCGGACCATCTGGGAGCCCGGTGGCGAGGCCGACCCGCTGACCCAGCCGCCGGTCGAGCCGGTGCGCTCGTGACGGGCCGAGGTCCTGCCCGGAGGACCGCGAGAGGTCGGGCACCGGTCTGACGCGCACCCGCCCGACCGGGCGTGCGCCGGCCGCGAGCCCTCGCCGTAGGGAAGGCGCGACGGGGACATGGCGGACGCCGGCGAGGTCAGGGGCGGGCGTCCAGCAGGAGGCTCTGGACCGAGCGCCCGATGCGCCCGCCGAGGTCGAACAGCGCGGTCTCGGCCAGCCCGATCCCCTCGCCGCCCGGCAGGGTGGTGCTGCACATCCCGACCCACTCGCCCTCCGGCAGTCGCAGGAGGTGGATGCTGAGGTCGGGGTTGACGAACAGCCAGCGCTCCGGTGGGAGCACCCAGCTGAGCCCGTTGCCGAAGTCGGCTGCTCCCGCGACCCGCATGGCCGGTGACACCGGCTCCCCGGCCACGACCGGCACGAGCAGGCGGACCCAGGCGGTGGCAGGGCCGGGGCGGTCGAAGCCGCCCTCGGTGAAGCGCAGGTCGTTGGCGGTGGTGTGGAAGCCGGGGACGGACCGGTCCCGGATGATCCCCCCGGGGGCGCTCGGCCGGGCCGTCTCCGGCCCGGGGGGCGCTGCCTCGGCGACCGCCGTGCCCTCGGGGAGCGGCAGGTCGGCTGTGCGCAGGCCGAGACCGTGGGCGGCGGCGACCTCCTGGTCACCGTCCCGCAGCACCGCCCGCACCAGCTGCACCTTGCGACCCGGCCGGACGACCTCGGTGGTGATCGACAGCGGTCGGAGGGGGACGGGCCGGAGCAGCTCGACCGTCAGGCGCGCCACCTGCAGCGGGGCGGGGCTCGCCACCGCCTCGATGGCCCAGGTGAGCAGCGCCGACGGTGCACCGCCGTGCTGGCTGCCCGGGTCCCACGGTCCGACGGTGAGCTCGCTCGGCACCAGCCGCCCGGCGTCGAGCTCGTAGAGCGCATCGGCCACGGCGGAGAGGGTACGGCCGGTGCCCGCCCGACCAGGGGGCGCCGGGCCACCGGTAGGTTGACGCCGTGCTCGACTACCACCTCCACCTGTGGGAGCACGGCCCCCGGCCACTGGACGCCACGCTCGAGCAGGTCGGTGCGTACTGCGAGCAGGCCCGGTCGCAGGGCGTGGTCGAGCTGGCCCTGACCGAGCACCTCCACCGGTTCCGCCAGGCGGACGCGGTGCTCGGCGGCTGGTGGGAGTCCGAGCCCCGGAGCCCGGTGCGGGACGTGCTCGCCGCCTTCTGGCAGCAGGAGCAGGGAGCCGACCTCGACCAGTACGTGGAGGTCGTCCTCGCCGCCAAGGACGCCGGCCTGCCCGTCGTGCTCGGCCTGGAGGTCGACTTCCACCGCGGCCGCATGCACGAGGTGGCGGCCATCCTCGAGGGCTACCCGTTCGACGTGCTGCTCGGGTCCGTGCACTGGCTGGGGGCGTGGGGGTTCGACGACGTCGGGAACGACACCGTCCTCGCAGAGTGGGACACCAGGGCCGTGGAGGACGTGTGGGACGCCTACGCCGACGCCATCGACGAGCTGGCTGACTCCGGCGTCTGCGACGTGCTCGCCCACCCCGACCTGTGCAAGGTCGCCGGCCGCCGTCCCGCCGTCCCCGACGAGTGGCACGCCCGCCTCGCCGAGGCGGCGGCCCGCAGCGGGATGGCTGCTGAGGTCAACTCGAACGGCTGGCGCAAGCCGGCGGACGAGGCCTACCCGGCGCCCGACCTGCTGGCCAGGTTCCACGCAGCGGGCGTGCCGGTCACAACGGCCAGCGACGCCCACCGTCGCGACCGGGTGGGGGAGCGTCGGGGTGACGTCGCCCGGCTCCTGGTCGACGCCGGGTACGACTCGCTGACCGGGTTCAGGGAGCGCCGGCGCCGGGAGGTCCCCATCGCCGTCTCGCCGGCACCCCTCCCCGCCGGCTGATGGCGACGGTCGCCGAGCTGGCACGGCTGCACACCGGGCTGTCCTACGCCCAGGTCGGCCACCTGCAGCGCCTGGTGGCGTCGTGGGGCCCCCTCGCCGACCTGTGCTTCGCCGACCTGCTCCTGCTGGTGCCCGACACCTCCCTGCTCCCGCACGGGCGTCGCTTCGTCGTCTTCGGCCAGATCCGCCCGACCACGAACCAGACGCTGTACCGGAGCGACTTCGTCGGCGCCGTGTTCGACGAGGCCGAGCGCCCGCTCGTGGGGCGGGCCATGCGGGGCGGGCGGATCGTGGAGGGCGAGATGAACCTCTCCGTCCTGCACGAGCGGGTGTCGGTGCTCGCGATCCCCGTCCGCCTCGAGGGGGAGGTCGTCGGCGTGGTCACCCGGGAGTCCGCGCCCACGATCGGCCGCCAGCCCGGGGAGCTCGAGGCGATGTACGTCGAGGTCTTCAACCGCTTCGCCCGCATGATCACCACCGGCGAGTTCCCCTTCGGGGCCGAGGACGCCTCCGAGGAGGCGCCCAGGGTGGGTGACGGCGCGGTCGTGCTCGACCGCGACGGCCGGGTCGAGTACGCCTCCCCGAACGCGGTGTCGGCGCTGCACCGCATCGGCGTGCACGCCAACGCCGAGGGGATGAAGCTGAGCGAGCTCGGGTTGGACGAGGTGGCGGTGCGCACGAGCTTCGCGATCGGCGCCCCCGTCACCGAGGAGATCGAGCGGGGGCCGGAGGTCACGGTCCTCGTCCGCTGCCTGCCGATGCTCGACGAGGGGACGGTGACCGGCGCGCTCGTGCTCATGCGCGACATCTCGGAGCTGCGACGGCGCGACCGGTTGCTCATCTCGATGGACGCGACCATCCGCGAGATCCACCACCGCGTGAAGAACAACCTCCAGACGATCTCCTCGCTGCTGCGGCTCCAGGGCCGCCGGCTGGAGTCCCCCGAGGCGAAGGGCGCGATCGAGGAGTCGGTGCGGCGCATCCGCGCCATCGCCCTGGTGCACGAGACGCTGTCGCGCGAGGTCGGGGACGAGCTGCCCTTCAGCGAGATCGTGCGGCCACTCGTGCGGATGGTCGAGGAGGGGCTGCTCTCGCCCGAGCACCCGATCACGATCGCAGTGGAGGGTGACGCCGGCAAGCTCCCCGCTCGGATCGCCACCCCGCTGGCGGTGGTGCTCAACGAGCTGCTCCAGAACACCGTCGACCACGCCTTCCCACCGTCCCGGGCGGCGGACGGGGGGCGGGTCGTCGTCACGCTGTCGAACGACGGCACCCAGCTCGTGCTCAGGGTGGTCGACGACGGCGTCGGACTCCCCGAGGGCTTCTCCATCGACCAGTCGAGGGGCCTCGGGCTCTCGATCGTGCGGAGCCTGGTGACGAGCCAGATCGAGGGGTCGATCGTGATGCGGGGCCGGAGCGACGGGTCGGGGCCGACCGCAGGGACCGAGATCGAGATCACCGTGCCGCTCATCGGCGGCGCCGGGTGAGGTGCTCAGGCGGTGGCGGCGGCCTGGCGGCGGCGGGCGAGCCACTGGCGACGCAGCTTGCGCCGCTCCTCCTCCGAGGTCGCCCCCCACACCCCGGAGTCCTGGTTGGTGGCCAGCGCGAACTCGAGGCACGGGTCGAGCGAGGGGCACGTGCGGCACACGGCCTTCGCCGACTCGATCTGGGAGATGGCGGGGCCCGTGGTCCCGACCGGGAAGAAGAGGTCGGGGTCGGTGCTGCGGCATGCGGCGCGGTCTCGCCACTCGGCGGCGTGGTCGGACACGTCGGAGGTCAGGGTGAGGGCCACGGTGGCGCCTTTCAGGATGGCTCGGGGAGCTGTCGTGACTTCGTTCACATGCTGGGCGGCTCGACTCACCCGCACGAAGCCGTTTGGCTCACGCAGCGTACCGATGACGAGGTGCGACCACAAGGGTCTCGTCACGTCGTCTTCACGTTCTCGTCACCGAGGAGATGCAGATGACCCTCGTCTTCGCCCACAGGGGCGCCAGCGCGGTGGCGCCCGAGAACACGCTGCTGGCCTTCGAGACGGCCGTGGCGATGGGGGCCGACGGCATCGAGCTCGACGTGCGGCGCACGCTCGACGGGGGCATGGCGGTGCACCACGACGCCCACCTGGCCGACGGTCGGCTCCTGTGCGAGGTCGCCACGGCCGACCTCCCCGACCACGTCCCCTCGCTGCCCGACGCGCTCGCCGCGTGCGGCGACCTGGTGGTCAACGTCGAGATCAAGAACTGGCCCCGGGATCCCGACCACGATCCGGCTCTCGTCCTGGCAGAGGCGGTCGTCCCGATCCTTGCGCCGCTTGGTGTGCGGGCCATCGTCTCCTCGTTCAACCTCGCCGACGTCGATCGCGTGCGGGCCCTCGACCCGGCCGTCCCCACGGGTGCGCTCGCCACGTTCGGCCCCGACGCCGACGTGGCCGGCCGCTTCGTCGACCGGGCCCGGCGCCGAGGCCACACTGCGGTGCACCCGCACCACGGGGCCGTCACCCCACACCTCGTCGACCTCGCCCACGCCGCCGGGCTGCGGGTGAACACCTGGACGGTGGACGACCCGGACCGCATCCGCCAGCTCGCCGCGCTCGGGGTCGACGCCATCGTGACCAACGTCCCCGACGCCGCCCTCGCCGCCCTGGGCCGCTAGCCCCATCGGCTCCGGGTCCGGCTCCGGGTCCGTGCTGGCCCCCTCGAACCGCACGGAGCGTGCTGGTGCCGCCCCTCCGGGCGGGGGCCCGGCGCCGGTCGACGAGCTGCCTGGTCCGCCGTCGCGCCACGGGCGCCGCACGTTTGCCGCCCTGTCGGCGGCCTGCCCGTCGCCGCCCTACGGGCGGCCTCCCGTCGCCGCCCTACGGGCGGACGAGGCGGAGGATGTCGCGCTCGTGGCGGAGGTGGAGCTCGCTCGTCTCGCCGAGGAAGTCGCCGTCGACCTGGTAGGGGAACGGGCCGTGGCCGACCACCCGCAGCCCGCCGACGTCGCTGCGGTAGTCGACGAGGCGGTGGGCCCTGGCCCGATGCCCGGTGCCGAGCACCGAGACGATCACGGTGGCGAAGGTCGGCAGCGCCAGCGTCCGTAGGGTGAGGGAGGCGAGGCCACGCTCGAGGGTCGCCTCGGGCGCCACCTGCAGGGGTCGGTTGCCCAGGTAGGTGTACGGGTTCGTGTTGAGGACGAGGGCGAAGCGGCCGTCGTCCACGACGCTGCCGTCCTCGTGGTGGACGGCGAAGCGGGGCCGGGACCGGTCGTAGTGCCGGAACCAGGAGGTGAAGCCGGCGTACACGAAGAGGGGGTGCCCGGCGTAGCGCTTCAGCGCCGACCGCCGCTCCACCTGGCGCACCACCTCGGCGTCGAAGCCGAGGCCGACGTGGAACAGGAAGTACCGGCCGTTCACGGACCCGAGCCCGACGGGTTCGACCGCACCCCTGGCGAGCGCCCCGAGCAGGTCCCCGGTGGCCTCGATCGGGTCGTTCGGCAGGCCCATCGTCCGGGCGAAGACGTTGGTGGAGCCGCCGGGCAGGACCGCGAGGGCCGTCTCGGTGCCGGCCAGGCCGTTGGCGGCCTCGTTGAGGGTCCCGTCGCCGCCGAGCACCGCCACCACCTCGACCCCGACGTTGGCCGCGCCCTGCGCCAGGCGGGTGGCGTGGCCGCGCCGGCTCGTCTCCGCCAGCGTCACGTCGTGGTCGGCGGCCAGGGCCTTCTGGATCACCACCCGCCCCCTCGCCGTCACCGAGGACGCCGAGGAGTTCACGATGAAGAGGAGGCGCAAGCGCGGGAACCTACCAGCGCGTCCCGGGGCGCCGTCCGGGGGCCTCGGGCCCGCCGGCAGGATTTGGCACGTCCGGCCCCGGAGGGGAGGATGGCCCCATGAACGTCGTCGTCTGCGTGAAGCAGATCCCCGACCCGGCGACGCCGGGCGCCCTCGATCCCTCGACGAACTACCTGAAGCGCGATGGCAAGCTCATCCTCGACGACTCCGACGCCTATGGCGTGGAGATGGCGCTCCAGCTCGTCACGGCTGCCGGCGGCGGTGACGTCACCCTCGTCTCCATGGCGCCGAACAACGAGTCGTCCGGCCTGCGCACCGGCCTCGCCATGGGCGCCGCCAAGGCGATCCTCGTGAGCGACCCGTCGCTCGCCGGCTCCGACGCCCTCGGCACCGCCAAGGTCCTCGCCGCCGCCATCAAGCGGGCCGAGCCCGAGCTCGTCATCGCCGCCACCGAGTCGAGCGACGGCTACACGGGCACGGTGCCCGAGCAGATCGCCGCCCTCCTCGGCTTCCCGTCGATCACCTTCGCAAAGAGCATCGAGATCGCCGACGGCACCGCCAAGGTGGACCGCCAGACCGAGGCCGGCTACGACGAGGTCTCCGCCCCCCTCCCGGCGCTCATCTCGGTGACGGCCGGCGTCGTCGAGCCCCGGTACCCGTCGTTCAAGGGGATCATGGCGGCGAAGTCCAAGCCCGTCGACACCATCACCGTCGCCGACCTCGGCCTCGGCGCCGACCAGGTCGGCGAAGCGGGCGCCCGCCAGGAGATCGTGGCCGTCACCGCGGCGGAGGAGCGCCAGGCAGGCGAGATCGTCGAGGACGACGGCGAGTCGCACCTCAAGATCGTCCAGTTCCTCGAGACGCAGAAGGTGCTCTGACCATGGCTCTCAACACGATCTGGGTCCACGCCGAGGTGGGAGCCGACAAGCCGTCGTCGATCACCCTCGAGCTGCTCACCAAGGCCCGCAGCCTGGCCGACAAGGTCGAGGCGTTCTACGCCGGTGAGAACGCCGAGGCAGTGGCCGCTGAGCTCGGCCAGTACGGGGTCAGCACCGTCTACAGCGTGGCGACCGAGGGCCTGCAGGGGATCCCCGTCGCCTCGGCCATGGCCGCGCAGGTGCAGGCGGGCAACGCGCCCGACCTCATCATGTTCGGCTCCACCTACGACGGCCGTGACGTCCTCGCCCGCCTGTCGGTGGCGCTCGACCGCCCGGTGCTCACCAACAACAACGACATCAGCGTGGAGGGCGACGAGGTCCGGGTGACCTCGTCGATCTTCGGTGGCAGCACCAACCTGACCACCGCGTTCCGCTGCGAGCCCCCGCACCTGGCCAGCTTCCGGCCGAAGTCGTTCGCGGCCGAGCCCGGCGGTGCCGCCACCGCCCAGGTCGTGGCGGCCGAGCCGACCGAGCAGGGTCAGGTCACCGTGCACGAGCGCCACGTCGAGGAGCACTCCGGGCCGATCCTCGACGAGGCCGCCCTCGTGGTCGCCGGGGGCCGCGGGCTCGGCGAGGCCGCGAAGTACGACATGGTCGAGAGCCTGGCCAAGCTGCTGAAGGGTGCGCCCGGCGCCAGCCGAGCCATCGTCGACGCCGGTTGGGTGCCCTACAGCTACCAGGTCGGCCAGACCGGCAAGGTCGTCAAGCCGAACGTCTACATCGCCGTCGGCATCTCGGGCGCCACCCAGCACATGGTCGGCATGAAGGGCTCGAAGACCATCATCGCCATCAACAAGGACCCCGAGGCCCCGATCTTCGGCATCGCCGACCTCGGCATCGTCGGCGACGTCCACAAGGTCGTTCCCAAGCTGATCGAGGCGCTGCAGGGCCGCTAGCCGCGGAGGGCCACCCCG
The DNA here is from genome assembly GCA_902805555.1 of uncultured Acidimicrobiales bacterium. GTDB lineage: Bacteria > Actinomycetota > Acidimicrobiia > Acidimicrobiales > CADCSY01 > CADCSY01. The sequence goes on along the minus strand of CADCSY010000092.1, from coordinate 56,960 downwards.
GTCCCCGGACGACGAGTGCCACGGCCCCCGGCTGCAGCCGGGGGTCGTCCGCGCCCACGGCTGTCCGGCCCGCTGCGCAGCGGTGCTCCTGCACGTAACCTGCGGCGATGAGGTCGACGAAGGTGCGGTGGCGGAACTGGGCCGGGAACCAGGCGTGCGTGCCGAGCGAGGTCCACGAGCCCTCCTCCGAGGACGAGCTCGCTGCCGTCGTCAAGCTGGCGGCCGGCCGGGGCGAGCGGGTGAAGATGGTCGGGTCCGGCCACAGCTTCACGGGCGCCGCCCTGACCGATGGGCACCTCGTCCGCCCCGGTCGCTACGGCAGCGTCGTGCGCATCGACCGGCCCGCGGGGCTCGTCACGGTGCAGGCGGGCATGACCCTCTCCGCCCTCAACGCGACCCTCGCCACCTCCGGCCTGGCGCTGCCGAACCTCGGCGACATCGCCTACCAGACCGTGGCGGGCGCCATCTCCACCGCCACCCACGGCACGGGTGAGCGGCTCGGCAACCTCGCCACGCAGGTGCGCGGCATGCGCCTCGTCACCGGCGACGGGTCGATCGTCGAGTGCTCGGCGGACGAGGAGCCCGAGGTGTTCAAGGCAGCGCGGGTCGGTGTGGGCGCCCTCGGGCTCATGTCGACCGTCACCCTCGCCACCGTCCCCGCCTTCGACCTGCACGTGGTGGAGGAGCCACTCCGCGTCGACGCCGTGCTCGAGGCGCTCGACGACCACGTCTCGGGGGCCGACCACTTCGAGTTCTACTGGGTGCCCCACACCGGCTGGGCGCTGACCAAGACGAACAACCGCACCGACCGCGAGCGGGCGCCACGATCGAGGTGGCACTCGTTCCGGGACGACGTGCTGCTGGCCAACCTCGCCTTCGGCGCCGCCTGTCGCTTCGGTCGCCGCCGCCCTGAGTCCATCCCCCGCCTGACCCGGGCCATCCCCTCCACCGGGCGCGTGGAGTACGTCGACCGCAGCGACAAGGTGTTCGCCAGCCCCCGCTACGTCAGGTTCTACGAGATGGAGTACGCCGTGCCCCGGGCGGCGGGGGCGCAGGTGGTGCGCGAGCTGCGGGACATGGTGAAGCGCCGCGGCCTCCTCATCAGCTTCCCGGTGGAGGTGCGCTTCGTCGCCGCAGACGACATCCCCCTCAGCCCGTCCTCGGGGCGGGACACCTGCTACGTGGCGGTCCACATGTACCAGGGCATGGACCACGCCGAGTACTTCGGCGCCGTCGAGGACATCATGGACGGCGTCGGGGGGAGGCCCCACTGGGGCAAGCTCCACCACCAGACGGCGGCCACCCTCGCTCCCCGGTACCCGGGGTGGGACGAGGCGCAGGCGGTCCGCCGCCGGCTCGACCCCGAGGGCACGTTCGCCAACGCGTACACGGACCGGGTCCTCGGCCGCGTCGGCTGACCCACGGAGGTCGGGCGTCGGGCGCCTCCGGGCTCAGACGAGGGGCCAGGGGTAGCAGCGGCCCGAGGGATCGGCCTCCGGGAGCTCGCCGTGCCGGACCAGCCGCTCCGCCCTCGCCGCCACCCCGTCGAGCTCCTCCTGGTCGAGCAGCGGGGTCAGGTCGCCCGGCAGCACGGACGGGAGCCGCCTGAGGTCCTCGAGGAGGGCCGGGGCGATGGGCTCGCCGCCGAACTCCCAGATCACGGTGCGGACCTTCGGGTCGGGGTGGAAGCACAACCCGTTGTCGATCCCGTAGATGCGACCGTCCGCAGGGGAGCGGAGGCAGTGGCCCGACTTGCGGTCGGTGTTGTTGGCCACGATGTCGAACGCAGCCATGGCGCGGAACGTGTCGTGGGTGGACTCGTCCTCCACGAGCGTGAAGTAGTGCTGCTCGAAGTCGGCCTCCACGAAGCGCTGCACGGAGCCCTCGCCCAGCGGGCCGTCACGCACGACCGTCTCCGGCACGAGCCCCCACCCGAGCAGCTCGGAGAGGACCCAGGCGGCCGCCTCCCGCCGGTACAGCCCGCGGGGGAAGTCCCAGAGGGGGCGCTCCCCGCGACCGGGCTTGTAGACGGCGAAGCCGGTGTCGGCACCGCAGGTGACGCCGACGAGGTAGGTGCCGTTGGAGCTCCACGGCATGCGGCCCTTGATCTCGAGCTCGCCCTCGCGGAGCAACGTCAGTGCGGCTTGTGCCCGTTCGTCTTGATGCACACGTGGCCTTCGGGGTCGAGCGGTCGCCCGCAGAGCGGGCACGGCGGGCGGCCGGCAGCGACCAGTGTGGCGGCCCGCACGACGAACCCCACGACCTGCCCGCGCGTGAGGGTGAACCGGGCCACGCCGGCGTCGGGGTCGGGGATCGGCTCACCCTCCTCGTCGAGCTCACCCACCTCCTCGGCCCTGATGAGGAGCCGGTCGCGGTCATCGTCGAACACCACGCCCAGCTGGCCGACGATCCACTCCGCGACGACCGGCTCCACGAGCTCGAGGTCCCCCGGCACCTCGCCTGGGGCGGGCGTGGCGAGGTCGACGAGCATCTCCGAGAGGTACTGGGCCATGGCCGCCACCTGGGCCTTCTCGAGCCGCAGCGTCACGACCTGGGTGCCGGCCACCGCCTGCAGGTAGAAGACCCGGGCACCGGGGGGCCCGACGGCGCCGGCGGTGAACCGGTCGACCTCGGTGAGGTCGAACGAGCTGCTCACGTCGGGCCCACCTCGCCTGCGGCTCCGACGAGCGGGCCCGGGCCCGGCGTGGGGCGGTGGGGTCCGGTCACGACGGCGCCAGCTCGCTGAGCTGCCCGGTGACGGAGTTCACGGTGAGCACGGTCGGCCCGGACGGGCCGTAGCTGATGGCTGTGACCGAGCACGGGGAGATGACGATCCGCTGGAACAGGTCGAGGTGGGTCCCGAGGGCGGAGGCGACAGCCGCCTTGATCGGGTCGGCGTGGGAGACGGCGACGACGACGCCGCCGGCATGGCGCTCGACCAGTGCCGCCAGCGAGCCGGTGATGCGTGCCTGCATCTCGGCGAAGGACTCGCCGCCCGGGAACCGGAAGCCGCTGGGGTAGCGCTGGACCGTCGTCCACGCCGGCAGCTTCGACAGCGCCTTGAGCTCACCACCGGTCCACTCGCCGAAGTCGCACTCGAGGAGCCCACGGTCGATCGCCACCCGCACGCCTCTCGCCTTGCCGATCGGCTTCGCGGTCTCCCTCGTCCGCTCGAGCGGCGACGCGTACACCGCATCGACCCGCTTCAGCGCGGCGAGCCGCTCGGCCACGGCTTCGGCCTGGGCCACGCCGCTCTCCGCCAGGTGCAGGCCCGGCGCCCGGCCGGGCAGCGTCTTGCCCGTGGTCGGCGTCTGGCCGTGGCGGACCAGCAGGACGAGCGTCGACGGGGGCGGCTTGGGGCGGGGGGCTCGGGCGGCGATCGGGTCAACCTACCGTGGGGCCGATGGCCGATCCGCACCTGGGCTGGCGCTTCGGGACGGAGCCCGACGACCACGTCGCACCACCCTCCGACGAGGTGCCGGGAGACAGCCTCGAGCGCATCGACCGGGAGATCACCACCTGCTTCGCCTGTCCTCGGCTGGTGGCGTGGCGGGAGGAGACGGCGACGGCGAAGCGCGCCTCCTTCGCCACCGACGACTACTGGGGACGGCCCCTCCCCGGGTTCGGCGACCCGGGGGCCCGCCTGCTGGTGGTGGGCCTGGCCCCCGCCGCGCACGGTGGCAACCGCACCGGGCGCGTCTTCACCGGCGACCGCAGCGCCGACTGGCTCTACCGGGCCATGCACCGCGCCGGCTACGCGAACCAGTCCACCAGCGTGGCGCGGGACGACGGGCTGACGCTCACGGGGGCGTGGGTCAACGCAGCCGTCCGCTGCGCCCCTCCCGCCAACAAGCCGACGCCGGCCGAGCGCGACACCTGCCTCCCGTACCTCCGCCGCGAGCTGCGCCTGCTCACGTCGGTCCGTGTCGTCGTCGTGCTCGGTGCCTTCGCCTCGCAGGTGGTGGCCGGAGCGCTCGACGTGCGACCTCGACCCCGCTTCGGGCACCTGGCCGAGCACCCCCTCCCGGGGGGCCGGACGCTGCTGGGCTCGTACCACCCGAGCCAGCAGAACACCTTCACGGGGACGTTGACCGAGGCCATGCTCGACGCCGTCTTCACCCGGGCGCGGGAGCTGGGTGCCTGAGGACCGGCGCCCGGCGCCGGTTCCGGGGCCGAGCAGGGCGGGGGACGACGGCTGCGGCCCGACCCTCCCGGTCTCACCGCAGGAGGCTCGCCAGCTCACCGCCGGCGTAGACGACCGCGACCACCCCGAGGAGGCCGGCGACGCTCGTTCGCAGGGCCCGTTCGCTCGCCCTGAGGGTGGCGGCCACGCCGAGCCGGGAGCCGGGGATCACGGTGAGCGTGAGGAAGGCGGCCGCCCGCCAGTCGATGTTGCCGAGCACGGCGTGGGTGACCGTGCCGGGGATGGCCAGCGCGGCGACGCAGACGAGCGAGGTGGCGATCGCCGACTTGATCGAGAGTCCTGCGACCTGGGTGAACCCGGGGACCATCACGATCCCGCCCCCGACCCCGAGGAGCCCGGAGAGCAGTCCCGCCGCCGCCCCCACGGCGGCGAAGGCCGGGGCGCGGCCGCGACCGTGGTGGGGTGCCGCAGGAGCGGGATCGCCGGTCTCGGCCGGCACCGGGACCATCGGGCCGGGCTCGGCGCCACCGACCACCGGCTCGGAGCCGTGGCTCCCCGACGGTGCGGGCTCGTGGCGCGCCATGCGGATCGAGGTGACCGCCAGCAGGACCGAGGTGAGGAGCATGAGCAGGTGGCCCTCCCCCGGGACAACCTCCGAGACGACCGCACCTGCGACTGCGGCCACGAGGCCCACCGGCACGGTCAGCAGCACGGCCTGGCCGTCGATCAGCCCCTCCCGCCGGTACCGCAGGGCCCCGGCCACGGCACTGGGCAGGATCGACGGGAGGGTGGTGCCGACGGCCAGGCTGGCGGGCACGCCGAGCGCGCGGATGGCCGGCGTCGAGATCACCGCGCCGCCGACACCGAACGCCCCGGAGAGCGCTCCGGTGAAGACCCCGGCGCAGGCGGTCAGGAGGTCGCGCAGGGGACCGGCGTCCACCGTCCCCCCACGACTGGTGGAGCCGGAGGCGTGTCCCTCGCCTTCGACCGAGGAGGATCTAGAGGACGTTTGTCACGATCAGCAGCACGATGACGGCGATGACGAGGGCGACGATGGCGATCGCTCGGGTGCTCACGGGCTCTCCTCGGGTGGTGGATGCTGGACAACCCGTCCCCCCCGAACGCGCTCAGCAAACTGCCGCCCCCGTTGCGTGAGGTGCGATGCTGCGGCTCAGCTGAGGCGCTCGACCATCATCGCCATCCCCTGGCCGCCGCCGACGCACATCGTCTCGACCCCGATGGTGCCGTCGAGGGTCTGGAGGTCGTTGAGGAGCGTCGTCATGATGCGGGCGCCGGTCTGACCGAAGGGGTGGCCGAGGGCGATGGCCCCGCCGTGCGGGTTCAGCTGGTCCTCGACGCTGATCCCGATCTCGTCGCAGATGGGGAGCACCTGGGCGGCGAACGCCTCGTTCAGCTCGACGACGTCCACGTCGGAGATCGACCTGCCGGTCTGGGCGAACAGCTTCTGGAGGGCGACGATCGGCCCGACCCCCATGATCTCCGGCGCCAGGCCCGACACCGACGAGCCGAGGATGCGGGCGAGCGGGGTGAGGCCGAGCTCGCGGGCCTTGTCCTCGCTCATGACGAGCACGGCGGCCGCCCCGTCGTTCAGCGGGCAGGCGTTGCCGGCGGTCACCACGCCGTCCTCCTTGAACGCGGGGGGCAGGCTGGCCAGCTTCTCGAGGGTGGTGCCGGCGCGGGGGCAGTCGTCCTTCGAGACGACGTCGCCGTTGGGGAGCGTGTACGGCGTGAGCTCACGCTCGAAGAACCCGTTCTCCTGGGCGGCCGTGGCCCGGTCCTGGCTCAGCTTGGCGAACTCGTCGAGGCGGTCGCGGGTCACGCCGTACTTGGCCGCAACGTTCTCCGCCGTCATGCCCATCGGGATGTAGACGTTGTTGATGAAGTCGTTGCTCCCGGCGACGAAGCGGAGGTTCATGTCCTCCTTCTGGAAGCCACGGCCGCCGGTCCGGCTGACGGACTCGACGCCTCCGGCCACGTAGGTGTCGCCCTCGCCGGCCTTGATGGCGTGGTACGCCATCCGGATCGACTGCAGCGACGAGGCGCAGAAGCGGTTGACCGTCGTCCCGGGCACGGTGTCGGGCAGGCCCGCCAGGAGCGCGATGTTGCGGGCCACGTTCATGCCCTGCTCGCCGGCGTGGTTGGCGGCGCCGATGATGCAGTCCTCGACCGACGCGCGGTCGACCTCGGGGACCTTGTTCATGAGGGTGTCGACGATGAAGCCCCCCATGTCGTCGGGACGGGCTTCGGCCAGCGAGCCCTTGAAGGCCCGGCCGATGGGCGTGCGTGCGGTGGCGACGATGACGGCTTCAGCCATGAGGAGCTCCCCTGAGGTTCGGTGCGAGTGGACGTTCGTGCGCCCGGCTCGCGTTCTCGACCGAGGCTAGTTGTGGCCCTGCGGGCCGGGTTCAAGCTGCCGCCCGGCCGCGCCGGGCGGGACTCAGGCCTCGTCGAGCTCGATGGCGAACTCGGGGCAGTTGTCGGCGGCCAGGCGCGCGTCGTCCTCCTGGCCGGGGAGGACGGAGCCGTCGCCGCACAGCTGCGCGTTGCCGTAGTCGTCGCTCTCGAACAGCTCGGGGGCGAGGGCGTAGCAGCGGCCGTGGCCCTGGCACTTGTCGTCGATCAGGCGGACCTTCATCCGAACACCACCGGCAGCTGGCGGGGACCACGGACCTGGCCGCCGGCCCACGTGACGGTGGCCCCGTCCTCGAGGGAGAACTCGGGGGCGGCGCGCAGGAACTCCTCGATGGCGACCCGCAGCTCCATGCGGGCCAGGTTCGAGCCGGCGCAGCGGTGGATGCCGGCGCCGAAGGCGATGTGGCGGTTCTTGGCCCGGTCGAGGATGACCTCGTTCGGGCGCTCGAAGACCTCGGGGTCACGGTTGGCCGAGGGGAACGAGAGCAGGACCCGGTCGTCCACCTTCATGGGGCAGCCGTTCACCTCCACGTCCTCCTTGACCACGCGGGCCATGGTGACGGGGGAGTAGGCCCGCAGCAGCTCCTCGACGGCGAGGGGCATCAGGTCGGGCTCGGCCACGAGGCGGCGGCGGTCCTCCGGGTGGGTGGCCAGGTGCCAGATCGCAGAGCCGATGGCCGACCAGGTGGTGTCGATGCCGGCGACGAGGATCAGGATCCCCGTGCCGATGACGTGGTAGTCGGGCACGGGCTCGCCGTCGACCTCGGCGGCGAGGAGCTCGGAGAGGATGTCGTCGCCCGGGTGCTCCTTGCGCTTCGTCACCTCCTCGAACAGGTAGGTGATGATCTCCTTGAACGCCTCCTGGCGGACCTCCGGATCGGTGGCCCCGAGCTCGAGGGCGCCCCGCACCCACTGGGTGAACGTCTCGGACATCGACTCGGGGATGCCGAGCATCTTGGCGATGATGCGCACCGGGATCTGCTGGGCGTAGCCGACCGCGGCGTCACCCTTGCCCGCCGCCACCAGGTCCTGCACCAGGCTCCGGCACAGGTCGCGTGTGATCGGCTCGTACTTCTCCACCGCCTTCGGCGCGAACATCGGGAGGATCAGCCGGCGGGCCCACTGGTGCTCGGGCGGGTCGGAGGTGATCGGGGGGGCTGCGACCTCGCCGCCGAGCTGGAGCACCATCTCCTCGCCGTCCTCGGGCGGCTCGGGCGCGGGGGTCACGAGGACCTCGCGGGACGAGAAGTGCTCGGTGTCGTGGGCGATCGCCGACACGTCCTCGTAGCGGGTGGGCATCCACGAGCCCCCCCAGCGGTCGGTGTGGGCCACCGGACAGGTGCCCCGCAGCTCGTCCCAGACGGGGAACGGGTTGGCGACGTAGTCGTGGTCGAAGATGTCGTAGTCGTCGGCCCAGCTGGACACCGGCATGCTCGGATCGGTCGTGGTCACTGCGCATCCCCTTCGAAGTGGTCGGGCACCAACCTAGCGAGACATCGAGGCCAGGTCCGTCTCATCGTCGCACCTCGACGGCATCGACGGCCAGTGCCTGTCGGAGCGCTGTTGCGCACTCGTCGAGCCCACGTGAACCGGCGTCGACGAGCGCGTACATGCTGACGAAGCCGTGCACCATGCCGTCGTACCTGCGGACCGTGGTGGCGACGCCTGCCTCCGAGAGGCGGGCGCCGTAGGCCTCGCCCTCGTCGCGCAGCGGGTCGAACTCTGCGGTGAGGACGAGCGCAGGAGGCAGCCCGGTCAGATCAGGGGCGTGGAGGGGGGCGGCGAGCGGCTCGGTCGGGGAGGTGCCACCCAGGTAGTGGCTGCTGAACCAGCGCATGCCGTCGGCGGTGAGGAAGTACCCCTCGGCGTTCTCGACGTAGCTGGGCTGGTCGAAGGAGTGGTCGAGCACGGGGTACACCAGCAGCTGGAAGGCGATCGCCGGTGCCCCTTCGTCCCGGGCCCTGATGGCGACGGCGGCGGCGAGGTTCCCGCCCGCCGAGTCGCCCCCCACGGCGAGGCGCCGGGGGTCGACAGCGAGCTCGGCCGCGTTGTCGGCGACCCAGCGGGTCGCTGCGAGGCAGTCGTCGAGCGCGGCCGGGTACGGGGCCTCCGGGGAGAGGCGGTACTCCACCGACACGATGACGACGCCCGAGCGGGCGGCGAGGGCCGTGCACAGGGCGTCGTGGGTCTCGATGCTCCCGATGACCCAGCCGCCGCCGTGGAAGAAGACGCACACCGGGGCGGGGGCGTCGGCTCCCTCCGGTCGGTACACGCGGACGGGCACGTCACCGGCGGGGCCCGCCACCACCAGGTCCTCGGTGGAGGCCGCATCACCCGTGCCCGTCCTCGCCACCGCCAGGGCGGCGTAGGCGGCGCGCGCATCCTCCGGCGAGAGCGTGTGCAGCGGTGGCGCCTCGGCCGCGGCGAGGGCGTCGAGGAGGAGCTGGACCTGGGGATCGACCGGCATGGGTGGGATCGTAGGTTCGGCCGGGCGCGAGCTCCTCAGAGGGTGCGCCGGCGCCCTGGTCCGACCGCCTCCGGGCCCGGGACGGGTCGCTCGTGGGTGGTGGTCCACGGCCGGCCCCGTGAAGGTGGTCTCGGCCACAGAGGTGCCGGCACGCGGGATCGACGTGCCGGCCCGACCAGTGGTCCTCGAGATGTCCTCGACGGGTGGTGCCGCCGACGGCCCCTCGGCTCAGGCGCCGGCTGCGGGGGCGACCTTCGGGGGGAGCGGGGGCACGGCGCCGGGGGCGGCGACGGCGGTCTCGGGCCAGCGCTTGCGGCTCTTGCGGGAGAGCTTCTGCATGAGGTCGATGGCGCCGGGGTCGTCGTCACCCGGGCGGGTCTCGATGACCCCGTCCCTGATCATCCCGTCCATGATCTCGCGCCCGACGTCGGTGCGGATCACGGTGAGCGTCCAGTCGTTGAAGGCGCCGATGCCACCGGTGGAGATGTCGGCGTGCTCGGCGGCGAAGTCCGGGCACCTCGTGCACCCCTCGCGGGTCCAGGCGTGGCACTCCTTGAGGGGCACCTCGTGGTAGTCGCCGTTGCGCATCCAGATCTGGAACACGCCCTTGATGTTCATCTTGACCATGTCCTGCTTCTTGAGGCCGTACTTCGCCTCGAAGAGCTCCTCGAAGATGGCGTCGTCGAAGGTCTTGGAGCAGAGCAGGCCGATGTTGAGCGCGAAGCGCCGCCCGACCTTGCCGATCTTGCGGTTCTTCATCACGGGCGGCGCGCTCGTCATGCAGCCCATGCCGACGAGGCAGATCTTGTCGGCGCCGCCCTCGACCGCGTCGTCGTAGGCCAGGTTGTTGGCCGAGTAGGTGTAGCGGCTGCCGGCGGCGGCGAGCACGTCCTCGGGGGTGCGGGCCACGCCGGGCCTGGCCTTCCAGCTCGTGCCGTCGCCCTCGAGGTACGAGACGAGGGCGGCGTCGATGTAGCCGTGCTCCATGGCCCACAGGAGGATCGCCGACACGAGGCCGCCGTCCTGGCCGGCCGCTGCGAGCGCCGGGTCGGCCGCCCTGGCGAGGACGATGTCCTTCCCGATGCCCGAGAGCTCGGCGGGGAGGCGCTCGCGCCCGAAGAGGAACGTGTCCGCCTCGGTCTCCCAGGTGCGGAACCGGGGGCAGGCCCGGGTGCAGCTCGTGCAGCCCTTCTGGCCGTGGATGCAGTCGTCGGGACCGAGCTCCTCCTCCAGGTGGAAGGGGCGGTACCCGCCGGAGGAGTGGTCGTAGCCGATCACGTCGTGGGGACAGGCGATGACGCAGCCGGCGCAGCCGGTGCACAGCCCGGTCGTGACGACCTCGTCGTACAGCTCGAGCCACTGCGCGGTCCAGCGCTCGCGCTTGGGCGCAGGTGCGTTCTCGGTGACGGCCATGGCCGGAAACCTACCCGCCGTGGCCGCCAGATCGACCGAGCGGGCCGGCCGAGGACTTCTCGCACGTGGGGGGCCGGCGCGAGGATGGCGCCATGGACCTGACGTACCCGCCCGAAGCAGAAGAGTTCCGCGGTGAGATCCGGGCGTGGCTGGAGGAGAACCTGCCAGAGGGCTGGTTCGACGAGGGCTTCCAGCTCAAGGGCGAGGACCGCAAGCGGTTCAACGAGGAGTGGCCGAAGAAGCTCTTCGCCGGCGGGTGGATCTGCGCCTCGTGGCCGGAGGAGTACGGGGGCAAGGGCCTCACGACGATGCAGTCGGTGGTGCTCAACGAGGAGTTCAGCCGGGCCAACGCACCGCTGCGGGCCGACTTCTTCGGCGACACCCTCGTCGGTCCGACCATCCTGCAGTGGGGCACGGAGGAGCAGAAGAAGCAGTTCCTGCCGGGGATCCTCAAGGGCGAGATCGCGTGGTGCCAGGGCTTCTCCGAGCCGAACGCCGGGTCGGACCTCGCCTCGCTCAAGTGCAAGGCCGAGCTCGACGGCGACGAGTGGGTCGTCAACGGCCAGAAGGTCTGGACGACGATGGCGCAGCACGCCGACTACGTCTTCCTGCTGGCGAGGACCGATCCCAGCGCCCCCATGCACGCCGGCATCTCCTACCTGCTGGTCCCGATGCACCAGCCCGGGATCGAGGTGCGGCCGATCATCCAGCCCGACGGGTCCGGTGAGTTCAACGAGGTGTTCTTCGAGAACGCCCGCTGCCCGAAGGACAACGTCGTCGGCGGGCTCAACAACGGGTGGAAGGTGGCCATGACCACGCTCGGCTTCGAGCGGGGCAGCTCGGCCACCACCAGCTACCGGCGCTTCGAGCGCGAGCTCGAGACGATCCTCGAGGCGGCGAAGGCGAACGGGAAGATCGACGACCCGGTCATCCGCCAGCGCCTGATGGTCGCCCACTCGAAGGTCCAGATCATGAAGGTGAACGGCTGGCGCAGCCTGTCGGCCACGCTCCACGACACGAAGGACCTCGGCGTCATGGCGCTCGGCGCCACCAACAAGATGTTCTGGTCGGAGTACCACCGCGACGTCATGGAGCTGGCCATGGACATCCTCGGCATGGAGAGCACGGTCCTCACCGGCGCCCAGGCCGAGGACGGCGGCCTGCCCGGCATGGCCAGGGTGCGTGGTCGCGAGGACTACCCGGTGAGCGCCATGCAGGCGCAGTTCTTCTTCTCCCGGTCGGAGACCATCTGGGGCGGGACCGCCGAGATCCAGCGCAACATCGTGGGCGAGCGCGTCCTCGGCCTGCCCAAGGAGCCCAAGCCCGAGGCCAAGGCCAAGGCGTAAGGGGCCCGGCCCCGCTCTCGATCTGGCGGCTCACCGACCGGCAGGGCACCCGATCCAACCGCCAAGTCGGGCGACGACTCGAACTGGCGGTTCACCTGCGGGCAGGGCACCCGATCCAACCGCCAGTTCGGGTGGATTCGAGTTGGCGGCTCACCGGCGGGTAGGGCACCCGATCCAGCCGCCAGTTCGGGGGGGTTCGAGTTGGCGGTCCAGCTGCGGGCAGGGCACCCGATCCAGCCGCCAGTTCGGGCAAGGACTCGAACTGGCGGCTCACCTGCGGGTAGGGCACCCGATCCAACCGCCAGTTCGGGCAACGACTCGAGCTGGCGGCTCACCGGCCGGAGGGCACCCAGCCGCCAGCACGGGTGCGCCGCCGGGCGGGCTCGGTCAGGCGGCCGGGGCGCCGGTGGCGACGCTGCCCTCGGTGGTGGTCGCCACCTCGGCGTTCGGCGGGGGGCGGAACAGGACCAGCATGACCAGGCCGCTGGCGAGGCCGAACAGGGCGAGCACGCTCCAGGCCCGGTCGAAGGCCGCGGCTGCCTCGGCCGGCGAGGGGGTGCCGAGCACGGCGACGACCATGGCGATGCCGAGCGCGGCTCCGATCTGGCGCGCCGTGGCGTTGAAGGCGCTGCCCATGGCGAAGCGGGTCGGGGGCAGGAAGGCGCTCGAGGCCGAGCCCAGCGTCGAGATGGTGAACCCGATGCCGATGCCGACGAGGGCGTTGCCCACGAAGAACACGCCCCAGTAGTCCGGCTCCGGGTCGAGGTACAGGATGTAGCTGAGGATCCCGGCGGCGAAGAGCACCGCGCCGGGGCCGGCGACGATGCGGTGGCCGTAGCGGTCGGCCAGCCGTCCGGCTGGGCCCGCGCACGCAGCGGCGAAGAGCGGACCCGGGGTCAGCGCCAGACCGGCGCCGATGACGGAGTAGCCCCAGACGCCGGTGAGGAACTGCACGTTCACGAAGAGCATGGCGAAGAAGCCGACAGCGAACAGGAAGCCGGCGGCGTTGGCCACGGCGAAGAAGCGCTGGCGCAGCAGGCCGAGGTCGAGCACCGGGTTCGAGCTCCGGTTGCAGCGGGCCACGAAGGCGGGGAGGGCGGCGGCGGCCACGACGTAGGCGGCGACCGTCCGGGGGTCGGCGTAGCCCCACTCGCCGCCCTGCACGATGGAGAGCGTGAGGGCGCCGACGCCGAGGGTCCCGAGGGCGGCGCCCAGCACGTCGGGGATGCCGCCGGCGGTCGGGTCCTTCGACTCCACGAGCAGGCTCCGCCCGAAGACGAAGGCGAGCAGGCAGAACGGCATGTTCACGTAGAACACGGCCCGCCACCCGACGGCGTCGACGAGGAACCCGCCGAGGCTCGGTCCCGTGGCCGCAGCCACCGCTCCCACCGCACCCCAGATGCCGATCGCCGCCGAGCGCCGCTCCGGTGGGAACTCGGGGAGGATCAGCGCGAGCGACGAGGGGATGATCAGGGCGCCGCCCACGGCCTGGAGCACCCGCGCCGCGATCAGCCAGTAGGGCCCGGGCGCCAGCCCGCACAGCGCCGAGGCGGTGGTGAACACGGCCAGGCCCGTGAAGAAGGCACGTCGTCGCCCGAACCGGTCGGCCATGCGCCCGGCGGTGAGGAGGCTGGCGGCGAAGGCGATGTTGTAGCCCGAGAGGACCCACGAGAGCAGGTTCGGCGAGGCCTCGGCGAAGTCGGCGTTCAGGTCCCGGAACGCGATGTTGACGATCGTGACGTCGAGCGACACGAGGTACACGCCGGCCGAGGTGACGAGCAGGACCTTCCAACCACGTGCCAGTGCCATCGCTCCTCCTCAGCCCCCGTCACCGTTCGTGCCGAACGGTATCGTGCGAATGGTCCTTCGGTACGCTGGAGAGGTGTCTCCGGGCCCAGCGCTCACGTCGACGTCCTACCTCGTGCTCGGTCTCCTGGCCGAGCGGGGCCCGTCCACGCCCTACGAGCTCAAGGCGTCCGTCGCCCGCTCGATCGGCCGCTTCTGGCCCTTCCCCCACACCCAGCTCTACACCGAGCCGCCCCGGCTGGCAGCCGCCGGGCTGGTCGAGGAGGAGCGGGAGGCCGACGGGCGCCGGCGGCGCCGGTTCGCAGTGACCGCTGCCGGGCGGGAGGCCCTGCGCTCGTGGCTCGCGGAGCCTGCGGAGGAGGCCATCGGGTATCGGGACCAGGGCCTGCTCAAGCTCTTCTTCGGCTCGCAGTCCGAAGCGGCCGCCGTCGCCGCGCTCGCCGAGGAGCAGGTCGACATGCGCCGGCGCCGCCTCGACCAGATGGAGGAGCTCGCGGTCTGGCTGGAGGCGAACCCCGGGCACGAGTTCCACCGCCGGACCCTCGAGCTGGGGATGCGGCTCGAGGCGGTCGCCGTTGCGTTCTGGGAGGACGTGGCGGCGGAGCCGGGGCCCCCGTCGGAGGGCTGACCTGCCCCAGGGACCTGCCTCAGCTGCGGGGGACCTCCGACCACGGGCGGTCCTTGTCGACCCGCACGTCGCCCGGGAGGCCGAGCACCCGCTCGCCGAGGATGTTGCGCTGCACCTCGGAGGTGCCGCCCTCGACGGAGTTGGCACGGGACCGCAGGAACATCTTGCGCGAGCTGCCGGGCGCACCGACGAGCCCCCCGGCGTCGGTCCGGCGCATGGAGTAGTCGACGTCGACGGTGGCGCGCGGGCCGAGCAGGTCGACGCACAGCTCGTAGAGGCGCTTGTTGACCTCGCTGAACATGAGCTTGGCGATCGAGCCCTCGGGTCCCGGGTTGCCGGCCTGGCGCATCTGGCCGGCGCGGACGTTCGTCAGGTACAGCACCTCGGACTCCACCATCATCCGCATGAGTCGGTCCTTCATGGCCGGGCTGGGATCGGGCGCCTCCTCGTGCCAGATGCGCAGCGCCTCGGCCATCGCCCCCTTGCCCCACTGGTAGCGCACGGGTCCCGTCTGACGCCGGGCGCCGCTGCCGCCGCCGCCGATCGTGGTGCGCTCGTTGGCCAAGGTGGTCATGGCCACGCCCCAGCCGGCGCCGACGTCGCCGATGCGGTCGGCGTCGGGCACCCGCACCTCGGTCATGTAGACCTCGTTGAACTCCGCCTCCCCCGTGATCTGGCGCAGCGGCCGCACCTCGACCCCGGGGGCGTGCATGTCGAGCGCGAAGTAGGTCACCCCCCGGTGCTTCGGCTGCTGGGGATCGGTCCTGGCGACGAGCATCCCGCGGTCGGCGATGTGGGCGAGGGTGTTCCAGACCTTCTGCCCGGTCACCACCCACTCGTCGCCGTCGCGCACGGCCCGGCACGACAGCCCGGCCAGGTCGGAGCCTGCGCCCGGCTCGCTGAAGAGCTGGCACCAGGCGTCCTCGCCGGTGAACATCGGCCGGAGCAGCCGCTGCCTGGCCTCCTCCGAGCCGTGGGTGACGATGGTCGGACCCGCCATGGTCAGGCCGAAGAACGTCCGCCCTGGGTCGTGGGCTCGCCTCGAGGCGCCGGCGATGCCCTCCTCGACGATTCGCTGCAGCTTCGGCGGCGCCCCGACCCCGCCGTAGCCCTCCGGGAAGTGGACCCACCCGAGGCCGAGGTCGTACTGCTTGCCGCGGAACGTGCGGACGTCGGTGCTCTCGTCGGTCTCCGCCAGGAGCTGCTCGAGGCGCTCGCTGATCAGCGCTGCGTGGTCGGCCATGGCACGGAACCTACCGAGGCGCTCCCGGCAGGGGCCAGCTGCCGTGCGACGTGCAGGCGGGCCGGGATCCGGCGGACCGGGTTCCGGCGGGGGAGACTGCCCGGATGGCAGATCGACCGCGCATCGCACCCCTCACCGACCCGGGCCCGGAGGCAGCCGCCACGCTGGCGACGGCCTTCGGTGACCGACCGCCGCTCAACATCTTCGCCACGCTGGCCCACGCCCCGAAGATGCTGGAAGCCGTCCTCCACATGGGCGGCTTCCTGCTGTCGGGGAAGGGCTTCCCGCCACGCGAGCGGGAGATCGTGATCCTCCGGGTCGGATGGCGGGCCGGGTCTGTGTACGAGTTCGGGCAGCACACGGTGCTCGGCCGCCAGGCGGGGCTGACCGACGAGGAGATCGTCCGGCTGACCGAGGACTCGCTCGACGGATGGGACGACGCCGACCGCCTGCTGGTGGCGATGGCGGACGACCTCCACGCCGACGACAAGGTGGCCGACCGCACGTGGGAGGGGCTCGCCGAGCGGTGGACCCAGACCCAGCTCGTCGAGCTCCTCGTGCTGGCCGGGTTCTACCGGCTCGTCTCCGGCTTCTTGAACTCGGCCGGCGTGGAGCTCGACCCCGGCATCCCCGGGTGGCCCGGTCAGTAGGAGACGGAGCGCCCCGGATCATCGGGGCGCACGGTGCTCCCTCCCGCTACCGCAGTCCGGGGTGCGAGGGTCGGGTGCACACCGTGTGGTTCGTCGTGCGCTGTCGGACCCGGACGTGGGCGGTCGCACCCTGGACGCGCACGCCGGTCACGAGCACGTCGAACCCGTCGAGGTACTGGACGACCTGGGGGAGCACGTCCGCCATCGCCGCCGGGAAGTCGGATGCCCGCACCACGACGAGGAACTCGTCGGCACCCGCTGCGAGCTGGCGGTACACCTGCCCGTCGACGCAGGACAGCCCGCGCTCCCACCGCCGCACCTCTGTGAACGCGCCCACGTGGATCCCCCCGGTCGCACCACCGCCACCCGGCGGCCGCTCGTCTCGTCACCCAGTGAGACGTGTTCGACCGGCGCGCATGACGCGGGAGCTGCGCAAGTGCCGGTCGGGTGGCGTCGAGCTCCCGTGGAGGACCCCCGTCCCGACGTGGTCGACGGTGGGGCTCGCGCTCAGCGGTCGACGCCGCGCAGCGCGCCGAGGGCGGAGCCGCCGGCCCGGTTGCCCGACGTGACGCTCTCCAGGTACGCCAACCCCTCCTCGAGGCCCAGTGCCGTGTGGATGTCCAGCTCCATCCCCAGTCGCACGATGGCGAAGGCGACATCCGGTTGGATCCCGACGATGACGGTGGCAGCACCCCGCAGTCGGGCCATCTGGGCGAGGTCGCGGAGGGCACTCGAGGCGAAGGAGTCGAGGACGTCGAGCGCGGCGACGTCGATGACGATCCCCTGTGCCCGGGACGTGCCGATCTGGGTGACGAGGTCTTCCTGGAAGCGGAGCAGCTCCGTGTCGTCGAGCGCCGTGTGGATGGAGGCGATCAGGAAGTCGCCCTGGCGCAGGATCGAGACGAACACGGGTCCAGTGTCCCAGTTCCGCCGGGTCAGCTGTCCTCGGAGCGGGTCACGTGGAAGCCGAGCTGTCGCTCCGCCTCCTCGATGCCGCCTTGCAGGTCGCCGATCGTGTTCATCTTGCTGAGGTCGACGCCGATCGTCACCAGCGTCCTCGCGATCTCCGGGGAGAGGCCGGTGATGATCACGCTCGCACCCATGAGCCTCGAGGCGTCGACCGTCTCGACGATGTGGTTGGCGACGGTCGTGTCGATGTCGGGGACGCCGGTGATGTCGATGACGACGACCCTGGCGCGGTTGAGCCGGATGCCGCGCAGCAGCTGGTCGGTGAGCTGCGTGGCTCGTTGGCTGTCGAGGACGCCGATGATGGGGAGGATGAGGAGGCGCTCGCGCACCTGGAGCACCGGGGTGGACAGCTCCCTGATGGCGTCCTGCTGCTGGCGGATGATGCGCTCGCGCTCCTCGACGAAGCTCACGGCGACGGTGTTGGCGATGCGGTTGGCGGCGGGCTCGTAGGCGTCGAGCACGCGGTTGAGCACGTCGAAGTCGTCGTGGTACTTGAGGAACAGCGAGCGGGCGAGCACGTCGCGGAGGAGCAGGACGATCCCCACGACCTCGTGGGTCTCCACGCCCCGCGGGATGATGCGCTCCGACAGGTCCCGGGCGTAGCGCTGCAGCGCGTCGACGCTGCCGGTCTCGAGCACCTCCACGTAGTTGTCGTAGACGGAGGTCGTCTCCGAGCCGACCTCGTGCGGTGTCATCGCCTGCAGGAGGTGGGTCGTCTCGATGCGGCGCTCCCACTCCTCGCGCAGCTCCGTCCGGTGCTCGCGCAGGTGCGCCACGAGCGCCGGCAGCAGGCGGTGGTCGTCCCGCGGTGCCGCACGTTCGACGTCATCCAGCTCTGACTCGTCATCCAGCTCTGGCTCAGCCATCACCACTCCCTCGGTCCGTTCTTCGAGCACTGACACGACACGCTCCCGCCGCCTCAACGACGCCACTTCGTCATGGTGACGGTGGTGCCGCGCCCCACATCGGAGACGATGACGAACTCGTCCATCAGCCTGCGGGAGCCGGGGAGCCCCAAGCCTCGACCACCGTAGGTGGTGAAGCCCGGCTCCAGCGCACGTTCGATGTCGGGGATCCCCGGACCGGCGTCGCGCGCGACGACCGTCACGCCCGTCGCGTCGCCGTCCGTGGCGACGGTCACCGTGACCTCCCCGCGGCGGGCGAAGCGGACGATGTTGCGGGCGATCTCCGAGACCGCAGTTGCGATCATGGTGGCTTCGGCGGCGGAGAAGCCGGCCTGCATCGCCAGGTCTCGCCCGCGCTGGCGGACGACGACGATGTCGGCGTCCACCTCCACCGCCACCCGCACCTCGTCCGGTGCGGCGGCTGCGCGCCGGTCGAACAGCGGCTCGCTGAGCGCAGCGCAGTAGCCGCAGTCGAGCAGGTGGTAACCGGCGTCGAGCTCCGACTGCCGCCGCTTGTCGCCAGCGGACAGCGAGAGCAGGACGGGCCGGCACTGGCCGGTCGGGGGCTCGCGATCGAGCTCGATGAGGTACTCGACGCGCAGCTTCGCCCGGGACCTGCTGAGCTGGGCGGCGACGGCGCCGGGGGTCGAGTGGAGCTCGTCGGCCAGCGACCTCGTGTCGCGGCCGTGCACCTCGTGGGCGAGCAGGACCTCACGCTCCCGCGGTGACAGGCGGTCGAGCGCGGAGCGGATCGCCTCTGCCTCCTCACGCTCGAGGAGCGCCTCGTCGGGCGCCACTGCGGCACGTGGATCGAACAGGCGGTGCGCGTGGCGCATGCCGGTGTCCGCCCTCCGCCACTGCGACGCCACCAGGTTCCGGGCGGTGACGACCGCATACGGCCCCACCGCCCGACCGTCGAGCCGGTGGCTCGCGGCGAGGAGGCGCGCAACGGTCTCCTGCACGATGTCGTCGACTGCCTCCCGGCTGTCCACCCGACCGGCGACGACGCGGCGGATGAGCCCGGTGAGCTCGGCGAGGCCGTCCGACCCGTCGAGGCGAGCGTCCTGGTCGATGACCTCACGCCCGGCACTCACGCGTCCGTGACGGTACCCGTCGTGACGGAGCGTGCTGCCAGACGGGGCGACCCGGGACCGGCCCTCACGGGGAGCGGCACGTGAGGAGTCAACTGATGAGGCCCATCCTGGCGAGGTGAGGTTCGATGGCCCCCAGCAGCTCCGGTGGTGCCCACGGGCCGAGCGTGCTGTCGTGGGCCCCTGCGACCGCGACCCAGCGCTCGGCCGCCGAAGCGCGGCTGAGCAGCCGCTTCGCCACGGCCTGTCCGGCTGCACCCACGGCGGCAGCCTCGCAGGGGTGCTCCTGCACCCATCGCGCTCGCTCCACCAGGTCGCCGAGATCGCGTCGCACCGGGATGTAGTGCTCCATCGGCCGGAAGGCCTCCTGCCACCACTCGTGCCACGGCCGGTCCTGGACCAGCACTGGCCGGCCGGCGTGGAGCAGGAGCTTGAGCCGGCCGCTGTAGCCGGCACCCTCGACATCGAGGAGCGCACCCCACCGAGCCGCCTGGTCGGCCAACGACAGGTGGGTGCCCGTGACCGTCCCGAGCTGCGCCCCGTCTGCGTTCCTCTGTCCCCACTCCACCTGCTGCACGTCGAGCTGGGCCGGGTGCTCCGACCCGATCCGGTGGAGCTCGGCCCGGATCGGGTGGGTGGCCAGGCTGCCGACCCAGCCCGCCACCGGTAGCTCGGCGGGGGCCGCCCCTGCGGCCGCGACCGCTCGACACGTCTCGTCGTAGTCGTGGATGCCGACCTCGGGCCAGCCGCCGAAGACGAAGTCCGGGACCGGCACGTCGAGGTGGGTGGTCGAGGAGCAGAACGAGTAGGCCCGCCACGGCCGCTCGTGCGTGCCCACCGGCTGGTCCCTCGTGTGGAGGAGGAGCGGCCCGAACGTCGGCAGACCGATCTCGGCGTCAGCCATCTCGACGAGGCGCAGCAGGGACCGGTGACGGGTCTCCGGGCCACCGAGGTCGAGTCCGCACAGGTCCCCCCGGCGGTCCTTGAACAAGACCACCATGTCCCGCCCCGCTGCACCGAGGTCGATCGACTCCACCCGCATGGTGAGCTCCCTCCACCACCTCGCCCCGAGAGGTGGCCACCGTCGTCCGTCATCCGTTGAGACACGCTCGAGCTGTCCGCATGACGTGAGCCCCCCGTGCCGATGGAGGTGCGGGACGCCCAGTGGAAGCCCGAGGGACCGCCCCCGCAGGGCGAGCAGCGGTCTCCTCGGGTCTTGCGTCATGGGGACGCCTCGGAGCCGTACCTACCAGTGAGCCTCGCCGGAAGCCCCCGCCCAGTGCGCTGGTTGCCCGAGCGCTCATCCAACCCATTACCGACAGGGGAAGACCATGATCATCACCGTCTCGCAGCAGCGGCGTCGGTAGCCACCTCGATGGCTCGCAGTCCGGAGTGGTGCGAGGCGCGCCGCTCCGCGGCTGCGCGCCCAGCGCCGTGTGGGTCCTGTCGGCAGGCGGGTGAGGGAGGACGTGCCGTGATGCGTGCGGGGACGACGGACTGGTGGACGCGACGGCCTCCCGAACGAGGTGCTGTGATCCGCATCGAGCCCGAGGGCGGCATGACCGTGCTGCGGGTGGCGGGGGATCTCGACATCGGCACGACCGACCTCCTCGTCGACGGGCTGCGGACGGCGCTCGCCCTCGCACGGGGCGTCCTCGTCGTCGACCTCGAGGCGTGCCCGTTCGTGGGCGTGCAGCCGTTCGAACAGATCGAGCGAGCGGCCCGGGTGCTCCACGATCGGGGCGGGCAGCTCTCGGTGCGCCTGCCACCGCCCTCCTTCCTCCTCATCCGCAACCAGGCGCCGCCCTGCCTCGCACTGGTGACGACGGGTTCGTCGCCGCGCTGAGCAAGCCGCCGGGGGTCGCCGAGGTCGGCCCTGCGGCGGCATCGTCGGCGCGAGGATCAGCCGCCTTCGCGCTGCTGGTACATCCAGTCGGTCCAGCCCATGTTCTTGCCGATGTTGGCGTCGAGGGTGGGGAACGTGGTGTCGTACACCTCGTTCAGCAACCACGGCTGCCAGGTGTCGTCACCCGCGGCCCACCACTGCCCGTGCTGTCGCTCCAGGCGGTCGAGGAACGTCACCGACCGAAGGATCGCCCTGTCCTCCCACTCCCAGGCGTCGTAGCCGGCGCGGGAGAGGATCTCCGCCTCGACGACGACGCCGCCGAGCCCTTCCCACGGGTAGCCGGTGGGGCACGGCGGCCACTGGAAGTCACAGCCACGCCGCATCTCCTCGGGCAGGGCGCCGTCGATCAGGTGCCCGTCCTTCGTCCCGTCGACGGGCACGATCCCCGACGGTTCGTCGGGATCGGACTGCCAGGTGACGCCGTTCTTGTACTCGAAGCCGACGTGTGCCTGCTGGTCCCCGAGGAAGCCCTTGAAGACCCGGGCGGTGCGATCGAGCTCGGCCTGGTCGTCGAGGTAAACGGCGATCGCCGCCCTGGCGGCGCCGGCGACACGCCCGTGGTTGTTCGTCCGCAGCTCGTCGTTCTCGATCATCGTCCGGTCGGGGAACGGACGGGTCCTGGCCTGGTCGATCCAGGCGCGGAACGCCGCCTCGCGAGCGGGGTCGAAGGAGGCGAGATCGATGAGGTCGGCGGCGATGACGTAGGAGACCACGTTCCGGCCGAGCATGACGGCCTCTCCCGCCGCCTCCGTGCCGATCACGGCCATGATCGCCTCTGCCGCCTTGCTCCGATACGTCTCGTCCCCGGTGGCGCCGTAGACGAGGGCAACCGCCAGCGTGCGCACGTCGTGGTTCGCGTTGAAGTCGGCGACGGTCGCCACACCCAGGTCACCATCAGCGGCGGCCTTGACCCGCTCCCACGCAGCGCCCGACCGGGCGAGGGGGGCCAGCTCCGCTCGTGAGATCCAGATGCCTTCGACCGGCTCCCGTGTCGCGTCCCATGCCGCAGCCCTGGCGACAGGCACCGTCGTCGGACTCCCGGCCGCCGAGGTCGCTTCGACGGCGGCGCCTCCCGAGGGGAACGGGTCTGGCAGCAGCTGCGACCACGTCCCCGCCGTCACGAGGAGCAGCAATCCGCCCGCGATGCCGAAGCGCACCCCATGCTGTGCCTTGGCAGTACGACGCACGGGACCCCCGCTCCCTTCGGCCGGTTCGGCCCCGAGTCGTCCACCGGCGCTGCGGCCGGCGGGACGTCCACAGCAGTAGCACATCCGGCGCCTCGGACGCGGACGAGCGTCAGGGGTAGGTGGCGCCTGGGAGGGCACCCCCTCGTCGACGGAAGAGGGCGAAGGGCGTGGTGGCCGGGTGGGACTGCGTGCTTCTCGGCCTCGACGTGACACCAGCGTCTCGGAGGTTCCGTCCTGGTGTCATGCCCGGCTCTGCAGCCGGATCGGCAACGCCCTCTGCGGCGGCGGTGCTTGCGCCCTCGGCAGGACTCGAACCTGCGCACACGCCTCCGGAGGGCGATGCTCTATCCGCTGAGCTACGAGGGCAGGGCAGGCGGGATCCCTGGGATCCCCGCCGATCTTCCTGGGCGAGCGTACCTGACGGGGCGCTGGGGCTCGTCCCCTGCCCACATCCGGCTCGGCCGCTGGGCGCCGCCGGTCATTGTTGACTTGTTCGGTCGGCTTTGCGAACCTGCGTTCCCCGCCAACTCCGACGACGAGGTGCACGATGGCGCTCTCCCTCCACTGGTTCCTCCCCACGGCCGGCGACAGCCGTGAGGTCGCCGGCTTCGGCCCCGGCGCCACGAGGCGGCCCGCCGACCTCGACTACCTGTCCCAGGTCGCAAGAGCGGCCGAGACCGTCGGGTTCGACGCCGTGCTCACGCCGACCGGCACGCACTGCGAGGACGCGTGGCTCACCACCGCCGCCCTCATCCGGGAGACGAAGCGGCTGCGCTTCCTCGTGGCCTTCCGACCCGGGTTCGTGTCGCCGACCCTCGCAGCCCAGCAGGCGGCCACCTTCCAGCGCCTCTCCGGCGACAGGCTGCTGCTCAACGTCGTCACCGGGGGGAGCCCCGAGGAGCAGCGCAGGTTCGGTGACTTCCTCGACCACGACGAGCGCTACGACAGGACCGCCGAGTTCATCGAGGTGCTGCGGGGGGCGTGGCGAGGCGACATGGACCACCACGGCAGGCACTACCGCGTGGAGGGCGCCACGGTGGCCGGGGCCCCGGTGCCGGCGCCCCCGATCTTCTTCGGCGGGTCGTCGGCTGCAGGCAAGCAGGTGGCCGTCCGCCACGCCGACACGTGGCTCATGTGGGGTGAGCCCCAGGACCAGGCCGCCCAGCAGCTCGAGGAGGTCCGGGCCCTCGCCGCCCACGCCGGCCGGTCCGTCACCTTCGGCATCCGGCTCCACGTCATCTCGAGGGACACCGCCGCCGAGGCGTGGGCCGTCACCGACAGGCTGCTCGACGCCATGCCGCACGACGTGGTCGCCCGCGCCCAGGGCGCCCTCCGAGCCAGCGAGTCCGTCGCACAGGCCCGCATGCGGGCCCTGCACGGCGGCGAGCGGTCACGGCTGGTGGTGGCTCCCAACCTGTGGGCCGGCTTCGGCCTCGTCCGCGGCGGGGCGGGCACCGCCCTGGTGGGCAGCCACGAGGAGGTCGCCGAGCGGATCGCCGAGTACCACGCGCTCGGCTTCGACCACGTCATCCTCTCCGGCCAGCCCCACCTCGAGGAGGCCTGGTGGTTCGGCGAGGGCGTCATGCCCCGCCTGCGTGCGGCAGGGCTGCTCGACGGCACCCGTCCCGTCGCCAGCGCAGACCGACCCGTCGAAGGCCTCCTGGCCGAGGCGCGTACGCCCGTGGCCGCCAGCTGAGGGTCGTGGGTGTCGAGCACCCGACGGGGCGCCGGGCTGCGCCCTGTCGCGGTGACCGGCGACCGTCAGGTCGTGCGGGTCAAGCCACTGCTCAGCGCGAGCGCCTCGGCGGCGGCCCGCCCGGCCAACGCCTGCAGCTCCGCACCGGGCGCGCCGTCGGCGAAGTCGGCCCCGGTCGCGAAGACCACGGTGGGGGCGCTCACGCCGCCGAGGCTGGCGACGAGGGATCGTCCTCCGGTGTCGAGCGCCAGGTGGTGCTGGGCGGTGGCCGCCGTGGCTGCCAGCACCACCACGGTGCCCCGCAGCCCGTCCGGCGGGAACCGGTCGAGGAAGGCCTTGACGGCGCCGCTCACCGTCGCCCGGTAGATGGGGGACGCGAGCACGAGCACGTGGGCCGACGACGCGAGGAGGACGGCAGCGTCGACCTCCGGGTCGGGCGAGCGTCCGAGCAGGCCTTCGGCGCCCAGCGCCGACACGTCGATGAGCTCGCCCCCGCCGGCGGCGTCGAGGATCGCCTGGGTGACCGCCCGGGTCTTGGACCCGGGTGACTCGCCCCCCGAGACGCCCACCACGGTCGCCGTGATCGCCACGAGCGGAGGCTACGCGCAGGGCGCGGAGGCGACGGCGCTGATGACCCGGCCGCTGGTGCGCTCGAGGCCGGGGACCGAGGACCCATGAGGATCAGCCACAAGGTCGACTACGCCGTTCGGGCCATGGTGGCCATCGCGCAGGTCGAGGCAAGAGCGCGGGGCCTCGCCGTCAGGCGCGAGCTCGTGGCCAGCGGGGAGCACATCCCGCCGTCGTTCTTCCACGACATCCTGCGCGCGCTGCGGGTCAGCGGCCTGCTGCAGCACCCGAGGCGCCAACGGGGGCTGGAACCTCGAGCGGCCGGCCGGCACGATCACCGTGGCCGACGTGATCCGGGCGGTCGAGGGGCCGCTCGCATCGGTGCGGGGCGTCCGTCCGGACGAGCTCCCCGAGCACGGCGGGGGGAGCCCTTCGTCTCGCTCTGGGTGGCGGTGCGCGTCGCGCTGCGCGGCGTGCTCGAGCAGGTCACGATCGCCGACCTGGCGACGGGGGACCTGCCCGACGAGGTCCGGGAGCTGCTGGCCCGACCGGAGCCTGGACCTCGCGCTGACGACGGGCGGCGGCACGAGAGAGGCGGCCTCCCCTCGCACGACCTGACGGCGGGCGCCACCGCTCGGCCCTCTGCTCGTCGACCCCCGACGGGCCGGCTCATCCCCCCGTCGACGCCCGCTGTCCGAGGGCGGCGAGGAGCTCGGCCGCAGCATCCTGCACGGCGTCGCTCTCGCCGGAGCGGCGGGCGTGGCGGAGGAGCTCGGCGACCTGCTGGACGCGGGGCTCGCCGAGGGCGGTGGTGGCCGACGCGACGGTCGCCTCCGCACCGACGAGCCGGGCAAGGGCGGCCAGCAGCTCGGCGACGTCCTGGTGGAGGCGCCGCGGCTCGGCGCCCGACTCGCCCTCCTCGAAGTCGACGAGCCAGGCCTGGCGCTCGCCGTCGACCACGACGTGGCCCGCGTGGAGGGAGCCGTGGGCGACCCGGGCCTCGTGGAGGAGCGCGACCTGCCTCCAGAGGTCGGCCAGGAGGGCCTCGTCGACGGGGGCGTCCGCCAGGGGCCTGCCCTCGACGTGCTCGGTGACGAGGACCCCCACGCCGGCGCCGAAGGTCCGCAGCGACACGACCGCCGGCACCCGGGCGCCCGACGCCCTGGCCAGGAGGGCGGTGGCGGCCTCGTGGTCGAGGCGCTGGCGAGGCGTGACGAAGGGGGGCTTCTCGCGGACCCAGCGGGAGACCAGCCGGCGCCAGCTGCGGTGGACGACGTCGGCCTCCCGCTGGTCCGGCCCGACGACCCGCACGTGGAACCGCCCCCCTGGCGTGGTGGCGGTGAACGAGCCCCGCTCGGCGGGTTCGAGCACCGAGGCCTCGATGCCCATCGACTCGAGCGCCCGCCTCGTCACCGCTGCGGTCGGGCGCCCCCCGGGTGCGCCGAGCGCCAGGTGGACGGCTGCGCCGATCGCCCAGCCGAGGGCGTACCCGCCGAGCACGTCGAGCGGCAGGTGCGCCCCCACGTAGATCCGGGACGCACCGACGAGGAGCGCCAGGCCCCACGCCAGGCGCCGGAGCCTGCGGGGGAGCCACGGTCCGGCGACCGTGGCGAGGGTGGCGGCGATGGCCGCGTGGCCCGACAGGTAGCCGAGCCCGGTGACCACGTCACCGTGCAGGTAGGCGTCGTCGAACAGCACCCCGGGCCGGGGACGGTCGAAGAACACCTTGACCACCTTGGCCAGCCCCCAGGCGAGCACACCCGCCGCTGCCAGCTCCAGCGCGAGGAGCCGTCGCCTGGCGAGCAGGGCGATGCCGGTGAAGAACCCGACGGCGCCGACGCTCCCCGCCTGCATCGGCAGCCAGATGACGAGGAAGAGCGACCGGGGGAGGTCGTTGAGCAGCCAGAAGGCGTCCTCCTCGAGGACGGGCACGTGGTCCGGCTCGATGGGCACGGCGGTGAGCGCGAGGGCCGCGAGGGCGACGACGAGGCGGACGGCGTCGCCGACGTGTCGTGACAGCGGGCTGAGGTAGCCGGAGCCACCACCCCTCGCGGCATCGCCGGTTGCCACTGTCGTACCCTCCGAGGACCTGGCGCCAGGACGCAGCAGCGTAGCGAGCACGACCAGCGGGAGGACGACGAGGTGGCCGACGTCGAGGTGGTGGGCGAGCGCGCACCTTCACGGCCCGAGGGCGTGACGCGGCGCCTCCTGCGCGTGCTGCTCCCGCTCGCGGTCGTGGCAGTGGTGTTCGTCGTCGTCCTGCCCCGCGTCGCCGACCTCTCGGAGGTCCTGGAGCAGGTCCGGGCCATGACCGGGCTCGAGCTCGCCTCCTTGCTGCTCCTCGGGGTCTGGAACCTCGCGAGCTACGCGCTCGTGTACCAGGCCGCGCTCCCCGGCCTGCCCGTCGGCAGGGCGCTGCTGGTGACCGAGGCGTCCACGGCTGTCGCCAACACCGTCCCCGCCGGGGCCGGGTTCGGCATCGGGGTCACCTGGGCGATGCTCGCGTCCTGGGGCTTCCGGCGCCCGGAGATCACCCTGCTCGTGCTCGTCACCGGCGTCTGGAACATCTTCGTCAAGCTCGCCCTCCCGGTCGCGGCCCTGGCACTCGTCGCGCTCGGCGGTGGGACCACCACGGGGTCGGTGGCCGCCGCCGCCGCCGGTGTCGCGAGCCTGGCGGGTGCTGTCGCGGCCCTGGCGATCCTCCTCCGCAGCGAGGCGGGGGCCCGCAGGATCGGGGCCGCCGCCGCCCGCGTCGTGAGCGGGCTGCGCCGCACCGTCCGCCTCCGACCGGTGACGGGCTGGGACGAGGCGGCGGTCGACTTCAGGTCGTCCACCACCGGCCTGCTCCGGGAGCGCTGGGTCCCGCTCACGATCGCCACCCTGGTGAGCCACCTCTCGCTGTTCGGGGTCCTGTTGCTGTCGCTCCGCCACGTGGGCGTCTCGGAGGACGAGGTGTCGTGGGCGGCCGCGCTCGCCGGCTTCGCCTTCGTACGGCTCGTCAGCGCGCTGCCGATCACCCCCGGTGGCCTCGGCGTCGTGGAGCTCGGACTCACCGCTGCGCTCGTCGCCGCCGGCGGCGAGCGGGAGCCCGTCCTGGCGGCCGTCCTCGTCTACCGGGCGATCACCTACCTCCTGCCGATCCCCGCGGGCGGCCTCTCGCTCCTCCTCTGGCGCCGGAGGCGGGGCCCGGCGGACCAGCCCGATCAGGTCGAGGTGGTGGAGCCGTCGAGCTCGGCGCCGTAGCGGCGCATGACGTCGGCGGCGATCGTCCGTCGGGAGAAGAACCCCAGCGCGCTCTCGAGCTCGACGTTGAAGGCGTCGAAGTCGTAGGTGTCCGTGGGCACCGAGAACCCGTAGGTGACGCAGCCACCCGGGAAGCGGTGGAGCCAGGCGCCCCGGCGCCGGGTCGCCAGCTGGTCCACGCGGAGGAACCGACCGGGCCTGCCGCTGCCGGAGAGCTCCGTGGCCCCGCTGGTGTCGCACGTCTCCTCCAGCGTCACCTCGACCGACCGGACGCCGGCGCGGTCGTTGCTCAACGAGAAGCTGGCCCGACCGTCCCTCACCTCCATGCCGCCGAACGACCAGCCCACGGGGAGCTCCTCGATGCAGGGGACGAAGGTCGCCGACGGCACCGCCTGCGCGATCGTGACCAGCTCCCCCGACGCCTCGCACTCCGGGACGCCCGCCCCCGACGTCTCGCCTGCATCCCCGCACCCCGTGAGCAGGGCGGCGACGAGCCCGACGACGACGGCCCCGGCCACCCTCACCGCAGGCCCGCCATCTTGAGGTTGGCGACCACGATCGACACGACGACCAGGCCGCCCGCCGCCACGCCAGCGGTCAGCACGACGCGCCGCCAGGTCCAGCGCTGGATGGAGATGGGCCGGCGGTCGGGTGCCATCGCCCTGAACTGGCCCACGAGGTCGCGGCCGTCGGCTCGCAGGAGGGCGCGGAGCTGCGACGGGAGGGTGACCCCGTGGGTGGCGGCGAAGGCCTCGGCGATCTCGTCGTCGTCGAACTGCAGCCGAGCTCGCTCGTAGACCCGGGACGCGTCGGTGCGCAGGGCGAGGACGAGCATCATGTTGGCGAGGTCCACCGCCTGTCGCCACGGTGACGGGCGGACGGTCGCGAAGGCGACGTCGACGAGGTGCACCCGGCCGTCCTTGACGAGGATGTTGGCCGGCTTGATGTCGCGATGGGCGAGGCCCGCGTCCCACATGCGCCGCACGAGGACCAGGCCCTGGTCGATCACGCCGTCGTCCACCTCGACCTGGTCGATCTCCTGCGCGCCGTCGAGGAAGTCGGTGACGAGCAGGTACTCCCGCTCGGGGGTGATCTCGACGATCCCGAGCGGCTCGGCGACGGGCAGGCCCGCGTCGCGCAGCAGTCGCAGCAGGTAGTCCTCGTACTCGACGAGCGCGCGGACGCTGCGGAACGGGTGCTCGTCCTCCAGGCGCCCGTACCGGATGGTGCGGACGAGCTTGTACGAGCGGTCGGCCCGCAGGTGGCTCCAGGCGTAGAGCTTCCCGAAGAGCTGGGAGGGGGCCTGGCCGGGGTTGGCGACGTCGAGGCGCAGGGGGGTCGAGCCGGCGGATCCCTCGAGGTTGAACGGCTGGATGTCGGTCACCTCGATGCCGAGCTGCTGGCTGAGCGCGGTGCGGATGGCGGCGCCGCGCCTCCCCCCGACGTCGAGGTGGGCCGCCCGCCCCCTCGTGTACCTGAGCGGGAAGGCGATGTTCGGCGTCAGGAGGCGGAACGCGACGACCGGGAACGACATCCCCACCACCACGGCCACGAGGACGTCGCTCAGGTGGTCGACACCGAGGTACACACGAGCCGCGGACAGGGCGAACACGAGCGCGCCGGCGACGACCTTGCCCCTGTTGCGCAACGGCCCGTGGGGCAGGAGGGTGTACAGGAGCCCGACCGCTGTCACCGCGAACCCGGCCACCGGGACGGACGGGTGCGAGAAGCCCTCCCAGCCGACGGCGTGGTCGATGCCGACGGGCCTCGGCCGGGCGATGAGCGAGGCGACGCTGATGCTGAGGAGGTTCACCACGAGGGTGGTGCCCAGGAACACGAGCAGGTGCCGGAAGCGCCGCAGCAGGAGGAGGGCCACCACCAGGGCCCAGCGGACCGGGCGGTAGGCCGAGTCCTCGCCCAGCATGCGGACGCCCCGCAGCAGGGTGGTGAGCGGCTCGAACCGGACCCGCTCGAGCGCCTCGAGCAAGGCGAGGTCGGCCCGCGTCACGGCTTCGGAGAAGGGCGCGAAGGTGAAGGCCGCGACCCAGAGGGTGCCCACCGCAGCAGCCAGCCCGAGGTAGGCCCACCCGCTCCGCTCGAGGTTGCGCGGGAGGGGCGGCGGCTCGCCCGACGGCCGCCGGCGCCGGTCGGGCCGGGCCCGGCCGTGGTGTGGTCGAGGCGCGTGGTGGGCCGTCTCCAAGACGTTCCTCCCCTCCCGCGGGCCTCTCAGCCGGGCCGATCGAGCCGTAGCATACGGGCGCCATGTGGAGCGGTGTCGCACGTCGAAGCCCGCTCGGGGCGGCGCTCCTGGCTGCGGCGCTCGTCGCCTCGGCCTGTGCGGGTGGTGGACCCGGGCGACCGAGCGCAGCCGAGCTCGACGCCTCCATCACCGTGGCGTCGTTCAACTTCGGCGAGAGCGCGCTGATCGGCGAGCTGTACGCGACGGCGCTCACCCGTGCCGGCTTCCCGGTCGACCGGCAGCTGCGGCTCGGCGCTCGCGAGGTCGTCCAGCCCGCGCTGCACCAGGGGCTGGTCGACCTCGTCCCCGAGTACCTCGGGTCGGCCCTCGCCTTCGCCGCCCCCGGGGAGCCCCCCGTGCGCGACCCGATGGAGGCGCGCGAGCTGCTGGCTGCGGCCTACGAGACGCACCACATCAGCGTCCTCCAGCACGCGCCGGGCCAGAACAGGAACGGCTTCGTCGTCACCCGGGCGACCGCGGAGGAGCACGGGCTCCGGGCGCTCAGCGACCTCATCCCCGTCGCCGCCCAGCTGACGTTCGGCGGGCCGGCCGAGTGCCCGCAGCGGCCGCTGTGCCTCGCCGGGTTGGAGGAGGTCTACGAGCTCGAGTTCGCAGCGGTGGAGGCGCTCGACAGCGGCGGCCCCCTCACCCTGGCGGCGCTCGGCTCCGGGCGGGTCGACGTCGCCCTGCTCTTCACCACGAACGGGGCCCTGGCCGGCGAGGAGCTCGTCCTCCTCGAGGACGACCGTGGGCTGCAGCCGGCGGAGAACGTCGTCCCGGTGCTCCGGACGGCGATCACGTCGGCGTACGGGAAGGAGGTGGTGGAGGTGGTCGAGCGGGTGACGGCGCGACTGGACGAGCCGACCCTCGTCGACCTGAACCGGCGGCTCGACCGTGGTGAGGACCACGCCGCCGTCGCCTCCGGTTGGCTCGCCGCGCACGGCCTCGGCTGACCTCGGCCTCAGGCGGGCTCCGCCACCCCTTGCTCTGCACCTGCGAGCTGCTGCTGGGTCCGGGCGAGCATGAGGGAGCGGAACCGCCCCTCGTCGGGCGCTGCCGGCTCGGTGGTGTCGACGAAGCCGAGGAGGGCCCGGAGGAAGGCGTCCGGGGCCTCGAACGGCAGGAAGTGGCCGACGCCCTCGACGATCTCGAGCCGGCTGCCCGGGATCAGCTCGTGGGTGGCGTGGGCGTGGGACACGGGGATGATCCGGTCGCGGTCGCCCCAGACGACGAGGGTGGGGATCTCCTCCGCCAGGTACAGCCGGTCGCGGGCGCTGACGCGCTGGCCGGTGACGTCGATCACGGAGCGGACCGTGTGCACGAAGGCGGTCCTGCCCCGGACCTCGGTGAGGCCGGTGTAGCTGCGCCACACCTCTGCGCCCCGGACGGAGGAGCGGAAGCCGAGGCGGGCGGCCACGGCGCCGGCGGAGGCGAGGAGCTGCTGCACCTGCGGCGCCAGCACGAAGGGCATGACGAGCTCGCTCCCGGGCAGCGCCACGGCCCGGAGGATGGCGTGCACCTCCTTGCCGAGCCCGCCGCTGTTGACGAGCACGAGCCGCTCGCAGCGCTCGGGGAACTGGTAGGCGAGCTGCAGCGCGACGCCGCCCCCGAGCGAGTGGCCCACGACGGTGGCCCGCTCCATGCCCAGGGCGACCATCAGGTCCCGCACGCCGCTGGCGAAGGCCCCGAGCGAGTAGTCGCCGCGCGGCTTGGCCGACTCGCCGTGGCCGAGCAGGTCGGGGGCGAGGACGGTGAAGCGCTCGGTCAGGGCCGGCATGACCTCCCGCCACGTCGTGGAGCTGCCGGTGAGGCCGTGGACGAGGACGAGGCCAGGACCCTCGCCGGCCATCCGGTAGCCCACCTCGTGGCCGTGGATCCTGATGTGGCGCAGGCGGAGGCGCTGCCGGTCGGTCACGGGGACGAGACGCTAGCCGCCGGGTTCCCGGGCGGCGTGCAGGCGCCGGTAGCCTGCGTCGGTGGTCGGCCCCCTCGTTCCGATGGCCGGGGACCAGCCGGTGTGCACGCCCTGGCGCCACGGCGACGTCCTCGTCGTCCAGCTCGACCGGTAGCACCACGTGCCGTCGAGCCGAGGGCCGCTGCCGCCCCACCTGCTGCCCCTGACCGCCTCGTTCGACCCGTCGGGTCGGCTCTCCGTCGGCGGCGTCGACCTGTGCGAGCTGGCGGTGGAGCACGGGACGCCGCTGTTCGTCTACGACGAGCTCCACCTGAGGAAGCGCTGCCGGGAGGCGGTGGCCGCCTTCGGCGAGGGCGCCAGCTACGCCAGCAAGGCGTTCCTCTGCAAGGCGATGGCGTCGCTGGTGGCCGAGGAGGGGATGGGCATCGACGTCGCCACTGGCGGCGAGCTCCACGTCGCCCTGGCCGGGGGCGCCGACCCCGGGCGCATCGTCCTCCACGGCAACAACAAGTCGACCGACGAGCTGTCGACGGCGCTGGAGGCCGGCGTCGGGCGCATCGTGGTCGACAGCCACGACGAGCTCGACCGGCTGGAGGACCTCGTGGCAGGAGGGGCGAGGGTCCCGCAGGTCCTGCTCCGGGTGACCCCCGGGGTCGAGGCCCACACCCACGTGTACGTGCAGACCGGTCAGGACGACTCGAAGTTCGGCTTCACCCTCTCCACCGGGGCCGCTGCGACGGCCGCGGACCGGGCGACAGCCTCCCGGGCGGTCGACCTCGTCGGGGTCCACGCCCACATCGGGAGCAACGTGTTCGCGCTCTCCAGCTTCGCCCTCGCCGTCGAGGCGCTGGCAGGCTTCGTCGGCCCCCTCGGCCTGCCCGAGCTGTCCCTCGGCGGCGGGCTCGGTGTGGCCTACGTGGAGGGCGAGGAGACGCCGTCCATCACGGAGTGGGGGGGTGTGCTCCGTCGTGCCTGCGCCGCCGCCGGCATCACGGCCCGCCTCGCGGTCGAGCCTGGACGCTCGATCGTGGCCGGGGCCGCCGTCACCCTGTACACCGTCGGGACGGTGAAGGAGGTGGCCGGGGTGCGGACCTTCCTGGCGGTCGACGGGGGCATGAGCGACAACCCCCGACCCGTCCTCTACGGCAGCGGCTACGAGACCTTCCTCCCCCGGGCCGCCGATGCGGCTCGTCCGTTCGCAGCCCACGTCGTCGGCAAGCACTGCGAGTCCGGCGACCTGATCGTGCGCGACGCCGCCCTGCCGGCGGACGTGGCGGTCGGCGACGTGCTCGCCACGCCGGTCACCGGGGCCTACGGGCACTCGATGGCCTCCAACTACAACAAGGTCCCGAGGCCTGCGGTGGTGTTCGTCGCCGACGGCGAGGCCCGCCTGGTCGTGCGGCGCGAGACGCTCGACGACCTCCTCCGCCTCGACCTGTGAGCCGAGCGGCCATCGGCCCGTCCTGGCACCCCGAGCGGACGACGAGGCAGCGCAGCGATCGGGGCCGGAGCGCCCGGCCGCAGGGCGCGGCGGGGACGTGACCGGCGACCGGTCGGTGCGGGCGCGCTTCCGGGCGGTGGCCACCGTCGGGATCGTCTGCGCCCTCCTCCTCGGCGGCGTCGTCCTCGCGCTCACCGGGAGCGTGGCGATCGGCGTGGCGGTGGCGCTGCTGGTGGCCGTCCTGCTCGTCGGGCTCGGGGTGGTCGGCGTCCGCCAGGGCGAGGCCCAGCCGGCCGCGCTGGCGGCCCACGAGGCGCGGCAACGCCGGCTGCGGGAGGCGCTCGAGGCGGAGCAGCGACGCCCGGGCGGCCCCGGGTCCCCGGAGGGCACGGAGCCCTGATCCGGCTTCGGGCCGGGAGCGGGCGCCCGGTACCGTGGACGGGTGGCACCGTCCCCCATCCGCATCGGGCTGCTGGGCTGCGGCAACGTCGGCGCCGCCCTCGTCACGCTCGTCGCCGCGCAGGGAGACGCCATCGAGCGCAGGACCGGCCTCCGGCTCCAGGTCGCGCGGGTGGCCGTGCGCAACCTCGGCAAGGACCGCCCCGTCGACCTCCCGCAGTCGTGCTTCACCCACGACGCGGCCGACGTCGTCGCCGACCCCGACGTGGACCTCGTGGTCGAGGCCATCGGGGGCATCGAGCCGGCCCGCACCTTCGTGCTCGATGCGCTGAAGGGCGGCAAGCCGGTGGTCACCGCGAACAAGGAGCTCGTGGCCAACACCGCAGCCGAGCTGTTCGGGGCGGCTGACGCAGCCGGGGTGGACCTGCTCTTCGAGGCGGCGGTCGCCGGCGGGATCCCCCTCGTCCGCCCCCTCCGCGAGTCGCTCGCGGGGGAGCACATCCACCGCGCCACCGGGATCGTGAACGGGACGACCAACTACATCCTCACCCGCATGACCGAGGCCGGTGCCGCCTACGGGGAGGCCCTCGCCGAGGCGCAGGGCCTCGGCTACGCGGAGCGGGACCCGACCGCCGACGTCGAGGGCTACGACTCGGGCGCGAAGGCCGCCATCATCGCCACGATCGCCTTCGGGGCCCACGTCGTGGCCGGGGACGTGTACCACGAGGGCATCTCCGACGTGACGCCCGCTGACGTGGCGGTCGCCGCCAGGCTCGGCTACGTCATCAAGCTCCTGGCGGTGGCCGAGCAGGGGCCGGACCAGCGGGTCGCGGTCCGCGTCCACCCGGCGATGGTCCCGCTCAGCCACCCCCTGGCGACGGTCAGGGACAGCTTCAACGCCGTGTTCGTCGAGGGCGAGGCCGTCGGCGAGCTCATGTTCTACGGCCGGGGAGCCGGTGGCCCGCCCACGGCCAGCGCGGTCCTCGGCGACGTCATCGATGCCGCCGGCAACCTCCGCAAGGGCACGGCTGCCACGCTCGGCCTGCTGCCCCGGGCCACCATCCGGCCGATGGACGAGGTCCGCTCGCGCTACTACCTGCACCTCGAGGTGCTCGACCGGCCCGGTGTGCTGCACACCGTGTCCGGCGTGTTCGCCGAGCACGACGTGTCGATCGGCTCGATGGAGCAGGAGCTGGTGGCGGACGACGGACCCGGCGGTGAGGCTCGGATCATCTTCATCACGCACGAGGCGCCCGAGTCCGCCATCCAGGCGACGCTCCGCGACCTGCGCGAGCTCGACGTGGTGGACCGCATCACCAGCATGCTGCGGGTGGTCGGCGCCGGCACATGACGGAGCCCGTCAGCTACGTCAGCACGCGGGGCACCGCCCCGGAGCTCGGCTTCGACGACGTGCTGCTGAGCGGCCTCGCCCGCGACGGCGGCCTCTACGTGCCGGATGCCTGGCCGCAGCTCGGCCCGGACGTCTGGGGGCTGGCGGGGGACGTGCCCTACGCGACCCTCGCCGCCGAGGTGCTCTGGCCGTTCGTGGCCGGGGGGAGCGTCACCCGGGACGACCTCGACCGCATGTGCGCCGACGCCTACGCCTCGTTCCGGCACCCCGGCGTCGTCCCGCTGGTCCCCCTCGGCGACGACGGCACGTGGCTGCTCGAGCTGTTCCACGGGCCGACGCTCGCGTTCAAGGACCTCGCGCTCCAGCTGGTCGGCCGGCTCTTCGACCACGTGCTGTCGGCCCGGGGCGAACGCCTCACCATCGTCGGCGCGACCTCGGGGGACACCGGGTCGGCCGCCATCGAGGCGTGCCGGGACCGGGAGTCGCTCGACATCGTCATCCTCCACCCCGCCGGTCGGGTCTCCGAGGTGCAGCGGCGGCAGATGACGACCGTCACGGCCCCCAACGTGCACAACGTCGCCGTCGACGGCGACTTCGACGACTGCCAGGACCTCGTCAAGGCCATGTTCAACGACATCGCGTTCCGGGACCGGCTGCGGCTCTCGGCGGTCAACTCCATCAACTGGGCCCGGATCGTCACACAGGTCGTCTACTACGTGGCTGCGGTGCGCCGCCTCGGCGGCGGTGCCGACCCGGTCGCCTTCGCGGTGCCGACCGGCAACTTCGGCAACGTCTTCGCCGCCTACGCCGCCTCGCGCATGGGCGCCCCGGTCGACCAGCTCGTGATCGGGAGCAACACCAACGACATCCTCCACCGCTTCCTCCAGCGGGGCGACATGGAGATGCGCGAGGTCGTGCCCACCACGAGCCCGAGCATGGACATCCAGGTGTCGAGCAACTTCGAGCGGCTGCTCTTCGAGCTCGACGAGCGCAACGGCCACCTCGTGGCGGCCCAGCTCAGCCAGTTCCGGGCCACGGGATCGATGTCGCTCCACGCGACGGCGATGAACGAGCTGCGCTCGCTGTTCGACAGCGCCCGCTTCGACGACGGCGAGGTGGCGGCGTGCATGAAGGACGTGCACGAGCGGCACGGCGTCGTGCTCGACCCGCACAGCGCCATCGGCCTCGCCGCCGCCCGTGAGGCCCGGCTCAACCCCGACGTGCCCATGGTCGTGGCCGCCACCGCCCATCCCGCCAAGTTCCCGGACGCGGTGGAGGCGGCGACGGGCGTCCGGCCCGGGTTGCCCGAGCACCTGGCCGACCTCTTCGAGCGCCCCGAGCGCCTCGTCTCGCTGCCGAACGACCTGGCCGCCGTGCAGTCGTTCGTGTCCGACGTCAGCCGCGTGCCGGTCTGAGGTCGGGGGCGAGCTCGCCGACCCAACCCGCCGGCGGGCAGTCATCGGCCCGCCCGCCCTGCAGCCGCAGCTCGAGGCGGGGTCGGACGACCTCCTTCTCGGGCACGCCGCCCCGGAGCCGCACCCACCACGCGTGGACCCGGAGCGGCACCCACAGCAGCAGCTCGAGTGCGTACAGCTGCACCATCGCAGCGAGGATGGCCGCCACCGGAGCAGCCATGATCGGCAGGGCCACCAGGGTGAGCAGGAGGACGCGAGGTGCGTCGGCGGCCCAGCCCTTCCGGCCATGGGGCTTGAGGAGGGCGCCCCAGCGCACCGCCCCCCACATGAGCCAGCGGTGGAGGAAGGGAACCTGCAGCTCCCGCATGGCGCGACGGAAGATGCCGTCGGCGTCGGTGTAGCGGAGGCAACGTTTGGCGGCCAGGTTCCGCCACAGGTGGTCGTGCAGGATCGCCGCCAGCGTGTACGGCCCGTAGCGGGGCAGGTACCAGACGAAGGGCCTCGGCACCGACGCGAAGTCCGTGCACATGCCCCTCGGCACCGTGTAGACGTCGTCCGCCGCCTTGTAGCGGAACGACTCCCAGACGATCCACTGCTCGTTCCCGTGCTGCTCGACGACCACCCGGGCGTCGTCGTCGAACCCCGTCTTCGTCAGGTCCATCCCCGAAGTAGAGCACCCGGTCCAGCCTCCATCGAGGCCGCTTCTCGGCCGGAGGGACGGACCGCTGCGCATGCGGGCGTCGTCGACGACGTGCGGGGTGGACGGTGGAGGCAGGCGCGGCCTGCGCTCCACCTGGCGGACCGGTGGGGCCAGCCCCGGCTCAGCCGTCGGTGCCGAGCGCAGGCGCGGCCTCGCCGGCGCGATCAGCCCGAGCGGAGCACCGATCCGCCGCGACCTGCGCACGCCACGCACGTGGATGCCGCCGGGCGGGTGGCGAGCCGGGCCGCCGTGATGGCCCCGCTGCACACCTCGCACCTCCCGTAGGTGCCGGCCTCCAGCCGGTCGGCGGCGAGGTCCAGCTGGTCGAGGTGGGACCTGGCCTCGCGCAGCAGCGCAGCGACCTGCTGGCGCTCGTAGGCGATGGTGTGGCCCTCGGGGTCGTGCTCGTCGTCGTAGGCGTCCGACTCGCAGGACTCCACGATGCTGTCGAAGTCGGACGTGAGGGCGTGGATCTGCGCGACGGTGCGCTCGCGCTCGAGCGCCAGCACGAGACCGGGGTCGCCACCGGGATCCGCAGCGCCTCCCTCACCGACGTCCTCGTTCACCTGGCAGGTTCTACGCCATGGTGGCGCTGGTGCTGTCGCGGAGGGGTGCCCCGCCCGGACGGCGCGACCTGAGAGCGTCGCGCGGTGGATCCGGCGCTCTTCTACACGGGCATCGTCGCCGACCTCTACGCCCCCCTGCGCTCGACCGTCCCGGACCCGGACCCCTACGCCCGGTTCATCGGGGCCGTCGGCGAACCTGCGCTGGAGCTGGGGTGCGGCGACGGGGACCCGCTCCTCGAGCTGCGGCGGCGGGGCATCGACGTCGAGGGCGTCGACTCCTCCGCCGACATGCTCGAGCGCTGCCGGCGGCGCGCCGCCGAGCAGCAGGTCGAGGTCGTGGTGCACCACCAGCGGATGGAGGCGCTCGACCTGCCCCGCCGGTACCGCACGATCTTCCTGGCCGGGCCGACGTTCAACCTCCTGCCCGACGACGCCGTCGCCACCTCCGCGCTCGAGCGGATCCGCGCCCACCTCCACGACGGGGGCGGCGCGCTGATCCCGCTCTTCGAGCCGGAGCCCACCCCTGCGGGGGCACTGGGGCGGCCTCGCGAGGCCCTCGAGCCGGATGGCTCCGTCATCCGCTTCACCGCCGTCTCCCAGGAGCACGACGAGGCGGGCCGCCGCCAGCACACGGTCCTGCGCTACGAGCGGACCTCCGACGGCGACACCACCGCGGTGGAGCGCACCTGGACCCTGCACTGGTACAGCCAGACGACGTTCAGAGAGCT
Organism: uncultured Acidimicrobiales bacterium; assembly: GCA_902805555.1. Lineage (GTDB taxonomy): Bacteria > Actinomycetota > Acidimicrobiia > Acidimicrobiales > CADCSY01 > CADCSY01. Next base: position 18,512 of record CADCSY010000092.1, on the reverse strand, counting down.
GGCCGCCGCCGCCGGCCTGCGCACGGCGCTCGTCCTCGACGACACCGGCGGCGTTGCCGACGAGGGGGCGACCGAGTACTCCTTCTGGCTGCAGCCGCTCGACTGAACCGGTCAGCCGCCGGGAACCCGGTGGCTCCGGCACCGTGCTGCGAGCAGCATCCCGGGGTGGCGAGGTCGGCGGGACACCGGTTGCAGTGGGACGAGGTGCGTCCCGACCGGCGCAGCCGCCTCGAGGCCGTGCTGGGCAGCCCGGTGCGCCTGGCGGTGGGCCAGCAGGGCGGGTACGGCCCGGGGCTCGCAGCCCGCTGCGAGCTGGCGGACGGGCGACGGGTGTTCGTCAAGGGCGTGGCCGCCGACCAGAACCCGCACACCCCGGCGATGGTCCGGCGTGAGGTGACGGTCGTGGCCGACCTCCCCGAAGGTGCGCCAGCCCCTGCGCTGCTGCACGTCGTGGACGAGGGGGACTGGGTGGCCCTCGTGTTCGAGGAGGTGCCGGGCGTGCACCCGGCGGTGCCGTGGGACGAGGCCGAGCTGCGGTCGGTGCTGCGGGCGACGCTCGCGATCGGCGAGCTCGAGCCGGCGAGCTCGCTGCCGACGGTCGCCGGGCACTACGGGCCGGTGTTCAGGGGGTGGCGCACGCTGGCGGCCGAGGGGCCCGACGCCGTGGCCGAGGACTGGTCACGGCGCAACCTCGAACGCCTCGCCGACCTGGAGGCGGGCTGGGAGGAGGCGACGGCCGGGTCGTCCCTCGTGCACGGTGACGTCCGGAGCGACAACGTCCTGCTCGTGCCGCGCGACGGCCAGCTGCCGGGCGCTGCCGACGTCGTCTTCGTCGACTGGACGAGCACGTGCGTGGGGGCCGGTTGGTTCGACGTGGTGGCCATGCTCCCCTCCGTCGAGCTCGAGGGCGGGGGGAGCCCGGAGCACGTCCTCCGTCTCGCCGGCCTCCGGCTCGACGACCGGCAGCTGGCGCCCCTGGTCGCGGCACTGGCCGGGTACTTCGCCGAGCGAGGCCGGCTGCCGGACCCGCCGGGGCTGCCCACCCTGCGGTCGTTCCAGCAGGCCCAGGGTGCGGTGGCGCTGGCCTGGCTGCGGCGCCTCCTGCGGTGGCCGTGAGCAGGGCCCGGGCCGGTGCCGGGCCGGCTCCCCTGGCTCCGCCGCGCGCACCGGAAGGTGGCAACGGTCCGCGTACCCTCGGGCCATGACTGCGGGGACGCCGAAGTACGTGGTCTGCGTGCCGGACGGCTGTGCCGACGAGCCGCTGGCCGAGCTCGGCGGCCGGACCCCCCTCGAGGCAGCCGACCTCCCGACCTTCGCCGCCCTGGCTGCCAGGGGCGAGGTGGGGAGGGCCGCGGTCATCCCCGACGGGATGCCACCCGGCAGCGACGTGGGGAACATGAGCATCCTCGGCTACGACCCGCGCCGGTTCCACACGGGACGGGCGCCCATCGAGGCGGCGGCCCTCGGCCTGCGCCTCACCCCCGAGCAGGTCGCGTTCCGCTGCAACCTCGTCCGGGTCGGCGAGGACGGGACGATGCTCGACTTCGCCGGCGGGCACCCCAGGACGGAGGACGCCACGAAGGTGATCGAGGCGCTCGACGCCGAGCTCGGCTCCGACGGCGTGTCGTTCCACCCCGGCTTCCAGTACCGCCACATCCTCGTCGCCCCCAGGGACTGGGCCGACGCCACCTGTGCGCCGCCCCACGACCTGTCGGACAAGGCGGTGGTCGCCCCGACGGGGCCGTCGGCACCGAAGCTCCAGGCCCTGATGGACGCGAGCAGGGAGATCGTCCCGAACCTCCTCCCGTCAGCGAGCCAGGTGTGGTTGTGGGGCCAGGGCTCGCAACCGGTCATGCCCCGCTTCGCCGACGCCTACGGCCTGCGGGCGGGCCTGTGCACCGCCGTCGACCTCATCCGGGGGCTCGGCGTCCTCACCGACATCGACGTCGTCGAGGTGGAGGGCGCCACCGGCTGGTACGACACGAGCTACGAGGGGAAGCGGGACGCCGCGCTCGCCGCGCTGGCCGGCGGCGCGGAGCTCTTCGTGATCCACGTGGAGGCGACCGACGAGGCCGGCCACGCCGGCGACCTCGACGAGAAGGTGAAGGCCCTCGAGGCGTGGGACCGGCGCATCCTCGCACCGCTCGTCGAGGGGCTCGACGACCTCGGCCCGTGGCGCCTGCTGCTCCTCCCGGACCACGCCACGCCGGTGGCGAAGAAGACCCACACGATGGACACGGTGCCGTGGTTGCTCGTCGACAGCGCCACCTCCGGCCCCGGCGGCCGCTACACCGAGGCGGCCACGGCAGGGGCCACGGCCGTGCCCGGGCACGAGCTGATGGGGCGGCTCACCGGCCGCCCGCCACAGCTCGGCGGCGCCGGGTCAGGAGCGGGCAGCTCATGAGCGGACACGTCGTGAGCAGACAGGTCACGGACGGGCAGGTCCTGAGCGGGCAGCCCGCCCGGGAGGCGGGCCTCGATGGCGACGTCTGAGGGGGCCGTCCCGGGCGAGGGGGCGCCGACCGGCGCGAACGAGTGGGCGTGCTACCGCCACCCCGGGCGGTCGAGCGGCGTCCGCTGCACCCGCTGCGAGCGGCCGATCTGCCCCGACTGCATGATCTCGGCTCCCGTGGGGTTCCAGTGCCCCTCGTGCGTCAAGGGTGGGCCGCAGGTCCGGACGTTGCGCTCGCTCGTCTCCACTCCCCGCCTGACCCAGGGGATCATCGTCGTCAACGTGGCGGTGGCCGTCCTGGCGCTGGTGGTGGGCGCAGCCGACGGGAGCGCCCCCTCGCTGTTCGGGGGCGGCAACGCCCTGGCCGGCGACTACGCGCTGAACGGCGGGGCGGTCGCGGACGGCCAGTGGTGGCGCCTCGTCACGAGCGGGTTCCTGCACTACGGCCTGCTCCACCTCGGCTTCAACATGTTCATCCTCTTCCAGCTGGGCACGCTGCTCGAACCTGCGCTCGGCCGGGTCCGCCTGGCCGCCCTCTACATGGCCGCCCTGCTCGGCGGCTCCCTCGGCGTGATCCTCCTCCAGCCGGACAGCCTGAGCGCCGGCGCCTCCGGCGCGGTCTTCGGTCTGATGGGCGCGGCCGTGATCGGGATGAAGGCTCGTGGCGCCGACCCCATGGCGAGCGGGTTGCCGATGCTCCTCGGCATCAACCTGCTCCTCACCTTCACGCTGCCGGGCATCAGCATCGGCGCCCACCTGGGCGGGCTCGCCGTCGGTGCGGCAGCCGGGGCCGTGCTCTTCGCGACCGACCGGAAGGGCAGGTCACAGGAGGCGCTGGGCCTGGCGGCGGTGGCGGGCATGGCCGCCGCCTGCCTGGTCGCTGCGGTCCTCCTGGCCTAGGAGAACCGCGTCACGTAGCCGCCCCGGCGGAAGACCCGGAGCATGTGGGCGGCGAAGGCGACGCCGGCGATGGCCATGACGACGGTCATGGCTGCGGCGATGCCGAGCACGCCCCACGGCATCGGCTCCCCGTCGAGGATGGCCCGCATCGCCTCGAACGCGTAGGTCGTCGGCAGCGCGGCGCCGAGGGGCTGCAGCAGGCCGGGGAGGGCCTCGATCGGGTAGAAGGCGCCCGACAGCGAGAGCATCAGGAAGATGATCGCCCACGCCATGATCTCGGCGCTCTGCCCGAAGCGCAGGACCATGCCGATCACGAAGAGCGAGACGGCCCAGCCCGTGGCCAGCAGGACGGCGGCGATGGGGATCACGCCCCAGCCGAGGGCGCCGGGGTCGAAGGAGTAGCCGACGACCGCGGTGCCCGTCACGACGCCCATCGCCATGACGAGCTTCACCAGCCCGAAGAGTGCGACGCCTGCTGCGTACTCGAGCTCGCGCAGGGGCGTGACCATGAGGTTCAAGACGTTGCGTGACCAGGTCTCCTCGAGGAAGCCGGTGGCCACGCTGATGTGGCTCTGGAACAGGACGTGGAACAGGACGATCCCTGCGAGCAGGTAGGTGGCCCCGGCACGGTCGGCATCTGCGGTCTGGGTGCTGACGAACACGCCGAGCGAACCCCAGAGGAGCACGTCGACGACCGGCCAGAACGCGATGTCGAAGAAGCGGTGCGGGCTGCGCCAGAGGACGTAGGCGTGGCGCCGGCTGATGGCCAGGATGCGGAGCCACGAGGCGCGCCGGCCGGTGAGGAGCACCGGGCGCGACACCCCCTCCGATGCTGCCGCGTCCAGCGTCGTCACCGGCCGGCCACGGGCGCGTCGCGATCGAGGGCCGCGAGGCGGTCGCGCTCGGCCGCCAGGTGGAGGAAGTAGCCCGTGAGGTCGCCGGTCCCGGCGGTGGCGGCCACCTCGGCGGGGGACCCGTCCGCCACGATGCGCCCGCCGGCCAGGAACACGACGCGGGTGCAGAGCCGCTCCACCTCGTCCATGTCGTGGCTGGTGACGAGCACTGTGGTGCCGTCCTCGTCGCAGCGGCGCTGGAGGCCCTCGCGCACCCGGTGGGCGATCTCGGGGTCGAGTGAGGCGGTGGGCTCGTCGAGCACCAGCAGCCGCGGCTTGTGGAGCACCGCCTTGACGATCCCCACGAGGGTGCGCTGCCCAGAGGACAGCTGGCTCCCCATCCGGTCGGCGAGGTGGCCGATCCCGAAGCTGTCGAGTCCGGCCTCCACGGCCCGCCCGGGGTCGGCGAGGCCGTAGAGGTGGCCGAAGGTCGTGAGGACCTCGCGGACCCGGAGGCGGTCGGGGAGCGGGAGGTAGCCGGCTGCGAAGCCGACGCCGGACATGGCCTGGCTGCGTCCCCTCGGCAACCGGTGGCCGAGGATGTCGACCGAACCCTCGTCCGGCTCCACCGCGCCCAGGAGCATGAGCAGGGTGGTGGTCTTGCCGGCGCCGTTGGGGCCGAGCAGTGCGGTGCGCTCGCCGGGTCCGAGCGTGAGGGAGACCCCGTTCACCGCCGTGGTGCCCTTGTAGCGCTTGTGGAGCGAGGTGGCGACGAGGACGGGCTCCACGCCCGCACGATGCCCCGTGCGCCCGGCGTGCGCCAGCGGGATGTCGTCCTGGCGACGGGGCGCCGCCTCCCTGCGCCATGGGCCATGGGCGCCCGGGGTCGCGGTATGCTGCGCCACGCCGGTCGATCGGTGCTGGCGGTGCGGTCGTCCGGCTCGCCGGTCGGTGGCCCGCTCCGGCACCTCCGTCCGGCTCCCGCTCGGCGGGCCACGGCACGGGCACGACCCACCCGCTTCGTCCAGGGGAGGGCGCCTCCCGGCCGGTCCCCGCCAGCGGACCTCCACCCCACCCCCGTGGTGCCCTCGCCCGCAGACCGGGCCAGCCCGCACCGGAGAAGAGGCGATCCATGAGCGAGCCCGTCCTGGAGCGGTCCGTCCTCGAGCGCAAGGAGCGCGACGAGCTGCAGACGATCGCCCGGGCGCTCGGCGCCGAGCCACCGGCTCGGATGAAGAAGGCCGACCTCGTCGACCTCGTCCTCCGCTCGGCCGGCATCACGCCCGAGGAGGGGATGCCGGCACCGGGACCGGCGCCCTCCGCTGGACGGGCCAGGGGCCGGGGGGCCGCCACCAGGGCAGGGGCTGCCGGACGGGTGGCCGACCGGGGTCCCGGGGGCGACGACGCGGCAGACGTCGGCGAGGCGGGCGACGAGGGCGCGCCGGTCGACGCCTCGGCCGACGACGGCGGTGACGTGGGCCTGGTGGTGGACGACGCCGACGGCGGCCCCGACGAGGTGGAGGACGTCCTCGTCGACGAGGAGGCACCAGGTGGGGACGGGGTGGAGGCGGACGCCGCCCGGCCCGCAGACGACCCGGACGAGGAGCAGGCACAGGCGGCCGACCGCCCCCGCATCGGCCCCCGGCCCCGCGGTGGTGCCCCCGTCCCCCTCCCGCTCGAGGAGCGCGAGCAGGTGCAGGACCGGTCCTCCCACCCGCCCGAGGAGCGGCAGCGCGACGAGGCCGACCCTGCGGACGGCGGTCCCGCCAGCCGTGCCGACCGGGACCGCGAGCGGGTGCGGTCCGACCAGCAGGAGCGCGACCGCAACCGGTCCGTGCGCGACCGCAACCAGGGCGACGCAGCCACCCACGGCGACCAGCCCGACCGCACCCAGGGCAACGGGGCGGGCCCGGCCCGAGGCGGCCAGCAGGGCCAGGCCACGCCGGCCGGCCCCGGGAACCAGCAGGCCCAGGGTGCCCAGCACGGCGGTCCCCAGCAGGGGGGTCCGCAGGCGGGCGAGGAGGAGGGCGGCAACCGCCGTCGCCGGCGTCGCAACCGGGACCGTCCAGACGCGCCCGCCGAGCGTCCCGAGGGCGACGAGTCGTTCCTCGGCGAGCCGGTCGAGTGCGCCGGCCTCCTCGACCTGCGGGACGAGGGCTACGGCTTCCTGCGGGTGAAGGGCTACCTGCCCCACCGCGACGACGTGTACGTGTCGGTCCGCCAGGTCCGCCAGCTCGGCCTCCGCAAGGGCGACCACCTGAGCGGCGCCAGCCGTCCCGCGAACCGCCAGGAGAAGAACCCCGCGCTGCTGCGCATCGACCAGGTCAACGGCCAGGATCCCGAGGCGTCCCGACGGCGCCCCCGCTTCGAGGACCTCACGCCGCTCTTCCCCGACGAGCGCCTCAGGCTGGAGTCGTCCGCCGACCCGACGAACATGACGGCTCGCATCGTCGACCTCATCAGCCCGATCGGCAAGGGCCAGCGGGGCCTGATCGTCTCACCTCCCAAGGCGGGCAAGACGACGATCCTCAAGCAGATCGTGAAGTCGATCGAGCGCAACGACCCCGACGTCCACCTCATGGTCCTGCTCGTGGACGAGCGGCCCGAGGAGGTCACCGACATGCGCCGCTCGACGCAGGGCGAGGTGATCGCCTCCACGTTCGACCGGCCGTCGGAGGAGCACACCTCGGTCTCCGAGCTCGTGATCGAGCGGGCCAAGCGCCTCGTCGAGGACGGCAAGGACGTCGTGATCGTGCTCGACGGCATCACCCGCCTGGCCCGGGCCTACAACCTGGCCGCTCCCGCCACCGGGCGGATCATGTCGGGCGGCATCGACACCGGCGCCCTCTACCCGCCGAAGAAGTTCTTCGGGGCGGCCCGCAACATCGAGGAGGGCGGGTCGCTCACCATCCTCGCCACCGCCCTCATCGAGACCGGCTCGAAGATGGACGAGGTCATCTTCGAGGAGTTCAAGGGGACCGGGAACATGGAGCTGCGGCTCGACCGCCGCCTGGCCGAGCGTCGGATCTACCCGGCCATCGACGTCGACGCCAGCTCCACCCGCCACGAGGAGCTCCTGTTCAGCCGCCAGCAGCTCCAGCAGGTGTGGCGGGTGCGCCGGGCGCTGCACGCGCTCAGCTCCGACGCCGGCTCCCCGGCGGCGGCCCTCGAGCGCCTCATGGACGGGATGAAGACGTTCCGGACGAACGACGAGTTCCTGGCCGAGGCGGCCAAGGCCGGCGGCCCGGCGGCCTGACGGTCCTCGCCGCACCGGTGGGACGAGGGTGGGCGGCCCCTACACTGGCCGCCCTATGAAGACCGACGCGCACCCCACCTACGTCAAGGCCACCGCCACCTGCGGGTGCGGCTCCACGTTCGAGACCCGCTCCACCTCGCCCGACCTGCGGGTCGAGCTCTGCAACGTCTGCCACCCGTTCTTCACCGGCAAGCAGCGCCTGGTCGACTCCGGTGGTCGTGTCGAGCGCTTCCAGCGCCGCTACGGCGCCCGCAAGGGGGCAAAGCCCGCCGAGGCCGCCGAGACCCCCGAGGCCGGCGAGTAGCAGCGCACCCCCGACCGACGCCGTCCGTCTCGTCGGGCACGGACGCGTGGTGATCGACGCAGAGCGCCGGGCAGCCCTCCTCGGGGTGAAGCTCGGCGCTCTCGTCGCGTCTGCGGCCGGGTCGTCGGCGGACCGGCGCCCGGCCCCCTTCGCCGCCGGGGCAGGGCTCGTGGAGGACCGGGCGGGAAGGGCCGCGGGGTGGGTGCTGGCCGACATCGAACCTGCCCGGGCCCTCGGACCTGCCGTGGTGTGGGCCGGTCGGAACGGGGTCGACGAGCTGCACCTCCTCGTGGACGACGCCGGGGCGGCAGGGCTGCTGGCCAGGCGAGCGCCCCTGTTCACCCTGTCCCCGAGCATCTGGCGGGTGGAGGGCCGGACCCTCGTCGCCGCACCTCCCGTGGCCCACGTCGTCGAACCGCCCCTCGACCCCCGCCTCGTCGAGGTGGCGTCGATCTTCGTCGCCGCCGGCGGCGACCGCGTCGTCGAGCACGGGCGGGTGGTGGCAGAGGTGGCCGGGCTGGAGGTCGCCCGGGTGAGCATCGGCCCGGACGGGGAGCCCCTCCTCGAGGTGGGGGTCGGCCGCTTCGACCGCGAGGCGCACGCCATGATCAGCGGCGGCGACATCGACGCCCCGCGGTTGGCGGAGGTCGTGCGGCTCGTGGCCGAGCACCGCCGACCCGGCGCCCCACCCCACCCGCTGAGGTCGCTCGTGCCCGAGCGGGCGCTGCGGGCCCGGGTGGTGGCGAACCCGTCGCTCGTGGGCGCCGAGCGCCTCGTCGCCGTGCCGCCCGTGGTGGAGGCGCCCGACCTTCGCACCGCCCTCCCCGCCCCGGCCGTCGGGGAGGGCACCGACGGTGCACCGGTGGTGGTCGTGTGCTCCACCGGCATCGACCTCGACGTGGTGCCCACCGCCGCCGACACCTGGCTGCGTGACGGGCGGGGCGGACGACTCGTCGTCGCCGTCCCCACGCGCGACGCACACCGCGTCACCGAGGAGCTGGCCGGGGCCCTCGTCACCCCTGCCGAGCTGGTCGGCGTCCCCACCCCGGACGAGGGCGGCCCCCCGTCGTGAGTCGTGCCTGCGCATCGGGCGCAGGCGCCTGATCCGGCCGGCCGCGTGGACGACGGGACGGGGGCCCGGCGGTACGTCCCCGGATCAGCGGGCCTTGCCGCCGCCCCGCACGGCGGTGGCGCTCGCAGGGCCGGGTCGGGCGCGGCCGTAGGCTCGACGGTGATGTTCGACCGGCTCAGCGCCTTCGAAGACGAGCTCGAGGTCGTCGAGGCGCGGCTGTCGGACCCCGACGTGCTCGGCGACCAGACGCTCCTGCGGGAGCTCTCGATGCGCCACAAGGAGCTCGTCCCCGTCGTCGCCGCCAGCCGCGCCCACCGCCAGGCCGCAGCCGACCTCGCCACCGCCCGGGAGATGCTGCCCGACCTGACCGGCGACGACCGCGACATGGTCCGGGCGGAGATCGACGGTGCCGAGGCCGCCATCGGCCGTCTCGAGGAGGAGCTCCGCCTCCTGCTCCTGCCCAAGGACCCCAACGCGGGGCGCAACGTCATCATCGAGATCCGGGGGGCCGAGGGCGGTGAGGAGGCCAACCTCTTCGCCAAGGACCTCTACGAGATGTACGTCGCCTACGCCTCGCGCGCCGGCTGGAAGCACGAGCTGCTCAGCAGCGCCCCGACCGAGCGCGGCGGCCTCAGCGAGGTGACGGCGGTCTTCAAGGGCGACGGCGCCTGGCTGCACCTCAAGCACGAGGGCGGCGTCCACCGGGTGCAGCGGGTCCCCGTGACGGAGAGCCAGGGCCGGGTGCACACGAGCTCCGCCACCGTCACCGTGCTGCCCGAGGCGGAGGAGGTCGAGTTCCACATCGACCCGAACGACCTGCAGGTGGACGTGTACCGGTCGTCGGGGCCTGGCGGCCAGAGCGTCAACACCACCGACTCGGCGGTCCGCATCACGCACAAGCCGACAGGTGTCGTGGTGTCGATGCAGGACGAGAAGAGCCAGATCCAGAACCGGGCGAAGGCGCTCCAGGTGCTCCGCTCCCGCCTGCTCGCAGCCGAGCAGGAGCGACAGCAGGCCGAGCTGTCGGGTCAGCGCAAGGCGCAGGTCGGTGGGGGCGGGAGGTCGGAGAAGATCCGCACCTACAACTTCAAGGAGAACCGGGTGTCGGACCACCGCATCGGCTTCACCGCGTACAACCTCGACAAGGTGCTCGCCGGCGAGCTCGACGCCGTCGTCGACGCGCTGCTGCAGGACGAGCGGGCCCGCCAGCTCGAGGGGGAGCCCGAGGCATGACCGGGGAGGGCGGCCAGGACACCGACGGGGACCTGGCCGGGACCGTCGCCTGGCGGTCGCTGCACGAGGAGGCGGTCGACCGGCTGCGGGCGGCCGGCCTCCCCTCACCCGAGGTCGACGCACGGCGCATCGTCGAACGGGCGTCGGGCAACGAGGGAGCCGCCTTCGCCCTCGGCCTGAGCGACCTCGTGACGCTGCGGGGCGTCGCCGCCTTCGACGGCATGCTCGCCAGGCGGGAGCGCGGTGAGCCCCTGCAGTACGTGCTCGGCGGCTGGGGGTTCAGGACCCTCGACCTGTTCGTCGACCGCAGGGTGCTGATCCCCCGCCCGGAGACCGAGCAGGTGGTCGAAGCGGCCCTGGCCGCCCTCAGGCGCATCGGCGGCACAGGCGCAGACGCCCGGCCGGTCCTCGCTGCCGACCTCGGCACCGGTTCCGGCGCCATCGCCCTGTCCCTCGCCGTCGAGCACGTGCACGCGACGGTGTGGGCCACCGACGCCTCGCCCGACGCCCTCGCCGTGGCCCGGGCCAACATCGCCGGCACCGGGCGGCCCGGTGCACGGGTGCGGGTGGCGGAGGGCGACTGGTTCGACGCCCTGCCGGGCGACCTGCGGGGGTCGCTCGACCTCGTCGTGTCGAACCCCCCGTACGTGGCGACCGAGGACGACCTGCCGCCCGAGGTGGCGGAGTGGGAGCCCCGGCGCGCCCTCGTGGCCGGCGACGCCGGCACCGAGCACCTCGAGCACATCGTGGGGGAGGCGCCGCAGTGGCTCGCACCGGGCGGCGCCCTCGTGGTCGAGCTGGCGCCCGCCCAGGCGGGGCAGGTCGCGGACCTGGCGAGGCAGGTGGGCTTCACCTCGGTCGGCGTGGGCCAGGACCTGTCCGGCCGTGACCGCATGGTCGTCGCCCTGCTCGACGCGTGAGCGCACGCGCTCTGGGCACGTGAGCGACCGGAGGCCGGCCGCCGAGGTGCCCAGACCCGAGCTCGACGCTGCGGTCGCAGCGCTGATGGCGGGCGGGGCGGTGGTCCTGCCGACCGACACCGTCTACGGGGTGGCGACGGCCACCGCCGTCCCCGGGTCGACCGCTGCGCTGTTCCGCCTCAAGCGACGGCCCGTCGACGTCGCCCTCCCGGTGCTGTGCGCCGACGAGGCGCAGGCCCGGGCGCTGGCTGGCGCCATCCCCCCCGGCGCCGAGCCGCTCGTGGCCAGGTGGTGGCCGGGACCGCTCACGCTCGTGGTTCCCCGCCGGCCGGGCCTCGACCTCGACCTCGGCGGACCCGACAACGAGACGATCGGCCTGCGTGTGCCGGACGCGCCGGTGGTGCGGGCGATCGCCAGGCGGACTGGGCCCCTCGCCTGCACGAGCGCCAACCGCCACGGTCGACCGACGCCTGCCACCGCCGCCGAGGCGGCCGCCGAGCTCGGTCCCGGCGTCGCCGCGGTCCTCGACGCTGGTCCCTGCGAGGGGCTGCCGTCGACCGTCGTGGCGTGGGACGGCGACGAGCGCCGCATCCTCAGGCAGGGCGCGCTCACCGCCGACGACCTCGACACCGGCGGTCCGGGCACGTGAGCGTCCGGAACCCGGCCGGTGGCGTGCCCAGACGCCGGACTCAGGCCCCCGCCGCGCGCCGCGCGCGGCGCTCGGCGGCGCGGGCGTAGGCGTCCTCGAAGCCCGTCACCCGGCCGGACCACGAGAGCTCGGCCCGGGCGTGGGCGAGCGCCGCCTCACCCCTCCGGCGCACCTCGTCGGGCTCGTCCACCACGGCCACGATGGCGTCGACGAGGGCGCTCACGTCGTCGGGCGGCACCAGCCACCCGGTCGGTCGCGCCGGGTCGAGGTTCACCATCGACGGGAAGCCGCCGCTCAGCGTGGCGAGCACCGGGAGGCCGGTCGCCATCGCCTCGAGCGGGGTCTGCGGGTACGAGTCGTTCACCGACGGCATGACGAGCACGTCGCTGGCGGCGAGCCCGTCGGGCAGGTCCTCGTGCCCCCGCCAGCCGGCGAAGTAGATCCCGTCCTCGCCGACCTCCCGCGCCACCGTCACCGGGTGCTCTCCCTCCACCTCCCCCGGGTGCCCGCCCCAGACGAGGAGCGACGCAGACCTGTGCGATCGGCGGCGGGCAGCTGCGAAGGCCCGTACGAGCAACGGGACCCGCTTGGCGTCGGTGAAGCGGCCGACGTAGATGAGCACGGTGCCCTTCTCGTCCGGGCCGAGCAGCCGGTCCAGGTCGTGGTCCCGGTAGCGGACCGAACCCGGGACACCTGAGGCATCCCACCCCTGGGGGTCCTCGACGAGCCACCGGCGGAGCTGGGCGCGCCGGGCCTCGGGCGCCGATGGCCGGGGGTGGAAGCGGTCCGTCTCGACGCCGTTCGGCACGTCGGTGACCGACGCAGGTGGGACGCCGAGGACGCTCGTCGCCGTGGCGCGGTCCGGTGGCGACACCACCACGAGGTGGTCGGCGGCGAGCGCCTGCTGGCGGAGGTGGGCGGCCCAGTGCTCCCCGTGCCGCCACTGCGGCCAGCGGGTGGCCGCGAGCAGGTCGAGGTCGACCTGGTCGAGGCCGGCGGTGTCGAGCGACCCGGACGCGACCGCCTCTGGCATCTCGGCCAGCGTCCGGCCCAGCCTCTCGGCCAGCGCCGACCTGGCCTCGATCCCCTCCACCAGCTTGATCTCGGTCCCGTGGAGGTGGGCGACGACCGGCACGTGGGGCCACCGGGCCCGGGCGGCGTCGTGCTGGGGCGTCAGGTGGTGGAGGTGGAACACGTGGGCGCGGTCGGCTCCGGCCGCTTCCAGCGGCTGCTCCCACACGGCTGCGAGGTGGTGCCCGAGAGCCGGCTCGACCGCGCTGAGGACCACGTCGGGCGCGCCGACCCGGTCTTCGTACGAGGGGTGCATGGGGACGGGGGCGGCGAGCGCGCTCTCACCCCCCTCGAACGCAGCGACCGCCGGGGAGTAGTCGAGGTGGTGCAGCTCGAGGTCGCCGTAGAAGGTGGGCGCATGGGTCTCCTCCCCGGGCCCGCCCAGGGAGCCGACGACGAGGGGCACGTCCCAGCCGGCCTCACCGAGCGCGACCGCCAGGTACTTCGTCACCTGGGCCGACCCGCCGCGTGGGAAGAAGAGCAGCCCCATCACGATCCGCCCCCCGTCCACGGGCGGTAACACTACGGGCGCCCGGTGCCGCGGCTCTGGGTGCCCGGACGACCGGAAGGCGGTCGATCGCGCACGCACTGGTGCGGTCACGGGCGGGGTCGGGGGGCACCATGGCGGGGTGACATGCCTTCGGGGACCGGCCGACCTCCTGGCGTGGCGCGACGAGTTCCCCGCGGTGGGGCGCACCACCTTCCTCGGCACCCACACCCTCGCCCCCCTCGGCCACCGTGCCAGGGCGGCGGTGGACCGGTTCCTCGACGCCTGGCAGGAGAAGGCCTCGGCCGAGCGGCTCTGGTTCGAGGACATCATCCCCGAGATGCGCCGGCTCGAGGCGCTCTACGCCCGGGTCATCGGGGCCGACCCCGACGAGGTGGCCCTCACGCCCTCGATCTCCACCGGGCTCTCCTCGCTCCAGTCGAGCCTGGCCTTCGACGGGGAGCGTCGGCAGGTCGTGCTGTCGCGCGACGAGTTCCCGGCCGACTCCCTCGTGTGGCTGGCGGCGGAGCCGCGAGGCGCCGAGGTCGTGTGGGTCGGTGGCCGCTCGGTGGACGGCTTCCTGGCCGCGGTGGGCGGGCGCACCGCGGTCGTGTCGGTCAGCCGGGTCTCCTACCTCGACGGCGCCGTGCTCGACGTCGAGGCGCTCGCCGCCGGGTGCCGGGCGGCCGGCGCCCTGCTGGTGGTCGACGACTACCACGGCTCGGGGGTGCTCCCGATCGACGTGCACGCCAACGGCTGCGACGCGCTGGTCGGCGGCCCCCTCAAGTACCTCCTCGGCGGCCCCGGGGTCGCCTTCCTCTACGTCAGGCGCGACCGCATCCCGGAGCTGCGACCCACCGTCACCGGCTGGTTCGCCCAGGCCGACTTCTTCGCCTTCGACGGGTCGGCCGTCGACTGGCCGCCGACCGCGCAGCGCTTCGCCATGGGCACGCCGGCGCCCGCCTCGATCTTCGCCGCGGCCGCCGGGCTGGAGATCGTCCTCGAGGTGGGCGTCGACCGCATCCGGTCCCGGGTGCTCGAGCTCACCGACCACCTCGTGACCCGGGCTGCCGACGCCGGCCTCGTGGTGCGGACCCCCCTCCCGCACGGGGAGCGGGGTGGGATGGTGGCGTTCGAGGTGCCCGACTCGAAGGCGGTCCTCCACGCCCTCCTCGCCGAGGGCGTCGTCGTCGACGAGCGCCACGGCGCGCTCCGGGTGGCCCCGCACTTCTTCTCCAGCGAGGACGACGTCGACGTCCTCTTCACCACCCTCGGGCGCCTCGGCGTGACGGGCGGGTGACCGTCCTCAGGTGACGGTGAGGGTGGCCTCGTCCCCCCGGAGCTCGCCCTCGGTGCCGACGAGCTCCTGGGTGCACATGGCCCGCAGGAGGTCGGGGTCACGGGAGAGGCCCCAGGTGCGGCCGCCGTCGGGGGTGCGGCAGGCGACGACGGCGTTGTCGGGGGAGCCGTCGCGCTCGTGCATGACCGTGTAGGCCTCGACGGTGACCGGCCCCTCGTGGTGCTCGACCGGCGTCGTCGCCGGGAGGGCGTCGACCTCGTCCTGCGGGTCGGCCGCCCGGAAGGGGTGGGCCGGCGGCTCGCTCGACCAGACGCCGATGGCGTGCTTGGTGAGGTAGCCCCCGTTGGCGGTGACGAGGCCGACGCTCCCGGGGTCCTCCCGCAGCACCCCCGCCATGGTGGCGATCGAGTGCATGACGTACCCGTTGAGCGGCGCCCCGGCGAAGGAGAGGCCACCCGTCACGGTGAGCTGGCGGTCCAGGCCGAACCCCAGCTCGGCGGCCGCGACCTCGACCGCCGACGGGAAGCACGAGTAGAGGTCGACGTGGGCGACGTCGTCGGCGCCCACGCCCGCCAGCTCGAGGGCCCTCCCGCCGGCGATGCGCACGGCCGGTGAAGAGTGCAGGTCGGCTCTGGCCGACACCGCCAGGTGGTCGTGCGCGTCCGCTCCCGACCAGGGGAAGACCCACCGGTCCTCACCGACGCCGGCCGCCCGTGCGGCCTCGACCGAGCACAGCAGGAGGGCGGCTCCCTGGTCGACGGTGTTGTTCGTGTTCATCACCTTCGTGTAGGGGAACCCCACCATCCGGTTGTCGGCGCTCGGCGTCGCGACCTGGCCGGGGGTCATCGCCTCCTGGCTCCAGGCGAAGGGGTTCGTGGCCGCCACCTCGCTGAAGCGCGACCACAGCTCGGCGATGCGGTCGACGTGGCTGTCGACGGTCCGTCCCGCCGCCGCTCTGAGCGCGCACTCGAACACCGGGTAGAGCTGGACGGGGAGGAAGATCCCCTTCGAGGCCTCGGCTGGGTGGGTG